>JAJDHX010000016.1 GCA_030266395.1 Selenomonadales bacterium OttesenSCG-928-I06 | reverse complement strand
ACCAAACAAGAAAGGATTAATAAATATGTCTAAAGCAAATTGGACAAATATGATTGAAATAGATGAAGAATTTTTAGAGAAAGTTTATGCAGAAGTTGCTAAAATACCTTTTGGCAAAATATCTACCTATGGAACAATTGCTGAACTTGCCGGCTACCCAAGAGCATCCAGAGAAGTTGGCATTGCCATGAGCCGTGTACCAGGCAACTCCAACCTGCCATGCCACAGAGTAGTAAACAAAAACGGCACACTTGCTCCTGATTACGTCTTTGGCAGTCAGGAACAACAACGCAATTTGCTACTAGAAGAAAGCATCACATTTCTCCCAGATGGCACTATTAATATTGCCAAACACATGTGGCCAAAAGATGAGCAAGAAGAACAAATGGAACTGTTTTAACTACTATCTATAAAATCCAAAAATAACAAATAAAAACAGCCCCTTATTAAAAAACCTGCAAAAAACACTGCATATTATAGAACAGCAATAAAATACACAGACCAGCTTCGAATGTAAAACGAAGCTGGTCTGTGCAATTTAATATTATTCTATAATTGTGGTGTTTTCTTTTATTTGTTTTTCATATATTGACAAGAAAATTTAGGGGGGATATTTTTACTGCTTTTATCTTTTGCAACTAAAACCTTATCTTAAATTAATCTCAAAACAATTCACTATAAAAACGCTATGCATTTAAAGTGTTTTCTGTTTCTGAAGCAGGTACTGCTTTTTTATCATTCGGTAATACTACATTTAAAATTACCGCACATAACGAGCCTGCAGATATTGAGGAAGATAAGATATAGCTAAGTAATGTAGGTAAAGAATGAAGAATATTAGGAGGTATAAGCGCTGCACCAATTGTTGATAAAATAGTCAACCCAACAATAAATACATTGCGATCAGAAAAACCTAGAGGAGCAATTACCCTAAAGCCTACCATAGCAACAGAAACACCGATAATCATCTGAATACCTACAACTACCGGTCCAGGAATAACCGCTATAACATACATCAACTTAGAAATTAATCCTAAAATCATTAGAAATACTCCTGCATAAATCGCTACCCAGCGACTACCAACTCTTGTAACAGAGATGATTCCAACATTTGTCCCATAGCCTGTTACCGGAGGACCACCAAAAATCGCACTAATCAGGCAACCCATTCCTTCACCAACAGAACCGTTGTTTAAACGTTCTTCAGTAATTTCCGAATTAGTTACAGCACCAGTCGCATACCATGTACCCAACGTCTCTACAAGAATTACTAAGAAAACAAATAACATCGTTAATATTGCTACAACATCAAACGTAGGCATCCCAAATGGCATTAGTTTTGGCATAGATATCCAACTAGCTTCCGCAACCGGACCAAAATTAACATCTCCAAGTAAAGTTGCAACAAACGTTCCTACTACTAAAGCATAAATAACTGAACCTATACGGCAAATTTGCCCTGCTCTACTGCGGTGTGTACCAAGGAAAATAAAGAGAATTAGAGTAAATGCCGAAGCAGCAGCTTCTATAATATTTGTTGTAAAACGCTCTGGCATCATAAATATTTCATGCCAACCAATAAATATTAAAGCAATACCAATAGATATAATAGCTGATCCTGCAACAACAGCTGGAATAAATCTTTTAGCTATTTTACTAATAAGCTTAAATGGTTTACCCAATAAAGCCAAAATAATTGCCGCTGGGATTGCACTACAAATAGCAGTTGCCAATCCCGCTGTTTTAGCTATCGCTGCCATTGCTCCCAAAGGAACATATGAAGTTCCCTGCATAATAGGCAACTTAATACCTAAACCTGCTTGATATATTGTAGCCAAACCACAAGCAAAAAATGAAATAGCTATAAAATACGCCGTTGCTTCAACATCTAGAGCCAATAAAGCTGCTAAAATAAGAGGTCCGATGTACAAATTCATCGCTAAAACCGATTGTAAGCCTAATACTATCCCCTGCTTAACACTTATTTTATCGTCTATGTTGATAATTAATTCTGGTTTAGACTCCATATTTTTCTCTCCTATTTACATATTTTAAAACCCTATTATACCGCCACTTCCAATAATATTTGTAATCACAGCCCGCTTGCCAATAAGTAAGATAAAACAGAATATATCAATATAACATGTACTAAAAGCACCTCATCCTCATGGGAATAAGAAGGCGCGTCATCAGGTTTGAACCTTCAGCACCTTATAAAATCCCCCTTGAGTATGTCATTCAAACTTTAATCTAAAACGTATCCGTAAATACGTCTAACCAAGAAAGACTTGTTTAATTAACTTATACTTTATTTTTATATAGCTTCTTAGCATTCTCGCGCAGTATCATTTCTGCCATAGTAAATGCCTGCGTCTCATCAATACAACCATCATCTATCATGCCTTGCAGCGCCAGATATAAAGCTTCACGTATAATCGCTGCTGCTATAAATACATTAATGACATTTGTTGTATCGCTTCCATAAACTATTCTTTCTGCTAAACCAGCTTGCAGCCAATCTCTAATAATTCCTACATTTGCTTCAGGTGAACCAGGTATTGAATAAATCATCATCGAAAGATCCAAATATAAATTAGGCACATCTCCCTTTCTGCTTACCATGAAACCAGCTTCACGACAATATGGATAACTGCCATGGAGTAAAATAACTTGAGCCTTTCTGATATCCGGCAACCATAAAAATGCATCAAAGCGTGCCGCGTTTGATAATTCCATTGGTTGTGCAATCCCCAAAGCACCTGTATGGATGTGAATAGGCAGCTCTAGTACAGCAGCTTTGGCAATCATATGCCTCATTATATAATCCTGAAGAATTTTATACCGAGCTGGAGTTGTATCTTTTTTATTATAAACATCTTCAGCTTCTTTTTTATCTGCCACATCTATCGCTATATCTCTCCAATAAGCATGGTTCATTTTTAGCGCAACGACACCTTCTGCAACAAGATTTTCCAAGGTAACTGATACCATGTTCAAGTAATCATCAAATGACTGAGGATTCATTTGCTTACGCATGATATTAGGATAAACTTCAACCATTTTAACAAATTGTTTTACTCGTGTTGTTTCCCCTATTCCACTGTTATCTAACGGTATTAGAAAACCATCAACCATTTGAGCGCGTGCAAATCTCTTAGGATCCAAACCAGGAGGTAATATTGGCTCACTTAAACACATTTGCAGGGCGCTTTCGATTCCAGCTTTGTCCATGGCTTTCATGAAGATTTTTCCTTCTGCATCGCCTTCTAAACTTTTTTGATAAAGATCATCAAGCTTCTGTAGATTATCTGGTGTTAAATCTGTATATGGAAAATCGTAGATTTCACGATATGCCGTAAAGAGCATCTCTCTGCGTCTAATTGTTGTAAAAGGAGTAGGTTCTGGCAATTTTGCGTTGAATTCCGCAAATGGATAAACACCTACCGGACCCATCCAGTAAAAAGGGTCTACTGCATGTACATGATGATCAATTATTTTAATGTTTTGAATTCTTTCTCTTAAACCCATAACGATTATCTCCTTTTTTAGTAATACGCATCTAATATTTTAAAATTAACCTTTTGCAAAACGAGGGAAAAGTGCGTACGCATTAGTACGATTGAGGGCTTCATGATACTTATCATCATAACCTTGATATTCGTCAATAAACTTGGTCATCATCTTACCAACAAAACGCGGCGCGTAATGTGCATCAGTACCAAACATTAGATGAGATTCATCTAAATTTCGCACGCCTTCTATCTGAGTTTTGCTACAAGATAGAGCAGTATCAAAATAGAAAGATTTAATATAATCCATCGGATCTTTTTTCAGACTTGACCATCTTTCTAAAACCAAATCATCTCCTAAATTTTTCAATGGAGCCTCTTTAAAATAACTGTAAGTTGTACTCAAGCGCCATGCCAAATATGGCAGAGTACCACCTGTGTGGGACAGAACAAATTTGATGTTAGGACAACGCTCAAGAGTACCTCCAAATATTAAATTAGCTGCCGCACGAGTTGTTTGAAAACAGAATTCCATCATAGGATCGAATGGTACAAAACACGCACGAGGTGCTTCATCTACCGGCATGGATGGATGAATAAAGACGACAGCATTATGCTTGTTAAGTACATCAAACAACTCATCATACTCTGGATCACCAATGATGCTGGCACCATAGTTACTCATAATCCCAACACCGTCCAATTTCAGCGTCCCTAAAGCGTAATCGGCCTCAGCCACAACAGCCTCCATATCAGGGAAAGGCAGGGTAGCAAAAACACCAAAACGAGAATCTTTAGCAATAAGATCGGCAGCTTCCTCATTTATTTTGCGACAAACCGCTATACCATCTTCTCGATTCGCACGTACAATCGGAGCAACACCAGGATCTGTTGTGGATAGTATAGAAATATCAATCTGCAACTCATCCATAATCTCCAGCGTCATGTCCATTGTCCATTTGTTTACTGGCATCAGTCTGCCAGAAGCTCCTTGTCCAGCAGTATACTTATATAATGCATCAGTATAAATTTGTGGGTTGTAATGATGATGTACATCAATACGTTTAGGTTCTTGTCTACTCATTTTTCTACACCTTTCTTTCTAAAATATTTTTAATGCAGTTTATTAATTATTGGGGCACCTCTAAGAATTGTTTTTTAGTGTTATCTTTAGAAGCAAAAACGACAATAGCACCAATCACTGCCGGTATCGCAAACACTATAAAACTAAATTCCATAGGAACCTGTGATGCTAATAAGAAACCTCCTATAGTCGGACCTATAGCTCCGCCTAACCGTCCAACGCCCAAACCGCAACCTAGGGCAGTAGAACGGAAAGTTACAGGATAACATTGTGATACATATGAATTAAATAGATTTTGAATACCTAAAACTGCAGTTCCGGCCAAAAATAATACTAGTGATAATATCAACAACGTAGGTTTTATTGCTAATGTGGAAATAAGTACCGCAGCAATTAAGTAATATAAGATCAATATTCTCTGATAACCATATTTTGGTCCAGCCCAGCCACCAAAGAATGTTCCAAGGATAGAACCTATATTGAAAACTAATAATAACCAAAGGCTACTACCTAGCGAATATCCCATCATTGTCAATAACTTAGGAAGCCAAGTACTAAGTGCAAAAATCATAAACAAATTCATAAAATACGCTATCCAAAACAATATGGTATTCCTCGCCAACCCATGCTTAAATAAACTTATAAAAGGAACTTGTGCACTTTTAACACTGTTTAGTTTATATTCATCATCTTTTTCAGCTACAAATTCGGGGTTCGCCTTTTCTAAAGTCTTGCTTATACTGCCTTTATCTCCCTTTTTCACATATTGCACCATAGTCTCAGGTAAAAAGAAGTATACAAAGAAAGCCATAATCATCGGAAGAAATGCTATCCAAAACATCATTCTCCAACCATAAACTGATATCAGTAATATCCCTAATAACGCAGCAAGCATAGCACCAATATTTATGCCGATAGAAATAACGGTAAGCAAAAATCCTCGTACGTTTTTAGGTGTATATTCTGCTACATAAGCTATAACGTTAGGAACAACACCAGAAAGACCAAACCCAGCTAAAAAACGGTAGATTATTAGTTCTGTTTGCGAATTAGCAAATCCAATTAACCCTGTAAAAACAGAATAAACTACTATGCCTAAAATAATTGCTTTTTTCTGACCTATCTTGTCAGCAATCATCCCAGATATAACAGAACCAAATATCATTCCGTAAAGTGCAGAACTGGCAATAATACCAATTTGAGCGGCACTAAGCTGCAACTCTTGCATCATATTGGGTATAATTACACCGAAGATATTCATGTCATAGCCATCAAATATCATAATACATAAACAAATCATATACGTATTAAAGTAGAAACGATTAAACTTACTATTGTCAAGGATTTCATTAACATTGATTGTGCGCATTTACACATCAACCTTTCTTTTTTTAATAAACCATGAATAAACTATTTTTCACCTCCCTTTGGTCAAAAGTCTAATAATCCTGACATTATATAATCTGTATTTCAAAACACATCAATTTCAGAAACGTATTATAGGCTTAATGGCAATTCCTTTATGAGAATCTATAACAGCTTGATTTATATCCTCAAATTTATATTCTTTAATTAATTTATCAATTGGAAACATCCCCCGTTTATATAAATCAATTAACTTTGGAATAAATAATTTTGGAATAGAATTACCTTCAATTACACCAGCTAAAGTTTTACCAGGTCCCATAATTGCATATTGAGTTTTAATTGGAACAATTTTTTCACCAGTAGAACCAAGTAAAACACAAGTACCCATTAATTTCAAGCAATATAATGCTTGATTAATAACATCAGGAACAGCTGTAGTTTCAATACTATAATCAGCTCCACCTTTAGTTATTTCTTTAATCTTAGCTACTACACTCTCTCCTGATTTGTCATTAATAACATGAGTAGCACCAAGTTCTTTAGCAAGCCCTAAGCGAGATTCAACTAAATCAACTCCAATAATTGTTGTACAACCAGAATTTTTAGCCATCATAATAGCACAAAGACCAACTGCACCACAACCAAAGATAACTATAGAAGAACCAACCTCTGGTCTTAATTTATTTGCAACCGCACCAGCACCTGTTTGAAAACCACAACCAAGAGGACCCATTATTGCTAAATCAACATCTTTATCAACAACAACACAATTTTCCTGATCAGTAACTGCATATTCTGCAAAAGTCGATTGTCCAAAAAAGCATGATACTTCCTGCCCTTTATAAGTAATTCTCTTAGTATCATCAGCATAAACACCGCCAAAAAGATTTACCTTTTCATTAAATTCGCACAAATTTGGAAATCCGCTTCTACAGCAACTACAACGAGCACAAGAATAGAAAGTTAATGCAACATGGTCTCCTACTTTAACATCTGTTACATCACTGCCTATTTCTTGAACGATACCAGCACCTTCATGACCTAAAACTGCTGGTAGAGGTACAGGCAGTCCCTGATGTTGAGCAACAACATCTGTATGACAAACTCCTACCCCAACCATTTTTACTAAAACTTCCGTTTTCTTAGGTGGAGCTAACTCAACTTCATCAATAAAGAAATCTGAACCCGGGGTTAACGTTAAAGCCGCTCTCATTTTCACAATCCTTGTCTCCTTTACACAATAATTTATTTGGTTACACTAACCCATTTTTCAGTAGTGAATTTTTCAAGTACCCATTTGAAATTAAAACGACCTATTCCAGACATCTTTTCTCCACCAAACATTACATGATTTTCATCATTTATAGATTGATCATTTACGTGAGTCATACCACTTTCTATACGTCTGGCAACTTCCATACCATGATAAACATCTTCCGTAAACACAGAACCACTAAGGCCAAATTCAGTATCGTTAGCTATAGCAAGTGCGTCTTCTTCATCCTCTGCTTTAATAAGACTTGAAATAGGTCCAAATACTTCATTAGCAGCACTTGGCATATCATTTGTAACATCGCGTAATACCCACGGATGTATAACATTACCTTCTGTTTTACCTTGAAGTATTACTTTTGCACCAGCTTTAATACTACCTTCAAGTAATCCTTCTATGTTTTTAACCTGTGATTGATTAATAATTGGACCTATGAAAACATTCGGATCTGAAGGATCTCCTACAGGCAACCGCTTTACAGCTTCTACATAAGCTTTACAAAATTCTTCATAACGTTCTTTAACAATAATTATGCGATTCAAGCGCATACAAATTTGCGATTGATGGAAATGAGCTCCAAAAGCCGCCTTCTCTGCAGCTTTTTCAATATCCGCATCTTTAAGCACTATCATGACATTGTTGCCACCAAGTTCAAGTGACACATCTTTTATCATGCTTCCTGCCTTGCTGCCTACTTGCTTGCCAATATCAGTTGAACCTGTAAAAGAAATCAAAGCAGGAGTTGGATGTAACACAAAATGATCACCAATTTCCGACCCTTTACCAGCTACAACATTAACTAGCCCTTTTGGGAAACCTGCTTCTTCAAATATTTCTCCAATCAACATACCAGAACCAGGAGTATCAGAAGCCGGTTTAAGTACTACACCATTTCCTGTAGCAACTGCTGGAAGCACAGAACGCCATGCTAATACAATAGGAACATTCCAAGGAGCGATTACCCCAATTACTCCTTTAGGCATACGAAAAGTGAAGTTTTCTTTACCAGGCATACAGGAAGGTAATGTTTTTCCCTCCATCATCAAAGGGAAGTTAGCAGCTATATTAACAATCTCTTGAATAACAAAGAATTCCATATCACATTTGCCTTTAGCAGATCCACCTTCTTCACGCAAACAAGCATAAATATCTTCACTTTTTGATCTGATTACATTAAGTAAGTTAAATATAAGTCCTTGTTTTTCTAACATTGGTGTCTGTGCCCAAACACGCTGTGCAGCAACAGCAGCTTTATATGCATCATCAACATCTTCACAAGATGCTGCACGATATTTATAGATAACCTCACCTGTATATGGATTTCGGTTTTCCATAATAGCAGTACCTCTACCTTCGCGCCATTCTCCTCCAATAAATTGTTTGTCATAAACTTTCATAATCAAATACTCCTCTCATTTAAAATGTTGTATTCTTTTTTAAAATTGCGAATATTCAAGCATTTAAAAGATTTTTTTACTTATTTATTTCTTGTAAAAATATAAATAAAAGCTTTTCATAAAAAAATATTTCAGTAACAAGAAAAATTTAATTTATATTAAAATAATATTCTCCAATAACTAGAAATAATTCCTGCCGAAGTCAGAAAATTCGCACAAGTATTTAATTGTGGGTATAACAAAAAAATGTTGTACCCTAAGTAATTTTTAATAAATTTACTACATTGCCTAAAATATGTCTTTCAAAAAAGCTTGGCTTTGTGCTGTATTATGTATATAATATATATTAATTGTATTTTTACTTGCTTTTCAGATTAAAAGTAAACCTAGATCCGTCCACATGATCTTTAAATAAGTGGACAAGGAGGAAATATAAACTAATGATTAGTGTTACAAAACTATTGTTTGGAACAGAATTCTTTGGCGATTCTTTGCGATATACAAAAGGTGCTAAAGATGCTCGTGATGGCGTCAGTCCAAACGCAGGGCCTGTAGTCGTATGGAATTCTACACACACCTGCAACCTTAAATGCCGTCATTGCTATATGAATTCTGACGAAAAAAAATATCCTGACGAACTTACTACTGCTGAAGCAAAAAAATTCATTGATGATTTAGCAGATTTTAAAGTGCCTGTACTTCTTTTTAGCGGCGGAGAACCTCTTCTTAGACCAGACTTCTTCGAACTAGCTGCTTATGCACAAGCAAAAGGAGTACGCCCTACTCTATCAACAAATGGTACTTTAATTACCAGAGAAGTTGCCCAAAAAATCAAAGATATTGGTGTGGGCTATGTTGGCATATCTCTAGACGGACTGCGTGAAGTTAATGATGAGTTTCGTGGCAGAAAAGGTGCTTTTGAAGCCGCTATGCGCGGTATTCAAAACTGTGTTGCCGTAGATCAAAGAGTTGGTTTGCGTTTTACCATCAATCGCCACAATTACGAAGAACTTCATTCTATTTTTGACTTTATTGAAGAAGAAAAAATCAATCGTGTATGTTTCTATCACCTTGTTTATTCAGGCAGAGGCAACAAAATGATTGATGATGACTTAACACCTGAAGAATCACGCAATGCCATGGACATTATCATTGAACGTACTTGTGATTTTGAAAGTCGCGGTCTTGAAAAAGAAATCCTCACTGTTGATAACCATTGCGATGGTGTCTATTTATATATCAAAACCCTTAAAGAAGGTAATATTGAACTTGCTGAAAAAATCAAGCAATATATCTCTATGAACGGCGGCAATCGCTCAGGTATGGCATTTGCTGAAGTTGATCCGAAAGGATATGTTCATCCAGATCAATTTACTCAACACTATACTTTTGGCAATGTTAAAGAACAACCGTTCGGAGAAATATGGAAAAACATGAATAACCATCCTACTCTTGAAGGACTTAAAAATCGTAAACCTCTTCTTAAAGGCAGATGTGCAAAATGTAAATATCTTGCTAACTGCAACGGCAACTTTAGAACTAGAGCAGAAGCAGTTACAGGAGATTTCTGGGAAAGTGATCCTGCTTGTTATCTTACAGATGAAGAAATAGGTTTAAAATAAGAATTCTAAATTTAGAATATCTAGAATCTTTTATTCATAAAATAAAAAGAACCTTAGTCAAAGGTTCTTTTTCAGTCCTAAAAACTAGTTAAATTTAGGTAAAAAAAAGAAGGGGAAATACTGACTGCGTCGAAATTATTTTTTAGGTGATAATGAGAAAAACTCCGTTAATTGTAACAAACAATGACTGAAAGGAAGTTATTATCATTGAGTCTAAAGAATTAACCAAAAAAATTTCTGTATTAATTTTATCAGACTCTATTGCTGCAACAGGAGAATCTGTAATAAAAGCAGCTGCAAGTCAATTTCCTAATGTAGACTTTAATATTAGGAGAAAACCTAATTTGAAGTCTAAAAGTGATGTCGACTCAGCTCTTTCAGAAGCAGAAAAAACAACTATTATTGCTTATACATTAGTACACCGTGATTTGCTTAATTACATAAAAGAAAGAACAGCTGAATTGGGGTTAGTTAGTATTGACTTAATGGCCTCTGCAATGAATTTATTTCAAGAAGTAACAGGAGAAAACCCTTTAGGAGAACCAGGCCTTAACCGTAAAACAGACAAAGTCTATTTTTCCAAAGTTGATGCCATTGAATTTGCAGTAAAATTTGATGATGGCAAAGACCCTCGCTCAATACTCAAGGCTGATATAGTAATAATTGGAGTTTCCAGAACATCTAAAACACCGTTGTGTTTATGTCTGGCAAACCAAGGAATCAAAGCATCAAATGTACCTCTGGTTATACAATCTCCTCCCCCGCAAGAACTTTTTAAAGTAGATAGAAATAAAATTGTCGGGCTTACTATTAAACCTGAAAAACTTCAAGAGATAAGAAAGCAACGTTTGCAAATTATGGGACTTCCTCCAAGCGATGATTATACAAGCATGGAGCAACTATTAGCTGAATATGAATATGCAACAAATATCATGCGTAGGCTTTCTTGTCCTGTAATTGATATTACAAATCGTTCTTTTGAACAAACTGCTACTAAAATTTTAGAAATTTACCAGAAACGAAAGGGGTAATTGGGATTATGCCAAAGTATGTTTATCTATTTAAAGAAGGAAATGCTAAAATGAAAGCTCTTTTAGGCGGAAAAGGAGCTAATTTAGCTGAAATGACTAATATAGGATTGCCGGTCCCTCCTGGACTAACAATTACAACAGAAGCTTGCTCCGCCTACTATGAAAATGGCGGCAAACTACCTGAAGCAATAATGAATGAAGTAAAAGAATATTTAGAAGTAGTTGAAAAACAAGCCGGTAAAAAATTTGGTGATTTGGAAAATCCCCTTTTAGTTTCAGTGCGTTCTGGCGCTAGTATCTCAATGCCAGGTATGATGGACACTGTTTTAAACCTTGGTTTAAATGAAGAAACTGTTGTATCAGTTGCTAAAAACACTAATAACGAAAGATTTGCTTATGATGCTTATCGTCGTTTTATCCAAATGTTTAGTGACGTAGTACTGGAAATCCCTAAACATGAATTTGAAGACATCCTTACTGAGCAGAAAAAAGAACAAGGTGTAGATTTTGACCAAGAATTATCTGTAGATTCTTTAAAAGCGTTAATTCAAAAATATAAAAAACTTGTTTTAGATGAAAGTGGTAAACCTTTTCCTAGCGATCCACTTGAACAATTATCTTTAGCTATAGATGCAGTATTTAGATCATGGAATAACGATAGAGCTATAATTTATCGTAACTTAAACAAAATCTCTCATGATATCGGCACTGCAGTTAACGTCCAATCAATGGTTTTTGGAAACATGGGTAATGATTCAGGTACAGGTGTTGCCTTTACTAGAAATCCTTCTACAGGAGAAAATCTGCTTTATGGCGAGTTTTTAACAAACGCTCAAGGCGAAGATGTTGTAGCAGGAATACGTACTCCTAGACCTATCTCTGAATTAAAAGATGAAATGCCTGAAATCTACAAACAATTTACCGAAATAGCAAATATGCTAGAACAAAAATATCAAGACATGCAAGATATCGAATTTACAATTGAGCGTGGTCGCCTTTACATGCTACAAACAAGAAATGGCAAACGTACAGCTCAAGCTAGTGTTAGAGTAGCTTATGAAATGGCAAACGAAGGTCTTATTACTAAAGAACAAGCCATTATGATGGTAGAACCAGACCAACTCAATCAACTTTTACATAGACAAATAGATCCTAATGCAGAACTTAATGTAATTGCCAAAGGATTACCTGCTTCTCCTGGTGCTGCTTCAGGTCACGTAGTTTTTGATTCAGATGAAGCTGAATTCTTAGGAAAAGGCGGTAAAAAAGTTCTTTTAGTAAGAACTGAAACAACTCCGGATGATATCCATGGCATAATTGTATCTCAAGGTATTCTTACAAGCAGAGGCGGTATGACAAGTCACGCTGCTGTTGTAGCAAGAGGCATGGGTAAACCTTGTGTTTGCGGTTGTGAATCTTTAGTTGTTGACTACAATAAAAAAGAAATCACAGTCAATAATTACAAAATCAAAGAAGGCGATGTTGTTTCTATAGATGGAGCTACCGGTAGAGTAATCTTAGGTGAAGTTCCAATGAAAGATCCAGAAATGGCCGAAGAATATATCAATATCTTAAAATGGGCTGATGAATTTAAGAAACTTACTGTAAGAGCTAATGCAGACACTCCTGAAGACGCAAGAAAAGCAAGAATGTTTGGAGCTACTGGTATAGGTCTTGTTAGAACTGAACATATGTTTATGGGGCAAGACAGATTACCACATGTACAAAAAATGATTTTAGCTGAAACAGTAGACGAAAGAAAAGACGCTTTAGAAATAATTCTGCCTATGCAAAAAGAAGATTTCTATGGCATTTTAAAAGAAATGGAAGGATTCCCTGTTACTATTAGACTATTAGATCCTCCTCTTCATGAGTTCTTACCTAATTTAGAAGATCTTTTAGTTGAAACTACTACTTTAAAATTAACAGGTGCTGATCCTGAAAAATTAGAAGAAAAAATGACTCTTCTAAAAAAAGCAAAAAATCTTCATGAATTCAACCCTATGCTTGGTCATAGAGGATGTAGACTTGGCATAACTTATAACGAAATTTATGAAATGCAAATAAGAGCTATCCATATGGCTAATGCTGAGCTTACTCAAGAAGGTATAAAAGTATACCCTGAAATAGAAATTCCATTAACAGTAGATGCCAGTGAAATGAGATTCTTTAAGGCAATGATCGAAAGAGTTGCTCAAGAAGTAATGGAAGAATCTGGAGTTAACATCGAATACAAAATAGGTACTATGATCGAAATGCCACGTGCTGTATTAGTAGCAGATGAACTTGCTGAGTTATGTGACTTCTTCAGTTTTGGTACTAACGACTTAACTCAAACTACTTTTGGTTTTAGCCGGGATGACTCTCAAGGCAAATTCTTGCAACATTACATTGAAATGAAGTTATTAAAAGAAGATCCTTTCATTGCTATAGACAGACGCGGAGTAGGCAAAATGATGTTACTAGCTGTAGAAGGTGGTAGACGCACAAAACCAGACCTTGAAATAGGCATCTGTGGCGAACACGGTGGCGAACCTAGCTCAGTGGAATTCTGCCACGAAATAGGTCTTAACTTTGTTAGCTGCTCACCATACAGAGTTCCAATTGCCAGACTAGCAGCAGCTAGAGCAGCTATAAACGATAAAAAAAATTAATGTAAAATAGAAAAACAATAAAAATTAATCATGCAACAAAAATAGAACTTATTGTGGTGGAAAAACTGCAATAAGTTCTAAATATATTTAATGTTTATAAAATTGACAGGAAAAAAATATGTTAAACTTCATATTATTTATTACTATTTACGGATTAATAAATATTTATATAACTTCATGGTTTTGGCGAAATTTAGCTGAAAACGATATTGCACGCCCTATAGTGTGTTTAATTATTATTGCTCTGGCAATCGGCTTTCCAATATTTTATAGAAGCACTGGAAATTCATTATTAGAACTAACATTAGTACGTATCTCCTCACTTTGGATTGTTATTTTTATCTATTTATTCTTAATACTATTAATACTGGATATTTCGTCTTTATTAGGCTATGCACCTAATAAAATCTATATCATTCCTATAATCCTTATATTTATTTCCCTAATAATCTTAACAGGCTGGATAAATGCCAGAAACCCTGTACTAAAAGAGTTTGAATTAAATATTAAAACAACACAACAACTCCCCCAAAAAACATTTACCATAGCAGTTTTTGCAGATACACATCTAGGACGCATAAACTCTACAGTACATCTTAATAAAGCCTTAAATTTAGTAGAAAACCACAACTTAGACGCAGTTTTCTTTTTAGGTGATATTATAGATGATCACACCTTAATTGATACAACAGAAATAAAAAACAGCATTTCTAAACTCAGCCCCAAATTTGGAACCTGGGGTATACTAGGTAACCATGAATATATTTCAGGTAAAATACAAAATAGTATAGATATAATTGAAAAAAGCGGCATTAAAATATTGCGTGATGATTGGACAAATCTTGGCGATACCATTCTTCTTATAGGACGAGATGAATACTCAAAACATTTTTATTCATCTGCCAAAAGAAAAAATCTCCAAGAAATTACTGAAAGCTCCAATTCCAACCTACCAATAATAGTGCTAGACCACCAACCAGTAAACCTTAAAGAAGCAGAAGAAATACAAGCTATACTGCAACTTTCAGGTCACACTCATAATGGCCAATTTTGGCCTATAAACTTCATTGTAGCAAAAATGTTCGAAAATCCACACGGTCTCTCTACAAGAGGAAACACTAACTATATAGTCTCAGCAGGAACAATGACCTGGGGTCCCCCTGTCAGAAACACATCACGACCAGAAGTTATCTTAGTTAAAATAAACTTCTGGTCTGGGGAATAGGTTAAAACAAATGATAAGCACGCATCTACGGCAGAAAAAACAAAGGCAAGAGCAGTTGAGTACGACTAGTACACGCCTGCCCTTGCCTTTATTTTTTCTATCGCACCTGCGTACTTCTAATTTGTTTTAATCCTATTCGAGGGAGTTCGAAATTTTTAAATAACGAATTTTTATTTTTAAGAGAAACAGTATTTTAAAAATAAAATATGCCACCAAGACCGAAAAACGCATTAGAAATGTGCATATGCAAGGCGGATTGAAAAAGCCAGGATAGGCGCGTACATAAGTACGTAACTATTCTGGCTTTTTAAACCAACGCAGCAGATGCATATTTATCATGTGTTTTTCAAAAATACACGAGAAGTATCTAGATACAAGGCGGATTTCAAAATGCAGGACAGGAGCGTACTCTAAGTACGTGACTGGTCTGAATTTTGAAACCAACGCAGTAGATGGATGCTTATCGTGTGTTTTTTTATTTGTGGCGCATATGGGGGAATAGAATTACATCCCTTATAGAATAAGCATCTGTCAAAAACATTACTAACCGATCAACACCAATACCTAAACCACCTGTCGGAGGCAGTCCATATTCTAGTGCTGTAATATAGTCTTCATCCATCATGTGAGCTTCATCATCTCCGGCAAGACGCTGTTCTAACTGTTCAGTAAATCTTCCTTTTTGATCTATAGGATCATTTAATTCTGAAAAACCATTAGCCAACTCTCTGCCAAAAACAAAAGCTTCAAATCTATCAGTTATATCAGGATTTTCTTTATTTCTCTTAGCCAAAGGAGATATCTCTGTAGGATGTCCTATTATAAAAGTTGGCTGAATTAAATACTCTTCTGCAGTTTCTTCAAAAATATTGTTTAATATCGCACCAATACCTTGACCTTTTTCATAGTGGATATTCAATTTATCTGCTATACTTCTTGCTTCTTCAACTGTTTTTACTTCAGAAAAATCCACATTAGCATATTTTTTAACAGCTTCAACCATTGTCAAACGACTCCACGGCGGAGTAAAATCTATTTCTGTATCCTGATAATTAATCTTCATAGTTCCTAAAACTTGCTGAGCTGCATTTGCAACAATCTCTTCAGTAATTTCCATTACAGCTTCATGATCTGCATAAGCCTGATACAATTCTATTATCGTAAATTCAGGATTGTGTTTAATAGAAATACCTTCATTTCTAAATACACGTCCAATTTCAAAAATCTTTTCAAATCCACCAACTATTAATCTTTTTAAATAAAGTTCTGGAGCAATCCTTAAATAAAGATCCATATCTAAAGCATTATGGTGAGTAATAAAAGGTTTTGCTGCTGCTCCACCTGCAATAGGATGCATTAAAGGTGTTTCTACCTCTAAAAAATCTTTTTTACTTAAAAATTCTCTCATAGATTGAAGAACTTTACTTCTAACAATAAAACTGTCTCTAACCTCTGGATTTACTATTAAATCCAAATATCTCTGTCTATATCTTATCTCAATATCTTTTAAACCATGCCATTTTTCAGGTAGAGGACGAAGTGCTTTTGTTAAAAAAGAACATTCTTTTACCTTTATACTTATTTCACCCTTTTGAGTTTTAAAAACTTCACCTTCAACACCAATAATATCTCCAATGTCAAAGTATTGAATTTTTTTATACTCCTCTTCGCCTAATACATCTTGGCGAAAATAAAGCTGCACCTTACCACTAATATCAGCAACATGCATAAAACAAGTCTTGCCATGGCCTCTTATTGCCATTATCCGACCTGATATCTTAGCAACATTACCTTCAAGGGTTTCATAATTGTCAACAATATCCTTGGCATAATGAGTTTTTTCATACTTTCTGCCATAAGGCTCTATGCCTAATTCTTCAATGTTTTTTAGTTTATCCAACCTAACTTTTATTTGTTCGTTAAGATCTTCAATAACCTCATTTTTGTTTTGTTCTAAATCACTCATTATGATACTTCTCCTCTAAAATTCACGGCTCTTCTTAACTATGTTTTGTCCGATGATTTATCTCTAATATTTCATATTGCAGCATACCTGCAGGAACATCTACAGTAACTATACTGCCAACTTTTTGTCCTAAAATAGCTCTGCCTACAGGAGATTCATTAGAGATTTTCGCTTCTGTAGGGTCAGCTTCGGCAGAACCTACAATTGCATACTCTAATCTATCGCCAAATTCCAAATCCTTTAATGTTACCTTTGCTCCAAGTGTTACTACATCTGTTTTTATATCATCTTCATCAATAAGCTTGGCATTTCTAAGCATTTTTTCTAAAGTGAGAATTTCACCTTCTATAAAAGCCTGCTCATTTTTAGCATCTTCGTACTCAGAATTCTCGCTTATATCTCCAAACTCTATGGCCTGTTTAATTCTTTCAGCAACTTCTCTGCGACGAACAGATTTTAAATAATCTAACTTAGTTTCTAGTTTTTTAAGACCATCGATCGTCAAAACAGTCTCTTTTTCCATAAACATTCTCTCCTCTTTCTAAAACTATATAATAGATAACTTCAGCAATATAAATTAAATATAGTGTCAAGTTAAAAAACCTTGACACCAGAGACTATAAAGAGAGCATAATTCCACTTTAAAAACGCCTTTAAAGTAAAATAGTCAAAAACTTGCTATAATATACATATTCCATAAATTAGCAATAATTCTCTGTTTTTTAAATAAAAACTTCTATAACCACCATTATTATAGGGCTAAACGTAGTTCTTGTCAATAATTCCTAGTAAATCTCCCTTAAAATGTTTCTTCGCGTTAGCATTACTTCTAATTTCAAATATTTCTTCTTTTGTTAAAGCTCTTTCAAAACTTCTCATTCCGGCAAGCTTAAATCCATGCTTCTCTGCCAAATTTGAAATAGTTTCTATTTGTTTTACTGTAAGATCTCTACCCAAAGTAAAGTTTTCATATCTTTCTTCCAAAGCTAAGATCATTGTTTCAGCCATACATGCATAAGATGTTTTTGGCGGAAAACCAAAATTAAACCCAAAGTCAACATCTCCAGGTACTTCTACAACCCCACCTTCTATTACTAAAACATCTTTTCTTAAATTTGCTACTTGTTTAGAAACATTTCTAGGTCTTGATACATCGCAAACAATCGCACCAGGCTTTAAATCTTCTGGTTCTATAATGCTATCTATCGCACTTGTAACAGCTATAACAATATCTGCTGCCTTTAATGCATATTTAGTATTAGTAGTCACCTTTGCTACCAATCCTGTTGTTTTCAAAATTTGATTTGCAACCTTTTCTAACTTTCTTTCATCTCTGGCAGCCAAAGTCATAAACCTGACTTGATCTGCTAAAACCTTAGCACAAGCTGCGCCTATTGATCCTGTTGCTCCCAAGATAAGTATCTGGGCATTTTTAATATCTATCCCCATTATTTTGGCTGCTTCTTTAGTTCCTTCTAAAGCTGTAGCCACTGTATAACTATTTCCAGTTGTTACTGCTATACCTAAATTATTAGCTATTGAAATACCAGCATCTCCAATAACAGATGTAAATGCTCCTAAACCAACTATTTTAGCGCCCGCCTTCTCTGCTATCTTGCCTGTCTTAATTATTTTTTTTATAACATAATTTTCAGGCATACTAACCATTTGATTAGAAGTTAAAGGACAAGCTACAAACATCCCCTCTGCTTTAGCATAAGGAGATTCTATTCCTCTTATATCAGAAACTTTAAGTGGTGGTATGTATTTTAAAATCTTTTCAACTATACTATCTGGCCAATTTTTAGCAAAAGAAAACTTTCTGCTAAAATCTTTTGCTTCAAGTGGATGTACTATAAACGCAAATTTACCCAACGATATTGCCTCCTATAAAAGCTGCTTAACTCTTGGTTTTATCTCTAATTTATCCAAAAGTTCATTATAATCTTTTACACTTAGTGGTGTTTTACTGTCTCCTTTTAAAGCCACAAGAATTCCTTCCAGTACATTAGCACCAAAAGATCTTCCACCTATTTCAGGAGTTGTTGTAATCAAAGTTTTTATCCCTTTTTCTTTTAAAAACACTTCATCTTCTGCTGTAACTGTATTTGTAATAATTATTTTATTATCAAGACCAGTTGGAATATATCTTCTAATAAAATGAAAATCTCCTGCTATAATATCAGCATCTTTAAAAAAACGAGAAAATATAGGTTTGTTTTCTGTCTGTTTTTCACCTGTAGGATAAAACATTTCTATTGGCAGTTTTGTAACTACAGGGCCTATAATTCTGGCTAAAATATCTAATTTTTTTAAAGTGCGTATAGGAACTGGTATTTTAAGACCAAACATTAAATCGCCAAAAACCATATCAGCCCCTCGTTTGGCAAAAGTCTCGGCAAGTCCAAACCTATCTACAGCACAAACTAATAAAATTTTTTTATTAGAAAAATTCATTTCATAATTACTCTCAAGATAAGGTATGACTCGTCTTTCTAAAGTATTCTTAATACCACTTCCATCTACCAAAGGTGTTTTCTTTACTATTGAAGTTATTTTTTGAGTTTGACTAAATGTATATCGCTTATTCCCTGCATATATATAGAGATCTGTGCCACCAAGTGTCAATACATCAACTTTGCCGTCAAAACTCTTAAAAAGCTCTATAGCTCTATTTCTGTCACCATCAACACCAATTCTTTGTATCAGAAATAATTCTCCCCCAAATTCAGTTTCTATCTTACTATCACGCTTAGATGAACCTAAACTTATGCTAACTACTTTCTTCATAATAAAATAAATATACTCCTATACAAAAAATCAATTAAACTACTTCATTACATCTCTTATAATATCTTTAACTTTTTGGGGTGATACATATACATCTTCCGAAATAGGTGATTTTCCTATTTCAATGCCAACAACATAATTATCAAGTAATTTTTCAGATGATTTAATCCTCATATTTGAAGCCATCAAAATAACAATATCATACTGCCTCACAGAAGATATAATCTCCATTATACTTTCAAATATCTCTTTACCAGGTTTTTCTTCTATGAATTCCATTCTTTCTTTCTCAGATAATAATAAACAATACTCTATACCTTCTTCTCGAGCTACTTCTTGAATTTCCTCACAATTTTTTATAGGAAACCCGATAAGCGCTACCCTGCCACCTTTTCTTACCTCACCAATTGATTCAAGCCTAGAAATAAATGTACGATCTATTCCTAATTGCTGAGCAACTTCTTGCTGAGATAAACCATTACCTCTAAGTTCTAATATTTTATCTATTTCTCGATGTATTTTAGGAGAATTAATTATTTTATCTCCTATACGAAGCAACATTTTTATCCTCCCCCATTGACAATATTATATGTATACAATACTGTGCACATACATATATTAGCATTTTTTAGGAAATTTTCAAGTAAAATTTTTCCGTTTTTATTCTTCCAAGATTTTTAATAAAACAGCCGTATGTATATTTAAGAATTGCATATAATACTTTAAAGTTAATTACCTACTTGTTATTTCCAAGTAAAAGAAGTATAATGTATTTTAAGGTAATTGAACGGAACGGCCAGTTTTCTATTATTGTTATGTGACTAATAACATATAATCTTGAGTGCGGATTACTTTTATTAGACATTTATTACAAAACAGGCAGTTTAAAAATTTTATAAATAAAAAGCAGTTTGTGCGCCAATAATACTGCTAAATTTTTTTATTATGAAATTTTCCAGTTTTAATTTTACAACTTAATTTTATTTGTATGAGGTTTAAATTACTTTTTAAACTAGTTTTTTAAAATTGCTCAAATTAAAATTCAAAATAAAATCTTTTACCAAAAAATTATAGAAAAAGAGGTGTAATTCTTTTTGCCAGAAAACGAACAAAAAATTCAAATTATCCCCTTAGGCGGTATTGGTGAGATTGGTAAAAACATGACCGTCATTCGTTTTGGAGATGAAATTATTGTTATAGACTGTGGACTGATGTTCCCAGAAGATAACATGCTAGGAATAGATCTTGTAATTCCTGATATAACTTACCTTATAGAAAATAAAGACCTTATTAAAGGCATCATTTTAACTCATGGTCACGAAGACCATATTGGCGCATTACCTTATGTATTAAAACAAATTGACGTACCTGTTTACGGAAGTAAATTAACTTTAGGAATACTGGAAGGTCGTCTAAAAGAAAATAATGTAACCCTTAATAACCCTGTAACAATTGGAGCAGGCGATCATGTAAAAATAGGCTCATTTAAAGTAGAATTCATAAGAGTTAGTCACTCAATAGCAGATTCTGTTGCACTTGCTATTGAAACACCGATAGGAACAATTGTCCATACTGGAGATTTTAAATTTGACCAAACACCAGTAGACGGCAAAGTAACAGACTTCTGCAAGTTAGCAGAAATAGGTAAAAAAGGTGTACTAGTACTACTCGCAGACAGTACTAATGCCGAAAGGCCAGGCACCACGCCCAGTGAAAAGGCAGTAGGAGATACCTTTGATGACATTTTCAGAAATGCCAAAGGCAGAATAATTATTGCTTCATTTTCCTCAAATGTTCACAGAATTCAACAATCAATAGATACTGCTTATCAATACAAAAGAAAAGTGGCAATTTTAGGCAGAAGCATGCTAAATGTATCATGTATATCCAGAGACCTTGGTTATTTGAATGTACCTGAAGGTTTAATAATAGACATTGATGAACTTCACAACTATCCTCCTGAATCAACTGTAATATTAACAACAGGAAGCCAAGGAGAGCCTTTATCTGCACTTACCAGAATTGCAATGTCTGACCACAGAAAGGTAACAATAACTCCTGGTGATACTGTAATTATTTCAGCAACACCTATCCCTGGAAATGAGAAACTAGTATCCAGAACTATAGACTGTTTATTTAAATTAGGAGCTGAAGTTGTATATGGTTCCAATTCTGGAATACACGTTTCAGGACATGCTAGTATTGAAGAATTAAAATTAATGCAAAATCTCATTAAACCTAAATTCTTCATACCAGTACACGGCGAATATAGACATTTAATTAAACACGCTAAAATAGCCCAATCATTAGGCACACCAAAAGAAAATACTTTCGTTATAGAAAATGGTGTTGTTTTAGAATTTACTAAAAATAAAGGTACTGTTGCAGGCAGAGTACCATCTGGCATAGTGCTGGTAGATGGTTTAGGCGTTGGAGATGTCGGTAACATAGTATTAAGAGACAGAAGGCAGCTTTCCCAAGACGGTATTCTTATTGTAGTTGTGACAATCGACAAAGAAGAAATTTCTGTAGTTTCAGGTCCGGATATAGTATCAAGAGGATTTGTTTATGTGCGAGAATCAGAAGAATTAATGGAAAACGCAAAAGAAAAAGTCAGAATAGCTCTTGATAAGTGTCAATCAGAAGGAATAAAAGAATGGACTGTAATAAAATCAACTATTAGAGATACCCTTAGTAAATATCTATATGAACAAACAAAAAGACGTCCTATGATTTTACCTATTATTATGGAAGTTTAAATAACAAACTGCATTCCTTTAACCAGGAATGCAGTTTTTATATAAATTAAATTATTTGACAAAATCCTTTTTTTGTACAATTATATTATATATAATGACTCACTAGCTCAACTGGCAGAGCACCTGACTCTTAATCAGGGGGTTCAGGGTTCAAATCCCTGGTGGGTCACCAATAGTAAGCTATATAAAAAACAGTAGACCTACAGTCTACTATTTTTTCGTTTGATACGCTTATGTTCAATGTGGCAGAAGATATTGTTAAGATACATGAGAATGTATTATGTTTAGTAAAAAGAACAGGGATGGGTTTTTATGATTAAAAACTTAAGGAAAGTTGCCAAAGAATCATAAAAATGGTACCATAAAAGATGGAAAAACAAGAGTGCTACTAGCTACTTTATCTTTTTTTGATAACAAATTGATAACAAACTCACAAAAACACACTAAAATAAATTTAAGATAATATGCACAACAAGAAGTCTAGTATATACGGGACAAAGTAACATTTGCTAAATATAAAAGAAGCTCGTGTACAATTGTTAAAGCACAACTCTTAGTCCAGAAGTTCAAAGTTCAAATACCAGGTGGATCATCAATTTAAAAATTCAGAGGAATCACATGAAAAAATTTTTTATCAATTTAATCAGCATTTTTATTCCACACCGTAGTTGGAGAAAAAAAACACGTGTATGGTTAAAGAACAATATTAACATTCCACCTGTTTTTGTAATACAATCCAGATACATAAATAAAATCAAAAGTTTGCAAAAAAAACCAGAAAAAATAATAATTGTATTCTTAGTATGGGAAAACTCTAAATGGAATGGAGATATACTTTACAAAAAATTTGCAAACAGCAAGAATTTCAAGCCTATTGTTTTAGTTGTTTCTGAAGACCCAAAAGACTATGAATTTTATGAATTGCACGGGTACGAAGTGTATTGTATTTCTAATGACAATGATCTGCAAAAACATAACCCAGATATAATTTTTTATCAACAACCGTGGTATTCACTTGCTGATAAATTTACTCCTGCAAAATTATCTAAATATGCTTTACTTTGTTATTTCCCTTATGCAATTTCTACAACAATAGAACTGCCTATGATTTGGAATAAATGTGAACTTTTTTTCAAATCATTATATTGTCATTTTGTATTTAACCAAACCCTATCAGAACAGTTTAAATCATATGGTGTTTTTAATACAATTGTAACTGGACATCCGAAGCTAGATGTATATAATACACCTATCAAAATAAATTTATGGAAAAACAAAAATAAATATAAAATTATTTATGCACCACATCATTCATTTGAAGACACCAGTTTAAAATGGGCAACTTTTCAATGGAATGGCAAAGAAATATTAAAAATGGCAAAAAATAATCCAGATACAGAATGGGTTTTTAAACCACACCCAATTTTCAAAAAAAATCTGCTTAACAATAAAATAATGACAGCTCAAGAAATAGATAGTTATTTCGATGAATGGGCAAAAATTGGACAAGTTTATGAAAGCGGCAATTATTTTGACATCTTTAGAACATCTAATTTATTAATCACCGACTGTGGCTCGTTTTTAACAGAATATCTGCCAACAAAAAACCCTGTAATACATCTTGTTGCACAAAATAAAACAACCGTTTATCGCAGTTCAATATACGAACAAAGCTCCAGAAACTATTATAAAGTTAAAAACTCAGAAGAATTAGAACAAACATTTAACATGTTGGTCAAAGAAAATGAAGACCCTTTAAAAACAAACCGTCTTAAAGATGCTTCTGAAATTACATTTTCATCTGCTGAAAATATATTTTATTATATAGAAAATTTATTGAAAAAATAAAATAAAGTTTCTATATATTTACAAGGAGGTAAAATGAAAATAGGATATACAACAGGTGTCTTTGATATGTTTCATATTGGACATCTAAATATATTTAAACAAGCAAAAGATTTTTGTGATTTTTTAATTGTTGGAGTATCAACAGATGAGCTCTGTCAAAAATTAAAAAATAAAATTCCAGTCATTCCATTTAGCGAAAGAATTGAAATAGTCTCTTCTATTAAATATGTTGATATAGTGTTTACACAAACAAAAATAGATAGAATAGCAGATTTTAATAAATATCATTTTAATATAATGTTTAAAGGCGACGACTGGAAAAACTCATCAGAATATAAAAAATCCGAAAAAACAATGAAAGAATTGGGTATAGAAATAATGTTTTTCCCTTATACACAATCTACTTCTTCTACAACATTGCGCAAATTTATTGAATAAATTAACAACTTGAAAATAAATATTAAACAAAACTCCATTATCAACAAACAAATGATGCCCCCAACAAACACACTAAAACCGAGAACAAGTTCGTAGTATAAACTACGCAACTGTTCTCGGTTTTTAATTTAACTAAATATATGCCTTATATGTAATCAATATTAGAAGCGACGAACAAAAGTCATACTAAAATCTTGCGTATTTGCATCAGAGCCGTATAATCCTGTATAACTTACATGAAAATCACTGTTTTTTCCTATTGGTGTTCCCCAACCAAGAGTCACTCCTAAACTATCTCTATCTTCTGTGCCTCCATAACTGATAAATCTACTATCTAGTGGATTAGAAATAAAGTATGCTCTTGCTTTTGGAGTTGTATCTCCATATTGTCCTTGCCAAAACAAACCTGCTCTCCAATATTTGTTTTCATTTTCTTTAGATTGTTTAACATAATCAAAGCCTACTCTTACTCTATCTATGTCGCTATCTCTGCTTTCCAAACCTAAACCATGTTGCCCTTCGCCATTTTCTGTATAGCCATCTACATCTATTTTCATATATTCATAATGCACATATGGCCTTACAAAGGAACTCTCTGATCTTTTAAATTGTTTTGCCAATCCTACTGCAAAACTTAAAGTATCAAAATTATAATCCGCATTATATCTATAGCCTTTATAATGTCTGTTTTGATCTAAATCAGCCCAGCCATAACCTGCCATGTAGCTAAGTTCCCAGTTGTGGTTTAGTTTTGCACCACCATAAACTGCCAGCCTGATATCATTACCATCTGCTGAAGCATTTCCGCCATGATAATCTGGCCAAGAAGCTGTTACTGCTACACCAAGAAATTGTCTTTCTGTTACATAATCATCATAACCAAGAGCAAATCCTGGTATTTTAAGATTATATCCAGGTATATTACCTTGCTGATCCATATTAGTAAAATTATAAAAACCTGTTCCCCAAAAATGTCTATTGCGTTTCTTAATATCTCCAAAGACTCCTTCTTTATCTGTGAATAAAGATTTTTGTCTGTTTATTATTACTTCATTTGTCGGATTATGAATCGCTATTGACTCTGGAATTCTTACAATATTTGAACCTCCACGATCTGGATTAAATTCGCCAGAATCTTTGGCATAAAGACTAAATATATCTTTGCCATCATCATCATTCCACTTTGCTTCTACTTCATAATCATAAGCACCAGCTTCTAATATACCATCTTTATTAACTACTGTAGATTTATTGTCAAGAATACCCGAATCTAAATACAATACATCATAACGATTTTCAGCATTATCAAAAACATCATTTCTGGTTACTAAAGCTGTATCATAATTCACACTAACACTGCTACCTGATTCAAAAGCAAGTTTATCTGCTGTAATATAATGTGCTATGTCACCAATACCAAGTACTAGTTTAGCATCTGAACCAAGTTTAAATTCGGAACTTGCAGATGATAAATTAATACTACCTGATTTAACTTTAGCATTTATATCATATTTATTAGAATTAGTTACCTCGTTTTCTCTATAAAGATATAAGGTTCCTTCGTTTACATTAATTTTTGTTGAACCGGTAAATTCATTATTTCCACCAACTAACAAAGACCCTTCTCCAGTTTTAGTAATAGTACCTCCACTTCCACTCATTGGATCACGTAAATCCAGTATTTCATCTTCATCTGGATTTATTATTAAATTACCAGCATTATTATATATCGAACTAGCTTTTTGATTAGCTAAGTTACCACTAAACAGACCTGAGTTAATTGTTATTGTGTTATTATTGAAAATTGCGCCACCATAATTTGTAGCTTCATTTCTTATAAAACTCACTTTATTTAAATCATTTATAATGTTGTAGTTGTAAATTGCTCCTCCATAATCTGCGGTGTTTTCTATAAAGTCTACATTATTCATACTAACTATTGTACCTAAATAATTATATATTGCGCCTCCATTAGCAGCTTCATTTCTTATAAAACTTACCGTATTTAGAAAATTTATTTTACTACTACCTGCAGCATTATAAATCGCTCCACCCCAAGAACCTGCTTTATTTTCTGTAAAGATTACTTCTGTTAGTCCACTCAAAGTACTGGCATTGTAAATACCGCCACCACCACTATCAGCATTATTTTGTGCAAAACTCACCTTATCAATAGTATCCATTGTACCATAATTGTAAATTCCGCCTCCATAAGCAGCTGTGTTTTCTATAAAGTCCACCGTATTAACAGGACCAATTTTAGCAGTGGCAGAGTTGTAAATTGCACCACCATAATGCGTAGATTTGTTTCCTGTAAAACTCACTTTATCCATAGCACCCACTGTACCGTAGTTAAAAATACCGCCGCCATGAACAGCTGTGTTTTCTGTAAAGCTCACTGTATTAATAGAACCAATTGTACCAGAGGAAAAGTTGTAAATTGCACCGCCACTATCATTAGTAGATTCATTCCGGCTAAAACTTACCATATTTAGATTGTTTAATTTACCTGCAATATACAATGCCCCGCCCTCATTAGCAGCTTTGTTTTCTGTAAAACTTGCGTTTTTCAGAGTATCTATTGTACTATCTCCAAGAGCTCCAAGGTTAATTGCACCACCAGCACTACTGGTGTTTTTTGTAAAACTTACTGTATCTATAGTAACTATATTGGCATTAGTATATATTGCTCCACCAGCATACCTAGCTTTATTACTGTCAAAATCTACATTACTTATCTTTTGTATGATGCTAGTACTACTTGTATTTATTGCTCCACCATTACCAGCTTCATTTTCTTTAAAACTTACTGTATCTATAAGTCCTATAGTTCCCGTATAATTTATATGTATTGCTCCACCAGCATCAGTAACTTTATTTCCTGTAAAATTTCCATTAGTTATTTCTCCTATAGTAACTTGACTGCCAAAAATTGCTCCACCACTTTTAGCTTCATTTTCAATAAAGTTTACATTATTCAAAAAACCTATTGTACTATTGCCAACACTAAATATTGCTCCACCCTCATTAGTAGCTTTATTTTTGGTAAAACTTACTGTATCCAGACCACTTATCGCGCCAGAATTGTATATTGCTCCACCGCTACTACCATTGCTCCCAACAGCTTTGTTTTCTGTAAAACTCAAATCCTTCAAGGTGCCTATTGTATCACGGTTGTATATTGCTCCGCCCTGTTCCGCAGTATTTCCTTTAAAAGTTCCTTCACTTATACCTGTTATATTGCCCCGAGTAGAAATTGCGCCTCCATAATCTGAAGCAGCATTATTTATAAATGAAACATTATTTAATGTTAACTCCCCAGTAGCAGAAACATAAATAACTCCGCCTTCTCTTGTAACTGTATAATCCTCAAAATTTTCGTCATTTATTGTCTGCTCACCACTAATATTATAAGCTCCTCCATAATCTGATGCAGCATCTATTATGCCTGTACCACCGAAAAAAATTAATGCCGAAAGATTAGCACACAAAATAGCTCCCTTCATTTTTTTATTCAATAGTTTGTGTAAAAAAATTTTCCTGATTTTCTCATTTGAAAAAGGCACCGTATTATAATCACACTTTTTTTCCTTGTTCATAACTAATCCACCCCTCAATAAT
>JAJDHX010000015.1 GCA_030266395.1 Selenomonadales bacterium OttesenSCG-928-I06 | reverse complement strand
CGAAAAATGCGCTAGAAATATCCAGGTACAAGGCGGATTAAAAAATCCAGGACAGGCGCGTACTTGAGTACGCAACTGGTCTGGATTTTTTAACCAACGCAGTAGATGGATGTTTATCGCGCGTTTTTCATCACTCAAGATAATCCTTACCTACCACAATAGTAATCTTATCTGCCTTACTTTTATCTTCACTAATCTGCAATATATAGTCAAAAGGAATAGAAGCAAGCTTTCTGGTTACATTCTCAGAATCAGCATAAGCTACAACTATAGTATTTTCCTTAATATTAGAAGAATTAATCAAACCAGTAACTATAAACCCTTGATTTCTCATTGCCGAAGTTACTCTTTGACCTGCCTCCTTAGAACCACTTGCATTTATTATATCTACCTTAATAGTAACTTCTGGAGCCTTCTGTTCAGATTTTGCTTTTTGAGCAGGTTTCTCTTTATCTTTTTCTTTTACATCTGCTTTATCTTTATCATCTTTAGATTTTTTAGTTGCAGTAGAATCTTTTTTCTTCTTGGCTTTTTTATCATCTTTATCATCTTCAGACTTTTCATCATCTTTAGCTTCATCATCTTCCTCAGCCACATCATCTTCATAACCAGCAAGCACTGCCCTTTCAGGAACAGACTCTTGATAAACATAACTTAAGTTTCTAGATGAAGCTTGCCACTTCTCATCTTCTTTAAGATCTTGAGTACTGGCAATTATATAACGAACTTCTAACATATCAGGAATCCAATAATTCACTTCATCAATATAAACAGGTGTTCCAGGTACCATCTCTGTTCTTAATTTATCACTCGATATAGAATTTATATATGGCACAAGTCCAAGCATTTCGCTAGTTGTCATATCTGTCTTTATTGCAGAAGAAAGTTCACTTATAATCATCGGAAGACGTGCTAAAGTCATTGGGCTTTTAGCTTTATCAATCACAGCTTTTATAAATACTTGCTGTCTTTCTATTCTACCCAAATCTCCGTCTTCATCACGATAACGAACATAATGAATAGCACTTTTTCCATCCAAAGTTTGTACACCTTTATCAATATCTATTACAAGATCATCATAAGGATCTTCATAATACATAGGTCTCTCAACATTTATAGTTACTCCGCCCAAAGCATCTATAATCTTATAAAAACCTTTAAAATCAATTTTCACATAATAGTCCATAGGAACCCCTAAAAAAGCTTCTATGGTCTTTTTAGTCAAAGGTACTTCGCCATGAGCATATGCATGATTAACCTTATCCCAACCATAACCAGGAATGCGTACTCTGGTATCCCTAGGAATAGAAAGAAGAGAAACATCTTTGGTCACAGTATCAATCATAACAACAAACATAGTATCAGAACGACCTACATCTTCTTTTCTCTCGTCAACACCCAATACTAAAATATTAATCTTATTAGGAAAATCATATTCATATACTTCATTTACTGCACCATCATCATCATTATTATCAGCTCGTTGAAACATCCCCTTAGAAGCCCAATAAAAAGCTGCTCCCAAAGTCACAACCAGTAATGTTATTATTATCAAACAACCTGCAAAATACTTTTTTATATCAATATTCTTCTTGCGGCTTTCTTTTAATTTTTGTTGAAAATTTCCACTCACAAAAAGCATCCTCTCTATAAATAAAACAACATGAATTTTTTCATAATTAAGTTCTAATAAAATAAGCAAGCTCCCTAATAAAATTGGGAGCTTACAATGCCTAGTATAACAAACAAACAGATCAACAGTCAATATAATTTTAGCTATTTAGCAACAAATTACAGCTAATTTCGACTTTATATCTGATACAATTATTCGCCTTTTTGATGTGCTCTAAAAGCACGACTAATCTCTCTTTGAGCATCTTTCTCAGCTATATCTCTTCTTTTATCATAATTTTGCTTTCCTGTAGCCAAACCTAAAAGGAGCTTTGCTTTTCCTCTGGTAAAGTAAACTCTCAAAGGAATCAAAGTATATCCTTTTTCTTTTGTCTTACCAAAAAGCTTGTTTATTTCAGCTTTATGCATTAATAGCTTGCGTTTTCTAAGCGGTTCATGATTAAATCTGTTTCCTTGGTCATACGGACTTATATGCATGTTATTTAAAAAAACTTCCATATTTTCCACTCTAGCATATGAATCTTTTAAATTTGCTTTGCCTGTCCTAAGTGATTTCACTTCAGTTCCAGTTAAAACAATACCTGTTTCATATGTTTCATGAATATGATAGTCATGTCTGGCTTTTCTGTTTTCTATTACTGTCTTTGTACCATCTTTTTCCTTACTCATTTAAATTTACTCCTCTTGCTAAAACTACAACAGATTAAACTAATTATACATTACTAATCTTTATTTTAAAACTTATTTATTAATCTTTCTTTTATTAGTTCTGGCTGAACGTTTAACATCTTTTTTACCAGCAGAAATGCTTTTTCTGCTGCTTTTATTTTTAATAGTTTGTTTAGTTGACTTTGTTTCTCTGGCAGGTTTTTTCGCACGAATATTTCTAGCTTTTTTATCTTTACTTACTCCCTCAGCAGGAACAATCATAAAATCAATAGTACGTTCAAGAGGATCTGCCTTAACAACAATAATAGAAATACTGTCTCCCAGACGATAAACCTTTCTTGTTCTCATACCAATCAAAGAATATCTGTCTTCCACATACTCATAATAATCATCATCCATACTGGAAACATGTACTAATCCTTCTACCCCATTTTCTATCTCTACAAAAAGGCCAAATGCAGTAACACCTGTAATTATCCCGGCAAAATCTTTACCAATAAACTTCTGCATATATTCAACCTTTTTTAGCTCAACACTTTCCCTTTCAGCTTCAGCAGCAGCTCTTTCTTTCTGCGAAGAATGAAACGCAATTCTGGGAAGTGCTATCTGAAGTTTTTGCTTTCTGGAAGCAGAAATACCGCCTTTGGCAAAAGTTTCTCTAAGCATTCTATGAACTATAAGGTCAGGATATCTCCTAATCGGCGACGTAAAATGTGTATAATAATCAGCCGCAAGCCCAAAATGCCCTAAATTTTCTGCTTCATAACGTGCTTGCTTTAAAGACCTGAGCATGATTGTACTAATAATTCTCTCCTCAGGTTTTCCCGAAATTTTATTTAATATCTTCTGCAAAGCCATTGGCCGAACTTCTTTATTTATATTTATCAAAGGCAACTTGTTATCTACACTATTTAAAAGAGAATTAAGTGCTACCATTTTACCTTCATCAGGTTCTTCATGAATCCTAAATACAGAAGGAATATTCAAAGAATCCATATGTTCAGCTACAGTTTCATTAGCCGCCAACATAAATTCTTCGATAATAGATTCAGCTATACTTCTAACTCTTTTTTCTATTTCAACAGGATTGCCTTGATCATCTAATTTCACCTTCAATTCAGGAAAATCAAAATCAATAGCCCCTCTTTTCAGTCTCTTTTCTCTAAGTATCCTGCACAATCTTTCCATCTCTTCTATGTGCGGAACAAAATCTTCATATTCTTTTCTAAGTTCTTCATCATGATCTAAAAGAATCTTTCTGACAATACTATAAGACAATCTTTTCTTAACATTAATTACACTTTCATATATCTCATAATTAACTATTTGACCTCGATTATCTATTTCCATGTTTACTGACAATGCTAATCTGTCTTCACCTGCATTTAAACTACAAATTCCGTTAGAAAGATTTTTAGGCAGCATAGGCAATACCCTATCAACTAAATAAACACTGGTAGCTCTTGAATATGCATCTTTATCTAAAGCAGTATTTTCCTTAACATAGTAACTTACATCAGCTATATGAACACCTAAAAGATAGCAGCCATTCTTAAGTCTTTCTACATACACTGCATCATCTAAATCTTTAGCATCTTCACCATCTATTGTGACAATCTCTAAATCTCTAAGATCACGTCTTTTTCCTATCTCTTCTTTTTGCACTTTTTGGTTAACCTTATCAGCCATTTGTATAGCTTCCGGGGAAAAATCTGTATCTAAATCATGTTTTTTAATGATAGATAAAATTTCTATCCCTAAATCGCCCTCTTTGCCGAGAACCTCAACAATTTTACCTTCGCTGCTTCTTTGTTTCTCAGGCCATCTGACAATCTCTACTACAACCTTATCACCAGTATTTGCACCATTAAAATCTTCTTTGGCCACAAAAATATCTTTCTTTATTCTCTTATCATCTGGAATTACAAAACCAAACTTTTTGCTTTTTTCAAATGTCCCAACAATATTTTTATTTACTCTCTCAACTATCCTAATAATTTTTCCTTCAAAAGACTTATCATAAGAATTTTTATAATGAATTCTAGCAACAACTCTGTCACCATGTAGGGCTCCATTTAAAGATTCTTGCGGAATAAACACATCAGCTTCATCTGCCTTTTCTGACAAAACAAAGCCATAACCCTTAACACTTGTTGAAAGCCTTCCTACCATAAGATTCATACACTCTGGCAAACCATATTTATCATACCTAGTCTTGATTATATGTGCTTTTGATTCCAGTTCTTTTATGACTTGCCAGAAATCTTCCAACTCATCTCCACGTATATCCATCTGTAAAGCCAGATCCTCTGAAGTAAGAGGTTTATAAGCTTGTTTTCGCATAAAATTCATAATATTTTCTGCCAACTTCTGGTTCATCAATTTTTTCCTTTCCAAATTTCTCACAAGAGAAATCTGATAACAAATATATTTAAAATTACAATTTAGTAAAATAATAAAACTTAATTATATTATAAAACTTCAGCTGTAAATTATACTAAAAACAAAGCACAAAAGACTTTCTAAACCAATTTCCAGTGTCAAGCTTTCATATAAGCAAATAACACTATTCTTTTGCCAGAAAGTCTCCAATCAATTCAAAAACATGATCTTTTTCAACATCCAGAGTAATCACATGACCTGACTCTTCTAACCAATGCAAATGCTTGTCCGCACTTGATACATTATTATAAATAAATTCTGCACTTTCAGGTTTAACAGTATGTTCGCCTTTAGCTTGAATTATAAGAATTGGGGCAGTAACCTTAGGCAATAAGACCTTAACATCGTCAATAAGTTCAAGAACACTAATGGAACAAGGTACTGGCACTTGATCATATCCAATTAAGTATTTTGCCATATCTTCACTTGTTTCACTAGGTTTTTTAGTAGCTTTAGGAACAAATCCTTGAAAAGCTTTAATAAATGGCATTATTTTTATTCTTTTATCTGCAATATATATAGGTGCGCTTAATGCGACTATTTTGCTGACCTTGTGAAAAATACTTAGCTTCAAAGATAAAATAGCACCTAAAGAAAATCCTATTATTATAATACGATCACAAAGATGGTTTAATATGTGATAGGCATCCTCTACCGAACCATACCAATGAGGCCAAGAAGTTTGAATCATTTCCAGTATAGAACTGCCATGCCCTGTAAGACGAGGAGCTAATACCGTATATCCTTGTTTGTTTAGATATTCTCCTAATGGGCGAAGTTCCGCAGGAGAGCCTGTAAAACCATGAACTAAGAGAATCCCTGTTTTTCCTCCTGAAAAAAGAAATGGTTCAGCACCACTAATTATTGGCACGCCAACACCTCCACAGAATGTTATTACAACTTCATTTTACAGCTTCTACAAATTTTTTAAATAAACTAAGCATATTATCATGTTTTTCTGTCATTCTCTCAGGATGCCATTGAACACCTACAACAAAATTATCTTTATCTAAATACTCTATTGCCTCAACAACTCCATCTTCTGATCTTGCAGCAACTTTAAAGCCATTTGCCACATCTTTTATTCCTTGGTGATGAAAACTGTTTGTTGCCACTTTCTCCCCAAAGATTTCTTGAAGAATTGTGTTGTTTTTTATATAAACAGTATGACTGGCAAAATCACCTGTAGTTTTTTGTTTATGTTGAACTCGAAACTCTGTTGGATTTAAGTCCTGATACAAAGTTCCACCACATGCTACATTTAAAATCTGAACTCCACGGCAAATAGCCAAAACCGGTTTTTTCTTAGCTAAAACCAACCTTACCAACTCTATTTCAAAGATATCTCTGTCATACTCAACTTCACCAAGCTCTGGAATTGGTTCTTCTCCAAACAAAATAGGATTTATATCCCCGCCTCCTGTTAATATCAGCCCATCAATAGCACTTGCATATTGCTTTATCATCTTTAAGGGTTTTATCGTAGGTAAAATTAAAGGAGTGCCACCTGCTTGTTCTACCGAACTTATATAAGAATCATACAAAAATTGAATAGAATAACCTATATGGATACCTTCTTTTACAACTCCAGGACTTGCTGTCATCCCAATAATAGGCATTTTTTCTACTCCTTAATGATCTTAAAACTTTATCTTTAAACTTACTATATACACTTTTCATTTTATTTAATACTATGCTTATATAATACCATATATTTATTTTTATGTTATAATAAAATTAATCTGAATACGAGAGGATTTATAGATGAATTTTAATGTTGGTCTAAAAGAAATTGAAAAAAACAATTTAAAACATATCTACTTTATATGCGGCAAAGAAAAATATCTTTCCCAAAAACTCCAAGAAGCTCTTACCAAAAAAATTCTTGGTGAAGAAAATAATGATACTAACTTAACAATATTTAATAATGATGTTGATTTAAATGAGTTAATAGCTACAATAGAGACTGTACCTTTTTTTGGCGGTAATAAACTTGTTATTGTAAAACAAACAAGTTTATTTAAACCAGCTAATAAAAAAGGTAAAAATAATAAAAAACAAAATAAAACAGCAGAAAATTTTTTAATGACCTCTGAAAATACATCAACTAATCTGGAAACTAAATTAGAAAATTTGTTTTCTAAAATCCCCGAAGACAGTTATCTTGTATTTATATCTGAAGATTCACCAGATAAAAGACTTAAAGTATATAAAATTTTAGAAAAACATGCTGCTATTATTGAAGTAAACCCCCTTAAAGGTTGGGAACTTAAAGAATGGATTTCCAACAGACTCAATAATGAAAACCTATCTTTTACATATGAAGCTAAAGAATATTTTTTATTATGTTTAACTTTAATGCCTGAGATTTCTCTTGACCTTATAAACAATGAAATCGAAAAAATTTCTCTTTATGTAGATAAACAAACAAAAATAACCTTACCAATATTAAAAAATATTTTGGCAAAACTTCCTGAAACGTCAATATTTACAATTGTTGATTCACTTGCCAAAAAAGACTTAAAAGAAACTCTAAATGCACTTAATGAACAAATTTCCACAGGAACACATCCACTGCAAATATTAGCAATAATGGCTCGTCAAGTAAGACATATTCTTGTAACACAAGAATTAGTAAATAGTGGTCTTGATGCTAAAGAAATTATGAAAAATCTCAAACTGCCTGAATTTGTTGTAAAAAGATTGATAAATGAAAGCAAAATATTTTCTAAAAAACAATTAGAAAAAGCATTAGTTGATATTTCCGCTTTAGACCACAATTTAAAAACAGGCTCTGCTTCTTTAGCAGAATTTGAGCAAATATTAATTGAATTATGTTCATAAAAAAAACAAAAACCTTCTATAAAATTTATAGAAGGTTTTTAAAATTTAATAATTAGTTATTGTTAGCTAATGCATTGGTTTTTGCAGCTAAACTAGATTTTTTTCTAGCAGCAGCATTTTTATGAATAACGCCTTTAGAAACTGCTTTGTCTATAACACTAGCAGCTTTATTAAAGACAATTTTAGCTTCATCATAATTACCAGCTTGAATTGCTTCTTCAACTTTTCTAGAAGCTGTTCTCAAGTTAGATCTAACAGCAAAATTCCGAGCGCGTCTTTTTGCGTCTGTTTTTACACTGCGGATAGAAGATTTAATATTAGGCAAACTTTATCACACCTCTTTAAAACTTTATTTTATATATTTTTTCTAATTATTTACACTGAGATATTTTAGCATGTATCAAAAAAAAATGCAAGCATTAAGAATATAAAATATAATTTAAATCTCTCTTCTGTTTTCTAAAGCTTTTAGAAGAGTTACTTCATCAGCATATTCCAAATCTGAACCCATAGGAAGACCATGAGCAATTCTGGTCACCCTAACTCCCAAAGGTTTAAGCAATCTAGATAAATACATAGAAGTTGCCTCTCCTTCAACATCAGGGTTAGTTGCTATAATAACCTCAGAAATATCCTCATTTATTCTTGCCAAAAGTTCTTTTATTTTAAGCTCGTTTGGTCCTATTCCCTCCAGAGGAGATAAAGAACCATGCAGAATATGATATAACCCTTTATATTCTCTTGTTCTTTCCATTGCAGCAACGTCTTTAGGGTCTTCAACAACACATAAAGTAGTACTATCTCTTTCTTCTGAACTACAAATATAACAAGGATCTTTGTCAGTTAAATTAAAACAAACTGAACAATACCCTATCGTCTCTTTTGCTGTCAAAAGAATTTTTGATAACTTCTCAACCTCTGCTTTATCCATTTTTAAAATATGATAAGCAAGCCTTGTAGCAGATTTAGCACCTATGCCAGGCAAAGAACGAAATTGTTCAATTAACTGAGATAAAGATTCTATATATTGCATTTTAAAACATTCCAGGAGGTAAGTTTAAGCCACCGGTAAGTTTGCCCATTTCAGTTGCCATCATATCATCAACTTTAGTTATAGCTTCATTTACTGCTGCTTTAACTAAATCTTCAAGCATTTCTACATCTTCAGGATCTACCGCACTTGGGTCAATCTTAATACTTAAAACTCTTTTCTCACCAGTCATTTCAACATTTACTACTCCGCCGCCAGTAGAAACTTCTATTGTACGTGTTTTAAGTTCTTCTTGTAATGCAGCCATATCAGATTGAAGCTTCTGTACCTTCTTCATCATACCAGCCATATTGGCACCTTTTCCAAACACTTATATTTCCCCCTTATTTTTTAAGATTTTTATGTAACAAAATTTAAATATTTTAATTGTTTCCCATACCTTCTCTGACAATTTTACCACCAAACATACTAAGAGCCCGAGCTACAGCAGGGTCTTCTTTTATCTCTTGCTTTTCCTCTACTGTTTCCACAAAAGCTTCTTTTTTTTCTGCTTCTTTTGTCATTTCTTCTAGTCCATTAGATTTAACATTCTCACTTACCGCAGCCTTAATTTTAGTGTTTTTAGCACTTGCTAACACACAAGAAACAAATATGTTATTGCCAGTAATATTTTTAAATACATCTTCTATAACAACTTTGTAATCCGGCTTTTCAGATCTTTCTTTAGGAAACTTAACACTAAACTCAATTTTGGCTTCTTTCGAATTTAGTACCGCAAGTTTACCTTGTGAAACACAAGCATGGACAGATCTTTTATTGTTAGATATAAGCTCATCTAATACCTTTCGCCAAATCTCATCTAACTCCAAACTGCTTTCTATAGCAGAAGCTTCACTTATAACCTGTATATCATCATTTTCTTTTTGAATTAAAGGCTCTTCATAAGAAACAACTGTTTCTGCTATTTCTTCTTTTATAACCTTTTCTTCTTTTTTATCTGCTTTAATGTTTTTATTTACTGAATCAGTTTTAGGAATCTCCTTGAAAACTGCAGGTTTAGTAGTTTGTTGTTTTTTTAATTTCTCAATTTCTAATTCAAGATAATTTATTTTTTCCTTAAATCCTGCCAAATCAACAATCTCTTTGTCTTTGCAAATTGAAATAAAAGCTATTTCAATAAGAGTACGAGGATCTAATGACCATTTAACTTCATTTAAAGTTTCACTTAATTTTTTGATGATACTAACAAATTCTTCATGGCTAAAAAACTCACTTGCTTTTACAACCATTTCCCGATATTCACTTGTCAATTCTTCATATTCAAGATCAGGAGCCGACTTATACAGCATAATATGTTTAAGACAAAGAACAAACTCTAAAAGAAATTGCCTGATATCTTTACCATTATTTAAGACTTCTTCTATAGTTCTTAAAACTTTAACAATATCTTTTTCAGCCAGCGATTCCAGCATTTTATTTAGCCATTCATAATCTATAATTCCTAAAAGATTTTTTACTAAATCTAAAGTAATATAGTCATCCAAACTAAGATTCGTACATTGATCAAGTATACTTAAAGCATCCCGCATCGAACCATCAGCTTTAATTGCAATTAACTTAAGGCTATCTCTGTCTATATTAATATTACTTGAATTCACAATTTCTAAAATTCTATCTTCTATTACCTTTACACTCAACCTTCTAAAATCATGTCTTTGACATCTAGAATGAATTGTAGCAGGTATTTTATGAGGTTCTGTTGTCGCTAAAATAAATATAACATGAGAAGGCGGCTCTTCCAGAGTCTTTAAAAGAGCGTTAAAAGCCTCTGTTGTAAGCATATGTACTTCATCTATTATATACACTTTATATCTACTGTCAGCAGGAGAGAATTTTACTGTTTCCCGCAAATCTCTGATCTCATCAATACCTCTATTAGATGCTGCATCTATCTCAAAAACATCCATAGAAGACCCTGTATTTATTTGAGTACAAACAGAACATTCATTACAAGGATTTGGAGTTGGACCATGTTCGCAATTTAAAGCTTTGGCAAATATTTTTGCTGTACTTGTTTTACCAGTACCCCTAGAACCAGAAAAAAGGTAAGCATGAGCTATTTTATTAGCTTTAATAGCATTCTTCAAAGTAGTGCTTATATGTTCTTGCCCAACTAAACTTTCAAAATCCTGAGGTCGCCATTTTCTATATAATGCTATGTATGCCAAGTCTCACACCTTCTTCCAAGTAAAAAATCCATACCTTTTTATTATACACTACAAAAATTAAACCTACAATCTAACTATTAATTTTTTTAAATTATAATATTAAAAAAATTTATCTTTTACAAATTAACTATATGTAAAAATATCTAAAGTTGACTTATAGCAGTATCAGGTGACCTTGCGGCACATAAAAATTATCACTTATCGCTGCTTTCTTCCGAACCTGACGAGATTCATGAGTTTTTATTGCGCAAGACCTGACACTGCTATAAATCAACTTTAAAATTTATAACTGTTCAATATTTACATTATAAAATTTTGGCGGAGAGAGAGGGATTTGAACCCTCGGTACAGTTTCCCATACACACGCTTTCCAGGCGTGCTCCTTAAGCCGCTCGGACACCTCTCCAAATTGCTTACTTTTAGTTTCAACGTGCTACATTATATCGCATTTATCATTAAAAATCAAGCAACTTTAATTAGTATTTTATATTTTATCTAAAACACACCTATAAATCCTTGATATTTCAATAAAAACTTATTACAAAACAAACTTTTCCAGACAAATACTTGAACTAAAAATATCTGGTGATATAATAAAATATGTATAATTATGCGAGGAGGCTAGATATGTTCAAAAAATTATTACTTATTGCACTTGCAGTTATGATGGCATCTATTCTTTTAGTAGGTTGCGGCGGTTCTGAGTCAACAAGTAAAAGCGGTTTCGGAGGAGATATTTTACGTGACAAAGAAGCAACAAAAAAAGCAGTAGCAGCTATGAAAGAAAAAGGCGGCACTCCTTTAATGCTTTTCCAAAGTGTAAATTTCAACTCTGACTTCATTAGTTTTAATCGCCAAGATCCTAAAAAGCCAGAAAATGTAGACAGTTTTATGTGGCACCAACAAAACGGTTGGCAGGGTCCGAAACCTGTTAAACTTCGTGGCGATGGAAAAATGGAAGATAATATTTATAATGCTGATGAAGTAAATTGGGAAGCTATACCTGACTTTGTAGCAGCAGTAGAAAAAAAAGCTAAAGAAAGCGGTATGGAAAAAATTAAACTAGATGGTATCATGGTTTATCTTAATGTTTCGCAAGGCAAACTAAGTTTTTCTGCAACTGTTAAAGGCGAACGCAATGATGCTTCAGCTAGTGGTGATATAAAAACAGGCGAAATTACATATTTTAAAATTCGGTAATATCTAACAAAAAATCCTGTAAACAAAGTTTACAGGATTTTTATATTAATTTTTATTCATTAGAAACTATTTTCTGAGCTGCTACCACATCATCTACTTTTAAAACCACTCTTTGTTCCTTAGTACAAGGTTCTGCAAACGCATATGTATATTCAATATTTATATTTGCATCACTTATCTTTTTAATAAATTGAAATAATATGCCTGGTTCATTGGAAACTTTAACTGCTAGTACTGGAGTAAGTTTAGCTGTAAAACCATTGTTTTTAAAAACATCTCTTACTTTTTCAGCATCATCTACTATCATTCTAATAATGCCAAAATCAGACGTATCTGCTACAGAAAGAGCCAACATATTTACTTTATTTTCATTCAACACTGAAAGTATATCTAATAATTTTCCTGGTTTGTTTTCTGCAAATACTGATACTTGTTGAATAATCATGAAAATTCCTCCTATGTTTTAAAGAATTTCTCTTACTCTAATTTAAGTATACCTTAATTTACCTCTATGCTGCAATTTATTATTAAACACTTTTTAAATTTTTCTATTATCTATAACCCTTTTTGCTTTACCTTCGCTTCTTTCAATAGTATTAAAGTTTACTAAACGCACATCTACACCTATATTTAAAGCATCATGTAATTTAGATTTAATACTGCGTTCCATTTGCTCAACTTTTCTTACTTCATCAGAGAACATATTATCATCAAGCTCAACCACAACAGTTAATTTATCCAAATTATTGATACGATCTACTATTAACTGATAATTTGGAGTAGTATCACTTATGCTTACAAGCACATTTTCAATTTGTGACGGGAATACATTTACGCCTCTAATGATAAGCATATCATCTGTACGGCCTAAAACTTTTTGCATTTTTACTAAAGTACGTCCACAAGAACATGGTTTGCGACTTAGAACTGTAATATCTCTGGTTCTGTATCTAACCATAGGAACGCCCTCTTTAGTAAGAGTAGTTATAACTAATTCACCACGAGATCCCTCTGGAAGTACTTCACCAGTCTCAGGGTTAATAATCTCAGGATAAAAATGATCTTCATTTATATGCATACCATCTTGTGCCGAACATTCACAAGCAACGCCAGGACCTATGATTTCACTCAAGCCATAGATATCATATGCCTTTATCTTAAGTACTTCTTCTATTCTTTTTCTCATTTCCTCTGAACAAGGTTCTGCTCCAAAAACACCTGCTTTTAAAGGGAGTTTTTCAATATCTATACCCATTTCCTGCATTTTCTCACCTATGTAAAGAGCATAAGAAGGCGTACAAGAAAGCACTGTTGTACCAAAATCTTTCATAAGCAGAACTTGTCTTGCAGTATTTCCACTTGAAGAAGGTATAACAGATGCACCCAATAATTCTGCACCATAATGAGCACCTAGCCCACCTGTAAACAAACCATATCCATAAGATATTTGTATATAATCACTACTGTCTACACCTGCAGCAGAAAACGATCTTGCCATAATTTCAGACCAAACACCAATATCACGTTTAGTATAACCTACAACAGTAGGCTGTCCGGTAGTTCCGCTTGAGGCATGAATTCTTACAATCTCCTTAGGACTAACCGCAAACATGCCATAAGGATAATTGTCTCTCATATCCTGCTTTATAACAAAAGGCAGCTTACTTACATCTTCTAAACTGCTTATATCTTGAGGCATTATACCTATTTCTTGCATTTTATTTCTATAGAAAGGTTGCTTTTGATAAACAGTTTCTATTAAACTCTGAAACCTTTTCGTTTGCAAATCAACTAATTTTTCCCTATCCATAGTTTCTGCCGGTTCATTCCAATACAAGCTCATCCACCCCTTAAATTAATACAATCACCCAAAACCAATATTTTGAAAAATTATTAACTCTGTATCCTATATATTATAGTAATCTAAACAATAACTGTCAATTATTTGTCTCTAACTTCTATTATTCTTCAACATCTTTTCTTGTTTTTCAGGCAAATATTTTTAAAAATTCTCTCTGCTTATCAATATATTTATTTAATATCCATGTTTTTCGCCTTTTTAATATTTTTTGGTTTTTTTTACCAACACAGGAAGGATTTGTAGATTTTATGTCGAATCTACCCTCTACATAAAGATAAAAAAACACCTTACCCTATTTATTAAATCAAAATGAGGAGGATAAAATGACAAGCCAAGTTATTAAAGTAGCCATTGCAGATGACAACAGAGAATTCATTGATGTACTAGAGGAGTACATATCGCGCGAACCGGATATCGAATTAGTGGGAAAAGCTCATAACGGGGAAAAAATCCTATCAATTATTGAATCAGAACATCCAGATATAATTATCTTAGACATTATAATGCCACATCTAGATGGTATAGGTGTTTTAGAAAAAATCAATAGCTTAGGAAGTAAACGCCCAAAAATCATTATGTTAACAGCATTTGGTCAAGAAAACATCACACAAAGAGTTGCAGAACTAGGAGCTGATTATTATATACTTAAACCATTTAACATGGAAGTTCTAATAAGCAGAATCCGCCAACTTGCAGGTACTCAACAATACAATTCTCCTCTTGCAGTCAATATCAATGCAAATAAAACTAAACCTATGGATTTAGAAGTAACTAACATCATCAGAGAAATAGGTATTCCTGCCCACATTAAAGGATACCAATATCTAAGAGACGCTATTATGATGATAGTTGCTGAAGTTGAACTTTTAGGTGCTGTAACAAAAGTTTTATATCCAATGATTGCCGAAAAATACAATACAACACCAAGCAGAGTAGAAAGAGCTATCAGACACGCCATTGAAGTAGCTTGGAATCGCGGAAATATTGAAATGATCAACAAATTATTTGGCTACACAATTAAAATTGACAAAGGCAAACCTACAAACTCAGAATTTATGGCTATGATTGCAGACAAATTAAGAATGGATATAAGAGCAAGTTAATTCTTTTCGAGTGACTTCCACCAATGTTTATAAACAAAAGACATCTGATTTGATATTATAAATCAGATGTCTTTTATTTATAAACTATTAAATTTTGATGAAGGTGTTTTAATAAAACTAACGAATAAATTATTTATATCTATGGAAAATTTATTTAATGAAGGTTACTATTAATTAATTCTTGTAATGTAGTATACTTATCTTGCAATTTTTTTAATTGATTTTGCAGCTCGCTGATCTTACCGATAAAATAGAAACCCTTATTTGTTACTGTTATCATTGTAATCATTAAATAATACCCCCCTTAAGAACAATATACGCATTATTAAGGACAAGTATTCTTATAATTTTATTTGGAGTTGATATTATTATGGACGAAACAAAAAAAGCTTTGCAAAGAAATGTTGCTAAATTATCTGATGACCAACTAAAAGAGAAAACTATACATTCCACTAGAGTTTATAACGGAAATATAATTCATGTTAAACTTGAAACCGTAATATTACCTAATGGCAAACAAGCTCTAAGAGAAATTGTAGACCATAAAGGTGCAGTTGCAATAGTACCTATAACAAACGAAGGAAACGTAGTGCTTGTACGGCAATATCGCCAAGCTGCACGAAAAATATTGATAGAAATTCCTGCCGGAAAACTTTCTCCTAAAGAAGATCCTAATGAGTGCGCTAAAAGAGAACTCCTGGAAGAAACAGGATTTACAGCAAAAGAACTATATAAAGTTTCTTCAGTTTTCACAACACCTGGTTTTAGTAATGAACTTATCCACATTTACATAGCTAAAGGTCTGACTATGGAAAAACAACAACCTGATGAAGATGAATTTTTAGATGTAGAAATATATACACCAGAAGAAATCAAAGCCCTAATAAAAGATAATACAATTTGCGACGGAAAAACTATATTAGGCTTAGCCCTAGCAGGAATTGATATAAAGGTATAAAATATGTTTAATAAATATTTTGTTGATTTACACATACATGTCGGAATAACAAAAGACGGCAGCTGGATTAAAATCCCTACCTCTAAAACACTCACAGTAGAAAAAATCCTAAATGAAACAGTATACAAAAAAGGTCTTGATATAATAGGAATAGTTGATGCAATCTCCCCCAAAGTTTTATTTGATTTAGAAGAAATGATAGCTTCTAACCTCCTTATACAAGATAAAGACGGTGGTTATCATTATAAAAATAAAACCACTCTCATTTTAGGGGCAGAAATTGAAACTACTGAAAAAAAAGGCCTTGCCCATACTCTGATTTATCTTCCTACAATCGAAGAGATGAGAGAGTTTTCCAAAATAATGGCAAGTCATATTAAAAACATCAATTTAAGTTCTCAAAATTCTCACATGTCTCTTAAGAGTCTTATTGATATTGCCAAAGATTTTAATTCTCTAATAATACCTGCTCATATATTTACACCTCATAAAAGCTTTTACGGAGCATGTTGCAATAGATTCAGTGATTTATTACCTGAAGAATATTTAAATAAAATAAGTGCTGTAGAGCTTGGTTTAAGTTCAGATAGCTTCTTGGCTGACAGAATAAATGAATTGTCCGGATATTCTTTTGTAACAAATTCAGATGCCCATTCTTTAGATAAAATCGGCCGCGAATATAATGTGTTTTCCCTTAAAAACCCTAATTTCAAAGAAATAGCATTAGCTTTAGCTAACAAAGAAAATAGAAAAATAATGGCTAATTACGGTTTAAATCCTCGTTTAGGCAAATACCACAGAACAAGGTGTCAGCTTTGCGACAAACTAATACCACCTGATACCAACTCCACAAATTGTCCATTTTGCAGCAGCAAAAAAATAGTAAAAGGTGTTTTAGATAGAATTAACGAAATAGCAGATTTTGAAAATACAAAACACCCTCAAAACAGACCAGATTATTTTTATCAAGTTCCTTTAGAATTCATTCCCGGACTTGGTAAAAAAACTTATAATAAACTTCTAGATAAATTTGAAAATGAAATAAATATTTTAAATTTTGTCCCATATGAAAATTTAGCTGATATAGCTGGCGAAAAAGTAGCAACATACATAATCTCTTCAAGAGAAGGAACTTCCAAAATTCAAGATGGCGGCGGCGGTACATATGGCAAGATAATTTAGGAGGAGAACATGTCAGAAATTCAAGATAGCGGAGCAAGAAGACAATTTGAAACTGGAGCTGTAAGAGATATACAAGAAGGAAAAGGGAGGTGTGATTTATTGCCTTTAGAAATAATCTCAGAATGGTTAAAATATGAAGAATTAAGACATATTGAAAAATACATACGCACAGGAGATTTACAAGAATTATATACTTGCTTGGATATATTCTGTAATAATCCTGAAAACGGATTTAGCACACATGACAAAAACTTAATAACAATTGAAGTATCAAAACATTTTGAGGCTGGTGCAAAAAAATATTCAGATAGAAATTGGGAAAAAGGCATACCTCTACACTCTTTTATAGACTCAGCTGTCAGACATTACTTAAAACACATGGCTGGTCAAAGAGAAGAACCTCACAATCGTGCCTTCTTATGGAATATTTTGTGTGCTATATGGACACACAAAAACAAACCGGAATTAATAGATTTATGTTTTTAAAACTGCCTTAAGGCAGTTTTTTTATGAAATATTTAATTAAATATAATAAAATTATTTATTTTTATTCATTAAATAAATTGCGTGTTGGACTATAATCTTCTATAATATTATTATAGACTTCTACTTTCTAGAATTGTCCCAAAAACTATTTAATCTGTTCTTTGCATAATGTAATTTAAATGCAATTTAGTACACTCAAAATTTCATTATCAAAAAATTATTAAATAATAAAGGAAAGGATTATAGATGAAAATAAAAACAGAAAAAATAGTATTTGAAATAAATAATAAAAAAGACGAAATAATCTTAGCTTCTGTAACCCTTTTTGCTGAAAAAGGTTATACGGAAACAACCATAAAAGATATTGCCAAAGCTGTTTCTTTGAAAACAGCCTCTTTATACAATTATTTTCCTTCAAAAATGTCAATTTTAGAATTCGTTTTGGATATCTATGATGAATACTTAGAAATGGCTTCAATGGGATTAGATGATCTGAAAGATAATTTTAGCGAAATGGACGCCCGAGCAATAATAATGGCAACATTTAGTAAGTTTCCGGAAGATAAAAATAAACTGTATCCTAAAATCTTAAAAATAATTCTCCAGGAACAATATCGTAATGAACGAATTCATATATACATGCGAGACCATATTTTTGCTGACCTCGAAAGAAAACTTAAGATGCTTCTGGAAAAGATGGTGAAAAAAGGCAAAATTAAACCTATTGATACAGCACGATATGCAAAACTGATGAACTATACTGCAATAGCAGCAGCAGTGGAATATTGCCACTACACAGCAGAATAATATGCTGCAGCTCAGCCAATTACACAATTTGAACTTTTAGACCTGATAGCTGACGCTATTTTAAAACCATAGCAAGACTTGCTTTGCACAAACAAGAAACTTTTTATCATAAACCTAATATGTAAAACATATATTTTAGCAGGTACAACCATAGGAGGTAAGTACATGCTAATTTTTTTGCGCAAACAGTTTATAACTTATATTCGCGCTAATGTAGTATCCTATTTTTTCATAATACTTATCTTTGTTATAGGTATCGCCTTAGGATCTCTAGCTGCAAAAGCCCTGCCCGGCGAACAAAAAATTGAACTCATTAACTATTTAAATGTGTTTTTTGAAGGGTTAATATCAAATGATAAAAATCTAATAGATACTCAATCCGCCTTTTGGTCTGTACTGCTTAACAATGTGAAAACGCTTGGTCTAATTTTTATTTTAGGCTTTACAATAATAGGAATGCCATTTATTTTATTTATAATATTGATGAGAGGTTTTATTATTGGTTTTACAGTAGGATTTTTAGTAAATGAATTTGTTTTTAAAGGACTTTTATTTGCAGCCCTGGCAGTACTTCCACATAATTTTTTACTGGTTCCGGTATTTCTGGCAACAGCAGTAAGTGCTATCACTTTTTCGCTAATGTTATTAAAGCAACGAGGAAATCTACAAAAAGGCTTATTATACAATGCCTCAGTCTACTCTTTATTTTTCCTCTGCTCTTTACTTGTAACTATTGTAGCCTCTTTGATAGAAGTATATATTTCTCCGTCTTTAATGAAACTAGCTGTCAAATTGTTTATGTAACTAAAATAGAGTTCTCCCCTCACACCCATGAATTTAAATAAACTAAGATTTTAAAATCTTAGTTTTCTTTTTGAGTCATAGCACTACTCAAATTATTTATTATCTATAATTTCAGATTCATATTTTAAATTTTACATTATATAAATATTATATATATGCTACTAACTATTGAAAGAAAGGTGCTTATGAATAAACAAATATTTTTCTATATATCAGTAAGCCTTCTTTTCATTTCACAGCCTTTTTTAAACAAACTAAAAATTCCTTTACTAAGAATACATTTACTGCTGACTGACTTTCTATGATATAATAATATAAATTTTACATTGATTTTTAAGAAAGGATGAAGTTATGAAATATTTAAATATCTTTCTTTCTATTTGCCTTTTAATAACTCTTACTTTGTTTAGCACTGCAACCATAAAAGCTCATGAGGAAAACATCAATACTGAACAATACATATTAGAAAATTGTGATCTGAATGGAATGCAAAGTGCAACAACCCTCTACATTTATGATCAAAATATTGTACTGACAAAAAAGGTTTTAGTTTACAATGGACAAATGTTTCCCGAAAGACTTCTTGAAGCACTTTCAGTACCTTTAAAAGTTACTATTTTCACAAATAATATTACTTTTGACGAAGATAAAATAATTGTAGACTTGAACAAATATTCTTCACCTATCAGTAAAAGAAACAAAGAAACATATTCAGATAAATGGACATATGAACAAATAGTATTAAATAGTATCGCCAGAACCTTACAAGAACATTACAGACTATACAAACCAGTATTCTTTACTGTTGAAGGTCGTCCTTATAAACTTAAAAGCTGCAAACTTTCTTTAAAAGAACCTTTTATTAATATAGAAATGAAGCGTGCCCATGAAAATGTAAAATAAAAACAGCTTTTAGCTGTTTTTTTCTTTTAATAAATACTAGTAATAATTGTTCATTTTTAGCTTGTAAGGTATAATAGAAAACATAAAATTCTTACATCACCACAAGGAGGTTTATCATGCATATCCCAGAAGGATACCTCAGCCCATCAACTTGTCTTGTAACAACAGCAATTATGCTGCCAATTTGGTATAAAGCAATAAAAAAAATAAAAACAGATTTACCTGCTTCAAATATTCCATTCTTATCTATGGGCGCTGTATTTTCATTTATTATAATGATGTTCAACTTACCAGTACCTGACGGTACAACAGCACATGCTACAGGTGCCGTACTGGCCGCACTGGCTTTAGGCCCTTGGGCAGCAGTAATATGTATAAGTGTTGCTCTTTTTATTCAGGCCGTTGTATTTGGAGACGGCGGCATATTAGCCTTTGGAGCAAATGCTTTTAATATAGCTTTCTTAATGCCATTTATAGGATACTATACATATAATTTTATAGCTAAAAATGCTCCAATTGGCTCATTCAAGCAAATGTCAGCTGCTTTTCTGGCAGGATTTGTTGGCTTAAATATAGCAGCTCTATCAACAGCCATAATGTTTGGCATCCAACCATTATTATTTACAACTGCAGATAACATTCCTCTATATTGTCCCTATGGTCTTTCCATTGCTGTTCCTGCTATGATGTTTGCACATACTTTAGTAGCAGGGCCTATCGAAGGAATACTTACTGCATTTTCTTTAAAATATATTCTAAATTCATCACCTAAGCTTTCGTTTATAATAAGCAGTAAGGAGAAAACAAGCAATGTATAAAAAATATATAGTTATTCTACTTGCTCTAATAATCATCTCTCCTTTAGGGCTCATTGCAGAAGGAACCGCTTGGGGAGAATGGGGCTCAGATGATTTAAAAGAAATGTTAGGCTTCGTCCCTGTTGGTATAGAAAAAGCAGAAAACCTATCTAAAGCAATTTTTCCAGACTACACCATTCCTTTTTTAGGAGAAACTTTAGAATATTTTGCTTACATACTTTCAGCCATCATTGGGGCTTTCCTGGTTTATTCTATAACATTTCTAATTGCCAAATTATCTGCAAAAAAACCATATGAAAATTGAAAATGAATTTAAACAAACACCAGATTTTCTTTTAACAAACAATTTCATCGAACTAAAAAAACCAACAAGTTCTAAAAGAAAAGATTATTTGGAAATTATGTTTTTTAAAATAAAAAATATTTTAGAGCAGGAATTTTATCAGAGTAAAATTTCCAGCAAAAATGCTTTTTGGCAAAACTTAGATGTCAGAATAAAAATAATAACTTTTTTATATATACTCCTAACTATTTGTTTAACTAAAAACTTATATTTTCTTATTGGGATAGAACTATTTCTTATTGCAACAATTTTATATCTTGGCGTCACTTTAAAATTCTTCTTAAAAAGAATCTTATTAGCTGCTTTTCTCTTTTCTGGCATCTTGGTAATTCCCGCAATATTCTCTTTCGCAGCAGCAGGCGAAACACTAATAGCAATTACGAATAATGTCTCTATAACAAAACAAGGTACAATAAGTGCTCTTTTCGTGTTTACCAGAAGTTTGTCTTCTCTTTCTTTAGCGTTTATCTTGCTTGCCACAACTCGCTGGAATGATTTAACCGCCGGATTAAGTTTTTTCAAAATACCAAACATCATTATTACAATTTTAGATTTTACATACAGATATATTTTTTTATTTTTAGCCATGCTTACTAATCATATATTAGGCAGAAAAAGCCGTCTTGTTAACACAGAAAAACTGACCTCCAAACTAAACTGGTTAGGCTTATCTGTAGCCAGCTTCTTTAGACTATCCCTATATTATACAGAAGAAATTTCTCTGGCAATGACAGCAAGAGGATACAACAGTGAAATCAAATTAAAAAACATTAATAAATTAAAAAATACTGATATCTATTTTTCAATATCAGCAACAGCAATGTTTCTCGTATTTTTAGGAGGATTGTTTATTGGTCAATTATAACATTTTTGAACTCATTAACATAAGTTATGAATATATACCAGAAAAACCAGCTTTAAATAATATATCTTTCAAAATCACGCCTAAAGAAAAAGTAGCATTTTTAGGTTCTAATGGTTCTGGCAAATCTACCCTGCAAAAAATATTAGCTGGTCTTATTTTCGGCAAAGGACATTTTTATGCCTTTGGGCAAGAAATATCTTCAGACATCATGAGAGATAAAACTTTTTCTGCTTCTTTTCGAAAAAAAGTAGGTTTTCTTTTTCAAAACTTTGAAGCACAGCTGTTTTGCCCAAATGTCTTAGATGAAATAATGTTTGGTCCCCTACTTATAGGCAAATCTTTTAAAGATGCCGAAACAAGAGCATTGGAACTTCTGAAACTTTTTGATATTATAACTTTAAAAGAAGCTATGCCACACCATTTAAGTGGCGGCGAAAAGAAAAAAGTTGCCTTAGCTTCAATACTTGCAACAAATCCTGAAGTATTAATTCTAGACGAACCTACAAATAATCTTGATCCTAAAAGCATAAAACATTTGTTCAATATTCTAGAAGAATTAAATTCTGTCGGTAAAACAATAATTATAGCTACTCACAATCTTGAAATCGCTAGTAATTATGCCACAAGAACTATTATTCTTGATGACAATCATCAAATCATAGCAGACGGAAAAACCAAAGATATTTTAAATAATCAGCAAATTTTAATTCAAGCAAATCTTATTTAATAAAACACAAGAGGTAATATAAATGAGTATTCCAAACAAAAAAAATGATTTAGAAAATAAAATTTCAGACTTTTTATGCAATAAACATATAACTCTTGGCAACAAAGATGAATTTAGACAATCTGCCGTTACTGTTCCTTTAATAAGAAAAGACAAAGAACTTTATCTTCTTTTTGAAGTAAGATCAAGCAAATTAAAATCACAACCATGTGAAATTTGCTTTCCTGGAGGCAGAATTGACAAAACAGATAAAAATCCACTTTATGCAGCCATTAGAGAAACAACAGAAGAACTCGGCATAAAAAAAGAAAATATAACACCAATAGGACCTCTTGACCTTGTTATAGGATCAATAGGTGCTCTAGTTTATCCATTTGTAGTAGAAATAGACAGAAACAGTAAAATAAATTTCAATAAAAAAGAAGTAGAGGAAATATTCACAGTCCCGTTAAGCTACCTCTTAAAAGCAACACCTGAATACGGTCAAATAGAATATTCAGCAACACCTGTCGGTCAATTTCCTTTTAACCTGCTGGAAACAACCTACCCCAAAGGATATAACCAAAAAATAAAATATAAAGCAACTTTTTATCAATACAAAGACTATGTTATTTGGGGACTTACTGCCAAAATTCTAACTCAATTCATAAGTGTCTGTAACACAATATTAAAAAAAGAGGCAAAATAAATAATGCGAAAAAAAATTGCACTAATTATGATAATCTCTTTATCATTAGTTTTATTATCAGGTTGTAAAAAAGAAGCTAAACCATATGTAACAACACAATTTGCTATGGATACTGTAATAGAAATTACAGCTTATGGCGATAATGCTAAAATTGCCACTGATCAAGCACTAGCCGAATTCAAAAGAATAGAAAGTTTAACAAATCAATTTGCTAAAAACAGCCAAATATCTCAAATTAATCAAGCAGCAGGAGAATATCCTGTAGTTGTAGATAAAGATGTCATTGAAATGATAAAAACAGCAAATGATCGCGCTAAAAAACTTGACGGTGCTCTTGATATTACAATAGGACCACTAACAAAATTATGGAGCGTAGGCAAAAAAGGGGATTTTGTCCCCTCTGATGAGGAAATCGCCGAACTACTTGACTTGGTAGATTACAAGCTAATAATAATTGATGAAAATGAAAGTACTGTCTATCTTCCGAAAAAAGGTATGAGGCTAGACCTTGGGGCAGTTGCTAAAGAATACGGTACTTTAAAAATATGTAATATCCTAAAACAAAACAACATAACATCAGCCCTCATAAATGCCGGCGGAAATATTAGAACCATAGGAACAAGACCAGACGGCACACCATGGAGAATTGGAATACAGGATCCAAGAAATCCTGATAAAATAGCAGCAATTATAACTTTGACAAACTGGAATATGCTTGAAACATCTGGTGATTATCAACGTTTCTTTGAAAAAGATGGCATCAGGTATTCTCATATCTTAAACCCTAAAACAGGAAAACAACCAAACGAAGTTATGAGTGTAACTGTAATTTCAAATTCTGAAAATAATAACTATATGCTGGCAACATCTTTATTTGTTTTAGGCCCAGAAAAGGGGAAAGAATTAATTAAACAATTTCCTGACACCGAAGCAGTCTGGATAACAAGTAATAAAGATATAATAACAACTGACGGTCTTGGAAATGAACTTACACAAAAATAAAAAAGACACTTAAGTGTCTTTTTTATTTTTAACTACATTGAAAACATATAAAAACCAGGTTTTTTATATCATAGGTTATTATCCCTATTATTTTCATCTACAAATTAGCAAAAATATTTTCCCCCATTTTTACTAAAATATCCTTTTACAGAAGGCCGGGGCATTCCCATTCTAAGTTTTCCTCTTGTTTCAATTCCCCCCACCCCATCTACTCCTGTAACCGAAGCTGCAATAGCTGCTCCCACATCAACAATTCTATTAATAGGAGTAAAAGCAATTTTTTCTGCTATAAATACAGGATCGTAAGCATGTATAAAAATTCTGTTTGGAGAACTTGCAAAATTAGCTCCAGAATGCAAAATAGCCTCAAAAAAAGATTGGCAGGCTCCTGCAAAAATAATCAAGTTATCTCTTGAAGGTTCAAATAAGCGTGCCTTTTTAACAGCTTCTATAAAATGTTTAGAATTTCTATATTTATCTAAATCCCCATACTCTCTCTTGCTTTTGCCGAATATAGCATCGTGCCCGGTCATCACTAAAATATCCGGCTGATACTCTATTAATAGATCTGTCACTGCATCTGCTTGCCTGCACTCTTCTATCCACTTTCCCACAGCGTCAATATTTAACTGATTATATGTTTTCAAACACATTCTCATATATTCTTCATCACCATCTAGATGCAGCACTCGACCGGGCACCTCAAAAAAAGAATGCTTTTTTCCACAATCTGCCCGATTGAGCTCCAAGAGCTCCCTATCTCTGGATCTTCTCATCAATACTCTTTTAATATTTTCGTTTTGCATACTCTCTAGCTCTACGATCTCATTTCTAAGATGTTCTGCATCAATTCGCTGCAAATCATCAAGAGGCGAATCAGCAACTAACCGTAAATGTAATCCCTTTAAAACATATTGTAATTCATGTTTACTGTCAACAAAGGTATCCACAACTTTGAATATTATGTCGCCGCCGTGTGATTTTCTCACCACCAGATCGCCTATTTCTATGTGGCTCACCAGCAATCCCCCCCTGCTCCCTCAGGTTTTTATTTGTAAACTGTTTATTGTAGATAATACATTTTATTCAAACCAGCCAAAAGCTGCTACTGATATCTTCAATAAAAAGAAACTGTGACCAAAATACCTCTCCTTAAATATACTTATATTGAGTTGATTTGAATTTTTATCAGCTTACTTAATAAAAGCAGCGCTCTGAGGTGATGCACTTGATTTGTGTGGTTGTCCCTGCCAGAAACGAAGGAAATCGCATCACAACCGTGCTGCAAAACTTAGGCACGTTACCTGTTGATCATATTATATTGATAGCTAATGGATCTAAAGACAGCACAATGCAAGAAGCATTAAATATGCGACTTCCTAAACTCCAAATTGTTTATTTTAATGAAAGTCTCGGCATTGATGTTCCCAGAGCTATAGGTGCTAAAATAGCATTATCTTTAAATAGTGACGCAACTGTCTTTGTTGACGGAGATATGGTTGGTACTTTTAATGAAAATCTTCTGGAACTAATAGATGGTATTTTACTAAAAAAACTAGATATGGCTTTAACTAATTGTTATCCAGCTCCACTCAGACACATAGAAAGATATAATCCAACTTTTCGTTGGCGTCTCAACTTAAATAAAGAACTGGGTCTGGAAAAGAAAATATCTTTAGCAAATCCTGCTCATGGGATTCATGCTGTTTCTAAAAAATTTTTAGAAACAATACCTATTAAAGAACTAGCAATTCCACCAGCTTCTATGGCTTTGGCCAGAATAGCAAAACTTAAAATTGATGTAGCAACTACCATCCCTCATTACAGATTAGGTTCATCTGTAAAAAATCAAATCCATACAAACAAAATAATTGACACAATAGTAGGAGACTGTTTAGAAGCTATTTCAATATTTCAAAACAAACCACGCAACAGACAGTTTCAAAACAAATGCTACTTAGGTTATCATATGGATAGACGTTTTGACCTTTTAGACAATTTTTTAGAAGGAAATATTCTACCTAAAAAAACTTAAAAAACTGGCTCTTTTAGAGCCAGTTTTTTAAGTTGCATATATTACGCCATTTCAACTAAACCTTGTACAAATCTTACGTTCGTGATAAAATTTCTATATATGGTATAAAACTTAAAGGAGAGAACTATTTTGTTGTTACGCTCAATAGAAGTATACGGATTTAAATCCTTTGCAGATAAAATACATATAGATCTTAATTATGGTGTAACAGCAATAGTTGGCCCTAACGGCAGTGGCAAAAGCAATATATCTGACGCTGTTAGATGGGCTCTAGGCGAACAAAGCAATAAGCTTCTCAGAAGCACAAAAATGGAGGACGTTATCTTTTCTGGGAGTGCCAACAGAAGACCTCTCGGAATTGCTGAAGTGTCCCTTATTTTTGATAATAGCGACGGTCACCTGGCTCTTGATTTTAATGAAATCATAATTACAAGACGCGTATTTCGCTCTGGTGAAAGCGAATATTATATAAACAAAACTCTCTGTAGACTCAAAGATATCAACGAACTTCTCACAGATACCGGTATTGGCAAAGACACAATGACTGTAATCGGTCAAAATAAAGTAGATGAAGTTTTAAGCAGCAAACCTGAAGACAGAAGACTTCTCTTTGAAGAAGCTGCAGGAATTTCTAAATATAAAAACAGAAAAAGAGAAGCTCTAAGAAAACTTGAAACAACAGAACAAAACTTAATTCGTTTAAGAGATATTATCTTGGAAATTGAAAATCAACTGGAACCTCTTGAAGAAAGTGCCAATAAAACCAGAATTTATAATGAACTGAATTCTGAACTTAAAGCATGCCAAATCACAATACTTGTAGACAAGCTTAACAAAGCAGAAAAAATGGTGGTAAGTTCCCAAATAGAACTAAAAACCCTAAACGAAAACACACTTTCTTTAAAAACCGAACTTTCTTTAAAAGAAGCAGAAAAAGAACAACTACATCTTAATATCATTGATTTAGAAAAAGAAATTTTAGCCTTAAATCAAAGTATAAGTAACGCTGATACAGAACTCGAAAAGATTTCTGGTAAAAATGCTGTTTTGGAAGAAAGAATAAACCAGTCACTCTCCTCTAAAGAAAAGCTTATTGCAGAAATAAGCAAAACAGTTTTAGAAGAAGAAAATTTAAAGAAAGAAATTGCAGAATTAAGCAATTTATCTCAAAACACAAAAAATCAGATTACTGATTTGAATACATCTTTAGAAAGCAAAAATTCTAACTATAATTCTCTACTCCTTCATATAGAAAACTTAGAAAAACAAGTAAGCGAAGGCAGAGAAAAAACTTTCGACTATTTAAAACAAATGGTTGATGAAAGAAACGCTTTAAGAACACTCCATAGAGACCTTGAAAACTTAAAATTAAAAGAAACAAACCTTGCAAAAGAGCTTGATCAATATCTAGTAAAAATAGAATTAAACAATTCTAAAAAAGAAGAACTTACAACATCCTTGGAACATTTAAAAGAAAGTTTTCAAAATATAGAAACAAACCTACAACACGTTTTAAAATCTAAAGATGAAAGCTTAACAAAATTAAACAGTCTTAAATCTGAAGAAGAAAAAAACAATAAAAACTCAGCTCAAGTTCTTTCACATTTGAATGCTCTAAAAGGTATGCAACAAGACTTTGAAGGATTTAACAAAGCAATTAAAAATGTTTTAAAAAGTCCTCTTAATAAATCTAATTCCTATAAAGCAGTGGCAGAACTTATTAATGTTCCTTCCCAATATGTAACTGCTGTAGAAACAGCTTTAGGATCAACAATTCAAAATATTGTTACAGAACATGAAAACGCTGCAACTGAAGCTATAAATTTCTTGAAAAAAAATAAATCAGGCAGAGCTACCTTCTTGCCTTTAAATACACTAAAAATACTCAGTCCTAATAAAAATGAAGAAAGTTTAGCTAAAAGCAAAGAAGCATTAGGATTTCTTTGTGATTTTGTAAAGACAGATAAAAAGTATGAACCTATCATAAAATTCCTGTTAGGCAGAACAATACTTGCCGAAAATATAGAAAAAGCTCTATCTCTTGCTAAAAAGTCATCTTTTAGTATCAGAGTAGTAACTCTAAGCGGAGAAATAATAAGACCAGGTGGTTCCATCACTGGTGGAGCAACAGTTCATCAAGATAATGGGTTTTTATCCAGAAAAAATCGAATAAGTGAACTGGAAGCTAATTTAGTTAAATTACAAGAAGAAGCAAAATCTATTTATAAAAACATTGCTGAAATTAATGCTAAGCTTGATGCAGCAACCTTAGAAATCAATAAAATAAACGTAGAAAAGCAAGAGATTGAAATTAAGCAAGCTGAACTGAAAATTGTTATAGAACAAAATGCTGAAGAAGCCAATAGTTTGAACTTTGCTTTAAACACCATAAAAAATGAAATTTCTTTAGTGAAAAACGAACAAACAGATATTGCTGAAAAAATTATAGAAAAAGAAAAACTACTTATATCTCTGCAAGGTGAAGACGAAGCCCAAAAAGATGCGATAGTCAAAGCAGAAGAAGAATTAAAGACTACGAAATCAAATCTCGATATTTCAAACACAGAACTTACTGATCTAAAAGTAAAACTATCTGCTCTAAATCAAGAAGCAAATGCTCAAAATGAAAACTTAATAAAATACGAAAAATCTCAAGAAACACTTTCTCTGGAAAAAAGTTCACTTATAAAAGAAGAAGCTTTATTAGATCAAA
>JAJDHX010000014.1 GCA_030266395.1 Selenomonadales bacterium OttesenSCG-928-I06 | reverse complement strand
ATGTTTGCTTCTTATATTAGTAGAAATATTTTCTACAGATACTTTAATCCCAAATAATTCGATTCCTATGAGATTTTTAACAGTATCTAATATATTATTTTGAATTTCATTAGTTATATCAGGAATAACCACCTTAGAATCGACAATAACTTTTAACTTTGCACTTATTACATCCTGACCTTCAGTTCTATGTTTAAAAACAGCAACTTTAACACTCTTAACACCATGGATCATTTCAGTTTCTCTCATAATCAAATTCTCTATTGCTTTCAAAGAAACATTAACATCCCCTAAATCATTGTATCTTACTAAAATTACTTTTTCTCTGTTTTTATAAACACCACTGAACAAAAGTTTAAGAGTAAGAATTAAAAATACTACTCCGGCAACTAAAACTTTCCAGTTTCCTGGCATTTCATTTAAACTTGTCCATAATTTATCTAAAGGAAAAAAGCGCAAAGATATCAAGATTGCGCCAACTGATACAAAGCCCAATAGTAAAATGCTTATTAAATTTATAACACGATCAAATATTTTCATTGCCTGCCTCTTTCTTTAGATTTTATTTATATTAGCTTATTTCACTCTTATATCTTCTTCTTTAGGTCTTACCTCCGGAGCAAAACCAACACCTTGAATATGTATATTTACTTCAACTACATTTAAGCCAGTCATTGCTTCAATAGCTTTTTTAACATTTTCCTGAACTCTTAAAGCAATATCAGGAATTCTCACATTATATTCTACAATTATATATAAATCTATTGCAGCTTCTTTCTCGCCAACTTCAACTTTAACACCTTTAGCCATATTCTTTTTGCCAAGCATTTCAGCTATCCCGCCAACTAAGCCAGCACTCATCCCAGCAACGCCAGTTACCTCTGTTGCTGCCAAACCTGCAATAACTTTAACTACTTCATCAGAAATTCTAATAGAACCTATCTCATTTTGACTTGATTTTTCAATAGTATTTTCATCCATAAAAATTCACTCCCATATCTTTCATCATATGTATATATAAATTATTGTTATAAACTTAAAAACTTCCTGGGTTTCTTATATTGTTACTATACCAAACTATTTATATTTTTACAAACCTCAACACTTAATTTTTCCATTTTAATGAAAATGTCTCACGGATTTGCACTAATAGTAATATTCTCCGGGTTTATACCTGATATAGAGCTTATTACTTCAGCAACCTGAATAACCTCTTCTTTACTTAAAGATGACGCTTTTATTATAGCATTTGCCGAATTCTCCTTAAAAAATACCAAAGCATCATTAAATCCTTTTGATTTTATTAAACTTTCAGTCTCTGACTCAATTTTTTTTTCTAAAGTCATCTGCAAAATCGCATCTTGGGCTTGAGCTCTGGTTTCATCAGTTTTAGCATTTTTCAAAACATCTCTTAATATATCTGTACGCTCGCTTCTTATTCTGTCTCTCTCTAAACGATATTCAGTAAAAAAATCAACAGAAGATAATCCTGCCATTGATTTGTCTAAATCAATAGGATCTTTGATATCCTCAATAGATTTAGCCACTTCCATAGCATTAGATCTATCAATCATTGGTTTATCTTCATTTGAACCAGAAAAAAACAAGGAATTTATTAAATAGCCTAAACTAAAAAGCACCAGAGCAACTAAAATACAACATATTATTTTCATCTTTCTGTTAAAGTAAATAACCGAAATAAATCTTTTGTCTTTAGAAATCATTTCATTTCTCTCCTATTTTCTTTGTGGTAATACTACAATTTTGTGGGGGGCAAGACCAAGTCCTCTTTCCACAGCCTTAGTAATATTCGCTTTAACCCGTGAATCTGCTCCGCCTTCAGCTACAATAACTACACCTTTTATAACCGGTTTATATTCTTTAGCAATTACAGGACGGTCAATACCGTTTTCTCTGCTGACCAAAATTTGTTCATTTGTTTTATTTTCAGTAGTTGTTCTTACACCTCCAGTAGAATCTTTTTCTTCAATTGTTCGAACCTCTTTGGAAACATTCTTGGCATGCTCAAAAGAAGCTTCATTTTCCAGAGTTATATTTACAGATACTTGTCCGGCACCCTTAATTTGTGCCAAAAGATTTGCCAGTTTATTTTCAACTTTTTCTTCATATGTAGTTTTACTTACTGCAAATTCAGTAGCAGTAATCCCTTGCAGAGGCACACTATCATCTCTGATGATTTTCTGAGGTTCCTCTAAATTAACCACAGAACCAACTATAATAAGTACGATTCCTAAAAGTCCTATTAAAACAAGCTTTTTGTTCATGTTATTTTTCTTTAAAAAATCCAAACTAAATTTCTTTTTATTTTCTTTAATTAGTTCCTTTAAATTAGAACTCATAATTTAGCTCATATTCCTTTCTTTTTCTTTTAAATTTTTCACAACAGAAACTTCTATTTGGTCTAACCTGATATTATATAACTGCGAAACCGTGTTTTTTACTCTATCCTTAATTTTATTATCCCGAACCTCATTATTCGCAGCTGCCGATATTTCTTTTTGCTCCAAATTTTTCTCAAGTACAGATACCTTATCAACATTTATACTCCCGCTCTTTTCAGGCTGCATTATTTCAATTTCAATTACAACTTCTTTAATGCGAGGAATTCTTTTCCTGGTATCTTTATCTAAACTAGAATTTTCTTTTGTATTATTACTCAAAAGCACAGTTACTTTAGAATCTTTCACCCCCTCAATAGACATAACTGTTGATCTAAATTGTTTTTCTAAATCTCTTTGATAATGCCCGTAAGACATTTCTTCTCTTTTTCTTATTGTTTGTTCAGAAGCATTTTGAACTTGTCTGTCTAAATCAGTATTTGAAACATCGTATGAACTTACCGGAATATATGAAATTTCTTTACTACCATCCAGAAAATCTATAAAAGGATTCAAAATAGCAAGCATTATAAATAATCCCAAAACAACCCTCACAAACTTTTGCATTTGACTATTGGGTAGCAGCAACTCCACAAAAACAGCAAACATTACAGTAAAAATTATGGCCTTTACCCAAATATTAAGAAAATCAATCACCTATATCACCTCAAGACATTCTTTTTATTTGAGCATCATTGTCATACTGCTTGCCCCAACAATTATGGCCACAAGCAAGAAAAACATCACTACTAAAATAAGCAAAGCCCCAAAAACCAAGATTAGATTATTAGCCATACCACCCAAACATTTAGCCATATTTTCATCACCCATAGGCTCAACCAAAGCACTGGAAGCTTTTATAATGATAATTAGCGCCATCAATTTAAGCAAAGGAACTATACAAAGCATTAAAATTGCCAAAAAGCCAAACAAACCAGTCGCATTTTTTAAAAGAAGAGAAGCACTCATCACAACTTCTACAGTATCTGAAAACATTTTTCCCACTACAGGAATAAAAGTGGTCGCAGCATATTTAGCACTTCTTAAAGTCAAACCATCTGCAATACTGCCTGCTATTCCCTGGATGCTGGTTATGCCAATAAAAATAGCCATGCTAAACCCCAAAACACCCATAGCAGCCTGCTTTAAAATTGCAGTTAAATTACTTATTTTATATTTTTGAGTTAAATAACTTACACAATCTAAAACTGCTGTTAAAAAGAGCAGGGGGAAAACTACATCTTTAATGATCATACTCATAGTGGCAACAATAAAAAGCATAAGAGGAGTAAAAAAAGCAGCTGAAGTAACAGCACCAATACCTGCTAAAAGCGAAAGCAATAATGGTAGCAAAGCTTGCATAAAACCTACCATTGAATTTACTGTATCAGCAGCTAAAGCAACCGCCTGATAAAAAGCATTAAGAGCAATTACTGATAAAAATATAAAACAGACACTATAAGAAAGCAGTGAGATAGAAGAATTCTCAAAAGAATTTTGCAGATTTCTTAAAAGAGCACATAACACTGTAAGAAAAATCAACTTGCCCATTAAACTAAGATTTACAACAATCTCTTTAAAAAGATAACCTAAAAGCTTTGAAAACAAAGCTTGGAAGTTAAAGTTGATTCCTTCCAAAGCTAATGTTTTGATAAATTCACTATTTAAAAGCGGAATATCTTCATCCAATTCTTTATTAATCTCAGTTATGAAATCATTTATTTTATTTATTGAAGGCTCGTCTAAAAGTTCAAAAGGAATATCTATTGCTTTCAAATCATTTGTTTCTGCACAGATGGGGGAGATACCTGAAAAAATAAATAAGATAGTTAAAATTAAAACCAGTATTCTCACAATAAAAATCTCCTTGATTCTAAGGTGCAAGCTTAGAAATTGTTTGTAATGCTAAGGCGATTATAGGAACAGCCATTACCATAATCATTACTTTACCTGCAAATTCTATTTTTCCAGCAACTGCACTTTCACCGGCATCTTTGCAAACCTGAGATCCAAACTCGGTTACATAAGCAATACCTATAATTTTTAAGATTGTATTCAAATAAACCTGGCTTATATTAGCTCTCTGTGCTAAATCTCTAAACAAATCAAAAATTACTGTAAGTTTAGTAAGTATCATTAAAAAAACTATTGTTGCCAAAGTTAAACTAAGCTGAACAGCAAACTCAGGCTTTTGCTGTTTTATTACTAAAATTAGCAAAGTTACTATAAAACCAAGTCCAATAATCTGAAAAATTTCCATTTTTCTTTCTCCTTAAACAAGTAAGCTGCCAACATAATAATTTTAAAATAATTTAAAAACCTCTTGAACAGTAGTAAACAAACGCCCCAGCAACTGAACAACCCACAAAAGCACCAAAGAAAACCCTGCTAAAGTACATAAATGAGCCATATCTTCCTTACCAGCTTGCTTTAAGGCAATATGAAAAACAGATATTAAAATACCAACTCCTGCAATTTTAAATAAAACATCAATTCCTATTTAAATCCTCTCCTCTCAAAAACTACTGTCAGATTAGTAAAATAATAATTGCTAAACTCACACAAACACCTAAATAACGATACATTTTTATATTTTTAGAAGAAGATAATTCAGCATCTTTTTGAACTTGAATTAACTGAAATTCTGCCATTTCAAGAGCTTTTTCCTGATCTTGTCTATCTGAGGCTCCCAAATTAGCAAATAATATTTCCAGAATTTCTACCTCAGTTTTGAGTAAAACAAGGTTTTCCTGTTTTTCTTTAAACGCAAGAATCAATGCTTCCTGGGGTGTAAGCCACGATTTTTCTGTTAAAATCCCACTTGTTTTGCGAAACAAATCTGCAACAGGACCATCTAACCCATTTGTACAATTAAACAATGCCTCATTTATTGGACAAGACATATAACTAATCTGGCTCTTTAGCGCCACAAAACAACTTAATAGCTGTCTTATTTGTCTTAATCGCTCAGAAAAATTAGAGGCCAATTTAAACCCAAGACAAGTACCTGCAATAAGAATAAGTAAACTTCCAGCAATTTTTAAAAACATAAAATTACCTCTTTTATTTTTATTAAATAACCTATATCTTTTAGCACTATAAAAACAGTTTCTAAATAATATGTGGTTTATAACCTGCTTTTCCAACTGCAGCCTTATGTTCATTAAAAATTATTTCTTCTATTGTGCCCGGACCATTTTTAGAACTCAAAATAATATAGATATCAAAAAAATTCTCAGCAATTAAATCACCTATATACGGTCTTCTTTTTAACTCTTCTAAGTTTCTGCTATGAGCAGTTGCAATAACGCTAACACCGGCATATAATGCCTCTCTTATTGCACTTGCATCTTCTTGTCTGCCAAGCTCATCAGTAACTACCACCTGCGGAGCCATAGACCTAATTAACATCAAAATACCCTCTGCTTTAGGACAAGCATCCAAAACATCTGTCCTTGGTCCTAAATCTATACTCAACACTCCATTTTCTGAAGCAGCTATTTCAGAACGTTCATCAACAACACCCACCTGAACTCCAGTAAAACCTCTGCTTGGATAACTATTGCTTAAAACTCTTATAATATTTCTTAAAAGAGTTGTTTTGCCAGAACGAGGCGGAGATATAATAAGAGTATTGCAAACCTCATTTTTCGCCGTAAGCAAATAATCCAATAAATTAATAGGACATGTATCTATATCTTTAGCTATTCTTATATTTAAAGAACTGATATTTTTTAAAGCCTTTATCTTGCTGTTATTTACTATTGCCTGTCCAGTAAAACCAACTCTATGGCCACCACTTACAGTTAAATAACCTGATTTCAATTCTTCTTCATAAGCGTAAATAGAATTCTTACACATAAGCTTAAAAGTTCTTATAATATCTTCAGGCAAAACTAAATATGCCTTAGAAGGAACTTCTGCTTTCTCAGAATTTGCAGTAAGCATTATATCTTTATTTCCTAATACTAAAATTAAAGGCTGTCCACTTCGAAGTCTTATTTCAGTTGCTTCACTTCTTATTTCCATAGAAGTAGACTTTATAATTTCAAACAGATGTAAAGGTAAAATTTTTGATATTTCAGATTCCCATTTACTAATTTGAGCTAGTAATTTATTCATCATTTCTTCCCATCTTGGAAATATTAAATATATCTTGTTATTATGAATTTCTAATATATATTCTTAAAAAAACAGAAATAGAACAGGCCCTATATACACAAATAAAAAAACAATAAGTGAATTATAATGAATTATTGTTACTTAAAAATTTTTTCTCAGTATGATTACGATATTTTGTGAAAAAATAAAATCTAACTTGTTTTCTGATAAAAAGACAAAATACAAAAAAATAATATTTTATATTACAATACTTGTCTTGTAAAAACAGAAGTGATATACTACAATAACTATGTAAATAACACCTATAGATAGGCGGTGTATAAAGATAAATGTTAGATCAAAGCAAAACACCTTTATTTGAAGCATTAAGTAAATATGCAAATGATGATGTAACTCCATTTCATACTCCAGGACACAAGATGGGGAAGGGGATGCATCATGATTTAAAAGAAATGCTGGGAACATCCCTAAAATTAGATTTAACAATCATGCCTGAACTAGACGATCTTCACGAACCTCACGGACCAATAAAAGAAGCTCAGGATTTAGCAGCAGAGCTTTATGGGGCAGATCATAGCTATTTCATGGTTAATGGAACTACAGGCGGCATATATGCTATGATTTTAGCTATTGCCGGACCCGGAGATAAAATTATAGTACCCAGAAATGCACACAGGTCTACAATAGGCGGCATAATTTTAAGCGGTGCCAGCCCTGTCTTTGTCAGACCAGAAATAGATACTGAAATAGGACTTGCAATGGGAGTTTCTCCTGCCAGTATTGAAAGAGCTTTAGACGAGCACCCTGATGCTAAAGGAATTGTAGTGATAAACCCTACATATTATGGTGTAGCTACAGATTTAAAAGCTATAGTTGATATGGCACATAAACGTTCAATACCTGTAGTAGTTGATGAAGCCCACGGACCACACTTAAAGTTTTCAGATCAGCTTCCTATCCAAGCCTTAGATGCCGGAGCAGACATTGTTGCTCAAAGCACCCATAAACTTTTAGGAGCTATGACTCAATGTTCATTAGTTCATTGTAGAGAAGGCCTAATAAGAGTTCCTCGCCTCAAAGCAATGCTGCAACTAGTGCAATCTACAAGTCCAAACTATATTCTGATGGCATCAATTGATGTAGCAAGAATGCAAATGGCTAAATATGGCGAAGAACTTTGGCAAAAAGCAATCGAATTGTCTAATTACGCCAGAAAACAAATAAATGAAATACCTGGTCTTTATTGCTTTGGAGAAGAAAAACTGGGAACACCAGGTTCATATAGCTTTGATCCTACTAAAATAACAGTAACTGTTAAAGGACTTGGCATAAAAGGAACAGAAGCTCAAGATATTTTAAGACACAAACATAAAATTCAAGTTGAACTTTCTGATGTATATAATGTTCTATTTCTTATTACAATTGGAGACTCTAAGGAAGATATTGATAAACTTATTAATGCTTTAAGAGATATAGCTATAAATCACAAAGGCAACTATAATTTTGAATCAATCGCAAAAATATATAATATAAAATATCCAATGCCACCGGCACAAGTTATATTGCCTAGAGACGCTTTATTTGGCAACACTATAGTAGTACCTTTTGAAGATTCCGAAGGATTGGTTTGTGCAGAAATCGTAACTTTCTATCCTCCAGGTATACCAATGCTTTGCCCTGGAGAAAAGATTAGCAAAGAGCTAATTGACTATTGCAACACTCTAAAAAATGCTAATCTCCACATTTCAGGACCTGAGGATCACACTTTAAAAACAATTAAAGTAGTAGATTAAAAACTAAAAACCACTAAAATATAAATTTTATTTTAGTGGTTTTAGACTGTAAACAAAAAAAAATTTAAAATTCATAAATAGAAAATTAATTAATAATTTTCATTACTTGTATGTTAAAGTTAATTATGCTATGAAAAGCTTAAAAGCTCTGACTGTTTGGTCAGAGCTTTTATTTATTTCATTAATATGGTATATTTTACTATATAAGATTAATTTTATGTTAATTATGGCTATAATGGGAAGTTGACATTTGATGGCTTATTTCCGATTATTAGCAATAACAGGAAGTTTGTATGAATTTAGATCATGGTTAGGGTTTAATCTACAGACTAATCGAACATGACAAATTACGGTATTATAATGTATGCAGGAGAAAGAGGTGTCTTTGTGGATGACGTTCAGGCCAATACAAATATAATGTATACTCAAGAGCAAGCCAAAAACGAATATGATAAAGGCAACTATTCTACTGCTTGTGATATATATAGAGAATTATGGGAAAACTCAGATAAGCGCAACCAGTATCTTCTGAGTTGGTATGGTCAATGCCTGAGAAAAATCGGAGACAATACTTCGTTTATAGATATTTGTGATAACCTATTAAATGCTGGACAGCAATTAAATAAGTATGTAGTTAATTTGTTTTGTTGGTGTATCTATGATTGCTTTATAAAGAATTATTCTGTTGAGAATACTGATGATTTTTTATGTTTTCTTCAACGGGCAGATTATATTGCTAAGAATTCTCAACAACTCGGACTTGATTATGAACCTAAGAATCCTTTTGTATTAACAATTAAGAAAGTTGTTAAGATTCTTAAGAACAGGGCTTCAATAAATTATAAAGAGATTATTACTTGGCTTACCAAGTTAAATCCTGATATTTTATCAGAAGAAGTATTTTCTTTTACTGACTTTACTGGCAAAAACAGGGAGTTGGCATCTTCAAAAGAATTTTATTATGCTAACTTAGCAAAAGCATATGAAAAAACCGAACAATATCTAGAGAGTGTTAGAATATGCGAAACTGCACTTGTAAAAATTAAAAAATTCCATCATAGAAATCATTTGTGGATTAAAGCACGACTTTATTACTGTAAATGTATGGCTCAAGAAGATTTTGATACTGCAATTGCTGAATATAAAGATATCGCAACAAAAGAGAACTTCTGGTTTATGTTTCATAAGCTTGCATTGATTTACTTTAGAAATAATAAAATTACAGAAGCACTATTGTATGCAAACAAAGCCTATGGAGACAGATTTGAACATGAAAAAATGGTAAACCTTCTTTTGGATACAGCTGTATTATGGCAATCAAATGGAAACAACGAAAATGCGAAAGTATTTTTTCAGGCAAGTGCATACTACAGAAAACGCCATGGCTGGTCGATACCTCAAGAATTAAAGTTCGCCATAGTTGATTTATCATTGGATGTGACTAAACCTCCATCAATTCATCAAATTGAAAAAATAGCGAAACAATACGTTGAGAAAGTTGAAGGAATTGCTCAAGTTTTTACAGGTACAGTGCTTAGTATTCTACCCCAAGGTCATGCCGGATTCATAAAGACACAACAGCAGAATGTAAACATTTACTTTAAAATAAAGGATGTTGAGGGTCTACCAGTTGTCAAAGGAAATTCCGTTACATATCAGGTCTCTCAGACCAAAGATGGTAGATCTATAGCAGTTAAAATAAAGAAAAGAGGATAATAATGGCAGAAATATACATAAATAAAGATGATATTGACTTGATAATTCAATCTTTTGAGGATGAGGATTCTTCTTTCGTGGTGCGGAGCATTTTGGGTGATGATAGTAAAAAGCGTTGTGTATTTTATTTGAATGGCAAGGAATGCAAAATTGATATTTATCTAAAAAAAGGGCCAATTAATATCTTACCTGTGGGAAACAAGAATATTGATGAGACCAATCGGTTGATTGATTATATTGCCCAAAAGGGATTTTCTACAAACACTGAAACACTCCAATATACATTTCCTTGTACAAAAAATATTGTCGACTCTTTAGAACAATATATTAAAGAAGACTGCATTGGTATCGTAAGATGTGAAAAAGCAGGAAATATCTATAAATTTACAGGATATAATGGAGATGTAGTCACTTTTACATTCTACGAGCAAACTAATAACGCAATGATTCAAAGCAAACCTTTTCATGCTTATAGTATTGTTACAACTTATTTATCAACCTTGCCCCACTACAGCTTTGAAGATATAGTAAATCTTAATAATTCATTTGCAGGTATGAACACTCCCGCTAGTGCCATACGCATACAAATGCAAAACACACTGGGCAATGTGTATAATTACCTTGATGAAGCATTATTAAAGTCTATATCAGGCTCATTAACTCTATTGCGACAACAAACTAGTTGTGAAGATTATACAGGATATCTGACTGGTAATTTTAAAGCATTAGAGGGTTACCTCAAAAAGCTCCTTGTTCAGAAATACAATTACACATTAACTCGGGACAGTACATTTAGTATGTTTCATATAGATAAAGCAACTCGTACATCGCCTATTGATCAAAACTCCGAAATACCCAAAAAGTGTATATCCGAATTGAAGCGCTTGTACAGCATATACTCGAATAAAAGAAATGTTTATCTTCACGCAACAGTAGATCCTTCCCAGACCTCAATTATTCCAACACTAAAAGAAGCTATTAGTCTTTCTGATGAAATCCTTAAAGCGATTTCCGAATCTTATTCAATCATTTTTCCGTAGTAAATAGTGAATAAACTAAAGGAGACCAGCATGGAAGAATTTGTGAGATTCCGTATTGAAAACGATTGCCACGAAGTTGTTTTTCTGAAAACTGTAGACGACTTATATTTTTTCTTAGGTAATATCTATGACGACTTGGCAATATCGTACGGGAAAACATTTACGATTATTGTTGATTTATTTCTGCAAAATGGCTTCTCTTTTAATAGATTTGTAGAACTTAATTTTTATGACAAAGAAACTTATACTTCTAGTATTGTGAATCCGCGGGATGTATCTGAAGAAGCCAAAAGAAAAATCGCAGAGTATCTTAAGAATCATTCAGAACTACTTTATAACAGTGCATTGTCAAAAAATACAATTGATTTTATATGCGCCGATAGGATTTGAGTTATTTGTTTTTGTATATTATGAAAGTTATATTGTTCATATAATCTAACCCTGTGTCAGAGTTTTGAGTTACCCATTATGTTTAAATAAGTGAAATAACAACCCTCTACAAATGCGCACAATTAACAAAAATATTACAATTAAATTATGTTTTTCATTTAAATAAAAATTAATTCGCATTTATTTTACTCTGTAAAAATACACTTTGTAGACACTCTGAAACCACTAAAATATAATTTATATATGTAGTGGTTTTATCATTTATTTATAAAAACAAACAATGTTTGCGTATTTCAAAGATAACGATTATAATTGTTTATGGACAGGTAATTCTTAATAATAATGTAATTAATATACATAAAAATATTTAACTTTTATATAGAGGATAATATGAATTTTGACAGCGTTATAGGGCATGAAAAAAGCATCCAATTTCTTAAAAATCTTATAAAAAAAGAACAGATTCCTCATGCTCTGTTATTTTCAGGTCCTGATGGAATAGGGAAAAAACTTTGCGCAGAAATATTTGCTAAAAGCATCTTATGTAATTCAGATACTGAAAAACCATGTAATAGTTGTCAGTCTTGTCTTAGTTATGATAATAACACTCATCCTGATTTTAAAAGCATCACAACTGAAGACGGCACTGACACCACTACTATAAAAATAGAGCAAATTCGCGAACTTAAAAGCTATGTATCATTAATACCAGTTTTTAAAAAAGGTCGAGTATGTATAATTGATAATGCACAAAAGATGACTGTTCAGGCATCAAACAGTATTTTAAAACTCTTAGAGGAACCGCCTGATAATAATTATTTCATACTTATAACCCCTTTTGATGACCAACTCTTAGAAACAATAACATCACGCTGTCTAAAAATAGATTTTCAATCTATAAATAAAAATTTACTGTTTGAACACTTAAACAAAAAAGATGATTGTAATCAAGAAAAACTAAAAACAGCAATTTCTCTAAGTAATGGCAGATTCAAAAAAACACTGGAACTCTTGGAGCCTGATGGGCTAGCCTTAAGAGATTTTGCCGCAAAATTTCTACAAGAACTGTCTACTAAAAGATTAGACCTAAGCAGTAATATAATAAATGAATTAGCAGAACTAAATCAAAAGAATGCTAACTCATTTCTTGACTATTTAGATACATTAATAAGAGACCTGCTTATAATAGAAGCATCAACAGAAAACCTGGAAATATTAGATGATCTCGTAAACAGAGACTTACATAATACTTTAAAAGAAATCAGTCATAACTGGAATCACCTACAATTATTAAAAGCACACTCATATATAAAAGAAACAATGCATATTATAAAAAATTCTACACTAAGACTAGCTTTTGAGTCATTAGTCATCAAATTAAATCACCTTTAGAGAAGAGGGGAAATATGATAAAAATTATTGGAGTTCGGTTTAAAAAAGCTGGAAAAATATATTATTTTGATCCTGGCAATGCTGACTTTTCAACATGTGATAAAGTAATAGTGGAAACTTCCAGAGGGATAGAATGTGGCTGTGTAGTCATTGCCCCAAGAGAAGTTCCAGATGAAGAAATTGTCGCACCATTAAAACCAATACTCAGAAAAGCTACTGACGAAGATAATCAAAAAGTAAATGAAAATAGAGAAAAAGAAAAAGAAGCTTTTAAAATTTGTCAAGAAAAAATAAAAAATCATGAATTGCCAATGAATTTAGTTGAAGTAGAATATACATTTGATGTAAATAAAATCATATTTTACTTTACGGCAGAAGGAAGAATTGATTTTAGAGAACTTGTCAAAGACTTGGCAAGTGTCTTTAGAACAAGAATTGAACTAAGACAAATAGGCGTAAGAAACGAAGCCAAACTTATGAATGGTATAGGATGTTGTGGCAGATCATTATGTTGTGCTACATTTTTAGGAGACTTCGAACCTGTATCAATCAGAATGGCTAAAGATCAAAATCTTTCCCTTAACCCTACTAAAATTTCCGGAATTTGCGGCAGACTAATGTGTTGCTTAAAATATGAAAATGACAACTATACTCCAAGTGCATCTAAAAAAATAACAGCTCCTGAAGTTAACCAAGAAGTAATTACAGCTGAAGGCGAAGGCAAAGTTGTCTCTGTCAACATGCAAAAGAAAACAGCAACAGTTTCTTTAGAAGATGGTCAAATTGTTAATGTATCTTGGGAAGATGTTGTAGAAAAAGAATAATGACAAAAGACTTAAACATAAAACTAAATCCTGGCGAAAGAATAGATGATCTTATTTTAAAAGACTTTAAAATAATTCAAAATAAAAATGAATTTTGTTTTGCTTTAGATGCTATTCTTTTAGCCAATTTTGTTAAAATTAAAAGAAATTCTGAAATCATTGATCTTGGCACCGGAACAGGGGTTATCCCTATAATTTTAGCTGCCAGAGGAGCTCAAAAAATTTTAGGGATAGATATTAACAAATCCCTTATAGACATGGCAAAAAGAAGTGTAAAACTCAATAATTTATCAGATAAAGTTGACTTTGTTAATGCAGATTTACGCACAATAAAAGAAGTTTTACCTGCTAATTGTACAGATATTATTGTTACTAATCCGCCTTATTACAAAGTTAATAGCGGATTTTTAAATTCCAATGAAAATATAGCAATAGCAAGACACGAAATTAAAATTACTCTTTCTGAAATTATTGAAAACGCCAGCTATCTAATAAAAAACGGCGGCAGTTTTTTCATGATACATATACCAGAGAGAATTGATGAAATAATTTTTAAATTAAACGAGCTCAAGCTCTATCCCAGAAACATTCAGTTTGTTTATCCAAACATAAAAAAGAGCCCAAACATGCTCCTGATAGAAGCTATATCAGGCGAGAAGAAACAAATAAATATATTACCTCCGTTAATTGTATATGATACTAATGGAGAATATACAGAAGATATCAAAAAACTATTTCAGAAATAAAGAAAATAAATTCTAGAAGTTCAGGATTGATTTTATACAGCAAGAAAGTAGGAACTAAAATTGCCAGATATAAATTTAAATTACGGAATACTTTATATATGCCCAACACCTATAGGAAATCTAGAAGATATAACCTTAAGAGTAATTAAAACTTTGAAAGAAGTAAATATAATTGCTGCTGAAGACACCAGACATACAAAAAAGCTGTTAAATCATCTTGAAATTAACACACCTCTTATAAGTTATCATGAACACAACAAAGATAAAAAAAATGAAGAAATAATAGAAATACTTAAAAAAGGGGAGAGTATTGCCTTAGTAAGCGATGCAGGTATGCCAGCTATCTCAGATCCCGGAGAAGAATTAGTTAAACTAGCAATAGAAAAACAAATAAAGATAATTCCTCTGCCTGGAGCCAATGCAGCACTTACAGCACTTATAGCTTCCGGACTAACTAACAGCCCATTTACCTTTATAGGTTTTTTACCTAAAACAGCAAAAAAAAGACAACAGATGCTAAAAAATCTTAAAGCATACAATCACGCTCTAATTTTTTACGAAGCACCTCATCGTCTTTTAGAAACATTAAATGATATTTTAACCATTATAGGTGATAAACAAGTTATTATAGCCAGAGAACTGACCAAAAAATTTGAAGAATTTATTAGAGATAAACTTTCTAATATAATAGATAATTTTGCAGAAATAACATGCAAAGGCGAGTTTACAATAATTGTAAATAACGAACTCGAGGAAATAGAAGTTTCTGAAAATAAATTAAGCAATTTAGAAATAATAAAAAAAGTAAATTTTTTAATTTCACAAGGTGAAAATAAAAAAGATGCCATCCGTGAAGTGGCATCTAAATATAATATTGCTAGACGAACCGTATATCAAGCTGTTATAAAAAACACAACAGCAGATTAATATACAAAATTCGACAAAAAACGACAAAAAATAAAATTACATTTCTTTTTGTCCTATTAACTCTAAACATTGACGGCAAATATTTTTACCTTTAAAATTAGTTACATCATCGCCATTTCCGCAAAAAACACAGTCTGGCTCATATTTTCTAAGAATTATTAAATCGCTATCTACATAAATTTCTAAAGCATCTTTTTCTTCAATGCTTAAAGTACGACGAAGCTCAATTGGAATAACAACTCTTCCTAGTTCATCCACTTTACGTACAATACCTGTTGATTTCATAAATTCTCCTTTCATATATCCACTTTTATTTTCTATTTTCAACAATTTTCAACAAATTGCCTATCTAGATACTACCAAAAATTACAATTCGTGTCAATTATTTTTTTGTAAAATAATTTAAAATTTTTAAAAAATATCCAAATTAAAGATATTTTTTTAGAGATATAAGTAAAGAAAACACCCGTTTAACTTAGTTTTTTTAAAAAATAAAAAAAATTTTTATATGGTATTTTTTGTAATAAAAACATTAATTATATTTCAACTTGCAAATATATTTCTCAATAAAAACAATAAAAAAATTTGTATTTTTATTGTTTTTATCGTAATATATCTTAAAACTAATATTACTAAATAAAGATCAGGAAGAAGGAAAATAAATGACTGAAAAAACTTTCTATATAAGCACACCAATTTATTATCCTAGTAATAAATTACATATAGGACATGCTTACTGTACAACAATAGCTGATACTATTGCCAGATATAAAAGACTAACTGGATATGATGTGTTTTTCTTAACAGGTTCTGATGAACACGGACAAAAAATACAGCGTTCTGCCGAAGAAAAAGGAGTATCTCCACAAGCATATGTAGATGAAATAGTAGACTCCTTTCAAAAACTTTGGGTCTCGCTCAATATCTCTAATGATGATTTTATAAGAACAACAGAAGAAAGACATCATAAACTGGTTCAACATATTTTCCAAAAAATATATGACAAAGGCGATATATATAAATCTACATATAAAGGTTTATATTGCACACCTTGTGAAACATTCTGGCTTGATCGTCAATTAGTAGACAATAAATGCCCAGACTGCAAAAGACCTGTAGAATTAGTTGAAGAAGAAAGTTATTTCTTTAAATTATCTAAATACCAAGATAGATTATTAAAACACATTGAAGATAATCCTGACTTTATAGTTCCTGCTTCCCGTCGTAACGAAATGATAAACTTTATAAAAAGCGGTCTTGAAGATCTTTGTATTTCCAGAACTACTTTTGACTGGGGAATAAAAGTCCCAATTGATCATAAACATGTTATTTATGTTTGGTTTGATGCTTTATCAAATTATATTACTGCACCAGGATATCTGGACAACAAAGAAAACTTCGCTAAATATTGGCCTGCAGACATTCATCTTGTAGGAAAAGAAATCGTAAGATTCCATGCTATCATTTGGCCTATTATCCTAATGGCATTAGATGTTGAACTACCAAAACAAATATATGGTCATGGCTGGCTTGTAATAGAAGGCGATAAAATGTCCAAATCCAAAGGAAATGTTATAGACCCTGTACTACTTATTGAAGAATTTGGAGCAGATTCAATACGTTACTTTCTATTAAGAGAAATTACCCTTGGCCAAGATGGTAACTTCTCAAGAGATGCTCTAATCAATAGAATTAACTCAGATTTAGCAAATGATTTAGGCAATCTGCTGCACAGAAGTTTAAGTATGATAGCTAAATTCAACAATGGAATTATAGAAAAATCTGGTGTTACAGATGAAATAGATAAATCACTATTACAACTTGCAGAATCTACAATTGCCAATTACGAGTCTTTTATGGACAAGAATGAACTCAACTCTGCTATAAAAGAAGTTTGGTCCTTAATATCTCGTGCAAATAAATATATTGATGAAACTATGCCTTGGGCACTTGCCAAAAACCCGGAAAACAAAGAACGTTTAAATACTGTTCTCTATAATCTAGCTGAAACACTTAGAATAGTAGCTGTTTTAATATATCCATTTATGCCTTCCACATCTCCAAAAATTTGGAATCAAATTGGCTTATCAGAAGATGATTTTAATAAAATTACATTTGAAGATGTAAAAACATTTGGTAAAATTCCTCAAAATACAAAAGTAAATTCTCCAGAACAAATTTTCCCAAGAATTTTAGTACAAGAAGAACCTGAAGAAACCAAAGAACAACCTAATACACAAAAAGAAGAAGTTGTCGAAGAAAACCTCATTACAATTGACGACTTTGCTAAAGTTGATCTTCGAGTAGTAAAAGTATTAGAAGCAAAAAAAGTAGAAAAAGCCGACAAATTACTTTTATTAAAAGTAGACCTTGGAACTGAACAAAGAGAAATTATATCAGGGATTGCCAAACATTATGAACCTGATGAACTAATAGGTAAAAACGTAGTAATGGTAGTAAACTTAAAACCTGCTAAAATTCGCGGGATAGTATCAAGAGGTATGGTTTTAGCTGCATCTAACGAAGACACTTTATCTTTAATAGAACCTTTAAAAGAATTACCTCCTGGAAGCAAGGTGAAATAAATGTTATTTGACTCTCATGCCCATGTAGACGACAGACGCTTTAGCGGCGAAGTAGAAGAAGTTTTAAAAAGAGCTCTTGAGCAAGATGTTACCAATATTTTAAATGTTGGTGCAGATATGGAATCTTCTGCAAGAGCAGTCATGTTATCAGAAGAATATAACATGGTTTATGCTTCAGTAGGCATCCATCCTCATGATGCAAAAGATGCAAAAAATGCAGATTATTATACACTTGCAGAATGGACTAATCAAAATAAAGTAGTTGCAATAGGGGAGATTGGTCTGGATTATTACCACAATCACTCTCCTAAAGAAATTCAGCAAGAAGTATTTATTCGGCAGCTGGATGTAGCCAGACAAACGAAAATGCCTTTTATTATCCATGACAGAGACGCACATAAAGATATTTTAGATATCATAAAAAAAGAAGCAAAAGGAATGCCAGGCGTATTTCATTGTTTTTCCGGCAGTGTAGAAATGGCAAGAGAAGTAATAAAAATGGGCTATTATATATCAATTGCCGGACCTGTTACTTTTTCTAATGCAAACAAATTAAAAGAAGTAGCCAAATCTATACCATTAGAAAGACTACTTATAGAAACAGATTGTCCGTATCTTACACCTCATCCGCATAGAGGAACAAGAAATGAACCTGCATATGTAAGACTAGTAGCAGAAGAAATAGCTGGTTTAAAAGAAATAAAATTAGAAAAACTAGCTTCAGTAACAACATCAAACACTAAAGAATTATTTGGAATTGTTTAATTTAAAGGAATTTTCTCTTTTAAGTCAAATTTATAAATTAATAATTTTTACATAAGATACTTTAGAAGAAGGTGACTAAATATGCTTAGAAAAACTATAATAATATTATTTGTTTTCGCATTTTGCCTGCCAATAATGGTTTCTTCTATATGTGCATTTCAACCTACAAGTGTTGTAATATTGCCTACCTATAATACTGATAAATATTTTCAAGATGAAGAAATAATAAGTGCTATGGAATATAAACTAAAACGTCATTTTAGATATCCTTTCTATGAACTTGTAACACCAGAAAATATAAATAATGCAATGAATTCACTAGATTATAATTTAAAAGAAAAAAATCCATATGATCGAGAGTATTTAAAAGGAATTTCCGAAAAAACGTGTGCTGATATTGTTGTAATTCTTCACCTGAAAAAAGCTTATTCATATACTTACATCAGAGGCATAAGAAATCCAGAATATATCCAAGACACTTATGTAGAACTGTATTGTTATATTTATAATGACAAAGATAATTATTATAATAAGTTTCATACTGGAAAAAATACTACAGATTGGCCAAATATTCATAGCGGTCTTGACTATGTTTTGCCAGAACTTACAGATGAACTTGTAAAAAAACTTCCATATAAAACTATTCCTGACACAAAATAATTCAAAAATATTATAGAAACTATTTGTCAGACTAATTAAGATGTGATACAATATTAATTGCATTTTAATTAGTCTAATTTATTACAATATAAAAAATAGATATATTAAAGAGATAATGAGGTGTAATAAGAATAATGGTGATAACAGCTCTCAAAGTAATAGATGCAATACTTGCAATATGCTTAATATTGTCAGTTGTTTTACAATCAGGCAAAAGTGCCGGACTTTCAGGATCAATAGCAGGTGGAGCAGAAACCTTCTTTGGTGGAAAAAGCAAAGGAATTGACCAAGTATTAGCCAGACTAACAGCAATTTTAGGCATTGCCTTTGGAACAGTAACTTTAATACTCGCTAAAATGATTAACCTATAAATAAAAAATTCAACAAAATAGCTAGCATCTATAATATTGTGCTAGCTATTATTTATCTAAAAATAGAAATAAAAGTTAATAAAAAACATTTAAAAAAACTTGATATAAAGTAAAAACTATGCTATAATTACTCTTCGTTAGAGTATTTGGCCCGGTGGTGTAGCGGTTAACATGCCGCCCTGTCACGGCGGAGATCGAGGGTTCAATTCCCTTCCGGGTCGCCATTTAACTTTGCGGAAATAGCTCAGTGGTAGAGCATCGCCTTGCCAAGGCGAGGGTCGCGAGTTCGAATCTCGTTTTCCGCTCCAACAACATAGGGGTATAGCTCAATTGGTAGAGTGGCGGTCTCCAAAACCGTAGGTTGAGGGTTCAAGTCCTTCTGCCCCTGCCAGAAAAAGACCAACAAATTTTAATTTGTTGGTCTTTTTATTTTATATTTATATATCCTTAATATTTAAATACTCACTAACCCTAACTTCAACATTCTCCTGTAAATTTCTAAAGAAGAACTGATAATCATAAAGATGATATACTCCGTCTTCAAATAAATCAAGAATAGGGGGGTAATCTTCAGAAGAAACATCAGTTACTTTTAAAGTACCACGGCAAGAATCTAAATAAGCACCACAAAGCCCTGGTATTTCTCTATTAATATTTCCCTCATAATTAGTAAACACAGCACCTTTATTTAAAGACTTATCTGCAAATGAATTATTAGTTGACCAATTTAATGGATTAATACCCAATGTTTTTCGAGGCACAATAATCGAGGTATTAACATTAGTAGCCTCACTATTAAAAGTAATTATAACACCTGTATCTTTTTCTCCTTGTGCCATCTTTAAATAGGGATAACATCTTACATCTTTTTCAGTAACAGGCCAACCAATCAAATAAGCTGCCACCAGAAGCTTTTTATGTTTTGGTTTATAAAAATAATCTTTTAAAAGTCTAAGTGCCATATCAGATCCTTGACTAAAACCAGCAATAACAACAGGTTTATTATTATTTTTGTTTTCCATATAATACTCAAAAGCTTCTTTAACATCTTCATAGGCAATATTAAGATAAGGTTTTGCTTCTCTAGCACCTAACCTGTATACATTTAAGCCTACCTGTCTATAATAAGGAGCATACATCCTGCAACTATTTTCATAAATCCCTCTTTCCATATTAAGTGCCCCTAAAAAACTTTGCTTTGTTTCTGTATCAGTAATAAGCATATTATAATTATTTTCACTGCCAAAATAAACAGTAGGAGCTATAAGAAAAAGATCAACTTTCTTATTCTCTCCAACACCATTATAAGCCCAATTAGCCGGATTTGAATAATCAATATCAGCATTTACAAAAGGTATAAACCCTATAAAAAATATAAATATAAGCAGAAACGAAACTATATTCTTTTTATTTCTCATAAAAATCCTCTTTTACTAAATATAAATATTTAACTATTTAAATTATATCATAATAATCCTGATTTTTACTTTTAAATAATTACTTATAAGTAAAATATTAGAAAAATTTCTATTTCTTTATTGCAAAATATAAACTTTTAGTTCAAAATATTTACAGAAATATTTAATAGGGGAGGGATATAAATTATGAAATCATTTCGCAAAGAACTTTTCTTCAACATACAGTCACGCCGTGGTATTATAAACATTACTTCAGAAGTCCAGCAAGCTATTAATGAAAGTAATATACAAGAAGGATTTGTCCTAATTAACGCCATGCATATCACCGCAAGCGTTTTTATTAACGACAATGAAAGCGGTCTTCATCATGATTACGAAGTATGGCTTGAAAAACTTGCACCAGAAAAACCTTACTCTCAATACCAACACAATGGCTACGAAGATAATGCTGATGCTCATTTAAAAAGAACAATTATGGGTAGAGAAACAACTGTAGCAATTACTAATGGCAAACTGGACTTTGGTCCTTGGGAACAGATTTTCTATTATGAATTCGATGGAAAAAGAGCAAAAAGAGTTCTTATAAAAATAATCGGAGAATAATAGTAGTTCTTATTTTTCAAAAACTAAAATAGATTTTATCTCATAAGTAAAATTTGTTTTTTGTGCTGAAATCAAGCTATTTTGCAAACAGCAAATCTTTTTCGCAAAAAACTAAGAAAAACCTGTAAAAATCGTTTTTTTGCAATTGACTAATCTACCCAGTTGTGATAAGATAATACACTGATAAGGAGGTATTTTATATTGAAAAAGAAATTGAAGTCATTTTTTAGTTTTTCTTCACTTGTAGTAGTTCTAATGACTTTTTTCACCGGCACAGCACTTGCCGCAGAAGATAGTCTAGTTGTACCAGCATTATCTCAAGACCAAACTAATATCCTTTACATAGGTCTTGGCGTATGCGTCCTAGGTATGCTTTTTGCATTTTACCAGTTTGTCTCAATTCGCAAACTTGGCGCACATAAGTCAATGTTAGCTGTTTCGCAAATAATCTACGAAACATGCAAAACATATCTTATTCAACAAGGTAAATTCCTATTAATTTTATTTATTTTTATTTGTATTTTTATTGCTTTTTATTTTGGCGGTCTTGGTGACAAAGGCGTAAGCGGCGTTCTGTTCATCCTCTTCTGGACCGTTATGGGTATACTAGGTTCTTATGCAGTAGCCTGGTATGGAATGCGCATTAATACATTGGCTAACAGCCGTATGGCTTTTGCCGCTTTAGAGAGAAAACCTCTTAAACTTTTAAACATACCTCTTGATTCTGGCATGAGTATCGGTCTTCTTTTGATTTGCGTTGAGCTTTTCATGATGCTAATCATTCTAGTTTGTGTACCGAGTTCTCTAGCTGGTGCAAGTTTCATTGGCTTTGCAATTGGTGAATCACTTGGCGCAAGTGCTCTTCGTATTGCAGGCGGTATCTTTACTAAAATTGCCGATATCGGCTCTGACTTAATGAAAGTTTTCTTCAAAATTAAAGAAGACGATCCACGTAACCCTGGTGTTATTGCTGACTGTACTGGCGATAATGCTGGTGACAGTGTAGGCCCTACAGCTGACGGCTTTGAAACATATGGTGTTACAGGCGTCGCAATAGTTGCTTTCATCTGTCTTGCAGTAGGTTTTGCTTTCCCTGAAGGAGAACGCGAAATTATCCAAACAAGTTTACTTACTTGGGTTTTTGTTATGCGTATTTTAATGGTTATCACATCCTTTGTCGCTTTCTATATCAACAAAGGAATCAGCAATATGTTATATAGCAGTAAAGACGATATGGATTTCGAGCAACCTCTTACAAACCTTATCTGGATTGCATCCATTTTCTCTATAATCGGTACTTTCGGTGTCAGTTACCTTATGCTTGGTCCTGGCTCTGATGTTTATGCGAAGTCAGCCGATCTATGGTATTTACTAGCAATCATCATAAGCTGTGGCACAGCAGGTGCTGCACTTATTCCAGAATTTACAAAAATATTTACATCAGGCAAGTCCACTCATGTTAGAGAAGTTGTTGAAGCATCAAAAAGTGGTGCCTCACTTAACATTCTTTCAGGACTTGTTGCCGGAAACTTCGGTGCTTTCTGGACTGGTATGCTTTTCTTTGTACTTATGTTTATAGCATATGTAACAAGCACATATGGTTTAAGTGCAATTATGGAATACGAATCAATATTCGCATTTGGTCTTGTTGCATTCGGCTTCCTCAGCATGGGTCCTATTACAATCGCTGTTGACAGCTATGGACCAGTTACAGATAACGCCCAATCCATCTATGAACTTTCTTTAATAGAAGAACAAGATGGTATTGAAAAAGAGATAGAAAAAGATTTCGGATTTAAACCTGATTTTGAAAAAGCTAAATATTATCTTGAAGCTAATGACGGTGCCGGAAATACTTTTAAAGCAACAGCTAAACCAGTGCTAATAGGTACAGCGGTTGTTGGTGCTACTATCATGATTTTCTCATTGATTCTTATGATTAAAAATCAATTAGGAATAAATCCGGTTGAGATATTAAACTTCCTTAACCCTTATGCAATTCTTGGTTTGATTTGCGGTGGTTCAGTAATATACTGGTTTACCGGTTCATCTATCCAAGCAGTTTCGACTGGTGCATACAGAGCAGTAGAATATATTCGTGATAATATAGAACTTGATGAAAATGCCGATATGAAGGCTTCAACAGAAAAATCAAAAGAAGTAGTTAAAATTTGTACACAATATGCACAAAAAGGTATGATCAATATCTTTATTGCAATCTTCTGCTTCACTGTTGCTTTCGCATTTATTTCAGCTCCATCAGGTACTAATAACGATCCTGTTTGCTTCTTCATCGCATACCTTCTAGCACTAGCTGTTTTTGGTCTTTTCCAAGCTGTTTATATGGCCAATGCAGGTGGTTGTTGGGATAACGCGAAAAAAATAGTTGAAGTAGATATGCGCGAAAAAGGCACTCCTCTACATGATGCAACTGTAATTGGGGATACAGTTGGTGATCCGTTTAAAGACACTTCCTCAGTATCATTAAATCCAATTATTAAATTTACAACATTATTTGGCATATTGACAATGGAAATAGCTATTACAGATGCTTTTGTTGACATTGCTCCTTATGCAGGTGTTGCATTCTTACTAGGTGCACTTTACTTCGTTTGGCGTTCATTCTATCGTATGAGAATTGAAAACTAATAAAATTTAAATGTACAAAAATTAAGATCCAGATTTTAATCTGGATCTTTTTTATTACGGTTTTTTAAGTTTTAGTAAAGTCTTAAACAAAAAATAGGCAAAAATAAGATAGTCATAATTATTCATCTTTGCACAAAAATGTTTGGTGTTTTAAATTATTTTTGTTACAATAAAAGTGTGAGGTGAATAAATAATGATATCTTCTCAAAAATTTGATTTTTTAATGAATATAACAAATACTTCAAATAACTCATTAGCAAATTTTATCTCCTATGATCCTTCGCATATAAGCAGACTCAGATATGGGCAAAGAAATATTCCACAAAAAACAAAATTTCTTTTACCTGTTTCTGAATATTTTGCTGGCAAAATTAAAACTGAATTTCAAATAAAATCTTTAAAAAAATCCTTAGGAATAAAAAAAGATCAACCATTTGAAAATAATAGATTAACAGAGTATATATATAATTGGCTTTCTGAAAAAACCGCTGAACCAAGTCACCCTGTAGAAAAATTCCTAAAAGATTTTTCTAAAGCTCAGCTTGAAAAAATCTTGCCTAAAGAATGTGTAGATATTTTAAATTTACCAATAGAAGAAACAGATGTCTCTTTTTACTATGGCATAAACGGCAAAAGAGAAGCTGTAAAAAAACTCTTTTCTTTAGTAAAACAAGAACTTGACCCTCAAACTTTACTCTTATTTAGTGATGAAGAAACAAACTGGATATCCGGAAATATAAATTTCGTAAAAAAATGGTCGTCATTTCTTGAGCAAATAATTCTGGATGGCAATAAACTAAACGTAATTCACACAGCAACAAACACTTTAGATGAAAAATTTTCTACCATTTCCAAATGGATTCCTTTATATATTACAGGTGCAATAGAACCTTACTTTTATCCAAAACAACGTGATCAAATTTACAAAAGAACATTGTTTATTGCACCACTAACCGCGGCTGTAACGTTTTCTTCTGTAAAATCCAAAGCTCAAAATGTACTTAGTCTCTTAATAACAGATAAAATGGCTGTTAAAACTCTGGAACAAGAATATCATAACTATTTAGAATTATGCGAACCTTTTATCTATATTTTCACTCCCCAAAAACGCGATTCTTTTGAAGAATTTTTAACTGCTTTCGAAGAAACAGAAGGTGATTGTATAACATCTTCAGCATACTTTTCACCTACTGTATTAAGTATTAAGAAAAATCCTGATAAAACCCTAAAAAACAGTAACTATATTGAAATATTATCTTTACCTGGTATAGAAGCTCTTAAAACAAATAATATCTTTGAACTGCCTATAGATATATGTTGCGACGGACCATATCAATTTACCAAAGAACAGTATACCGAGCACCTTAAAGAAATATTGGTTTTCTTAAATAAATATGAAAACTATAATGTAGTACTAAATATTAATACAAATGAAAATTGCATCATCTATAGCAAGAAAGATATTGGTACAATCATAACAAGAAAATCTATTCCATCAGTGATTTTTGCTATTAAAGAAATTGAAATGACAAACTTATTTAGAGAATATCTCATAGATGTTCAAATAGATTCACAAATTCAAGATAGGGAAGAGGTTATAAAAAAAATCAAAGAAGCTATTCGAATTTTAGAATCTTAAAAAAAGACCGAGTTATTAAACTCGGTCTTTCAATTATTTTAACAAATGTCTGTTTTCATAAACATGTACATTACAAGCTGGTTTGAAACCGGCTTTTTTATATATATTATAGCCATCTTCAGAAGCCAAAAGAACACAAGCTCCATTAAAATTATTTTTAATATCTCTCAAGATAAAATCAAACATCTTTGTTCCTAAACCCAGCCTGCGTTTTTCCTTAATAGTTGCTATATCATATATGCCTGCATGCTCTTTAAAAATACCAGCAGAACCTGTAGTAACAGCTTCACCATTTAAATAACCAATATATAATCTTACAGAGTTATTTAAATAAAGAGAAGCATCAGCTAACTTATTGCAATAATTAATTATATTATCTCTTTCTAAGTCATCAGGAAAAATTGATGCTAAAATTTTGCCAAAAAGCTTCATCTCCTCAGAATTTGATATTGCCTTAATCAAAAAATCATCTTGTCCATCATCAAACAATATAAAATCATTCGTATCTGCATACATTCCAACATTAGTCTCAGCAAAAGTAAGCCTAGTAGATTTTATAACCTTATTAGCATCTTTTAAACAATCCCAACACCAAAGAGCCATCGGATAATTTTTTTCAAGATAATAATCTACTATTTCACTTTCAATTTCATCTTTTGTTATACTATCAGCAAATACAACACTTACATTAAAAGTATCTGACGAAAGTCCACAGTCAATATACATAAATTTTTCAGTTTCTTTTACCTGCATATCACTAAACAATTTAGGAAAAAAAGAAACTCTTTCTATAAAATTATTCTGTATTTTTTCTATAATATTTTGCGACATAAAAATTACTCCCATATAAAAATCTTATTTTCTGGCAATTACCTGAATCCTTCTATAATCAGCAATCCATTGAAAACCATCCCAAAGATCTGCCTTTAACTTTTCTTCAATATCTAAAAATATTTCTGCTTTTTCTTCATCACTAAAATCACTAACATCTTTAGCAAAAAACTGAATCAGCCAATTTCTCAGACCCAATTTTCCGTTACTTAATGGGGTAGGGCGGTCAAATTCTTTAATAAACTCCACCTTAAAATTATTTTCTTCTAATAACCTCTGATATTCTTCTTTAACCGGAAAAAAGAAAGGGGAGTCATAATTATAATTAAAATTCCCAGCAACTTGCTTAAAAGCATTTTCAATACTGTAAATATTGCCATAAGCTCCAAATTCGCAAACTAAACTGCCCTTAACCTTTAAAGCTTTATAAACACTTTTTAGTAAATTATCTTGATCTTTAATCCAATGAAAAACTGCATTAGAAAACACTGTGTCAAAATAATTTTCATAAGGAAGATTAGTTGCATCAGCAACATGAAAATCTAAATCAGGATAATTTTCTTTAGCTGTTGCGACCATCTCAGCAGAAAAATCCACACCAATAACATTTGCTCCATTTTCAACAAGTTCAACTGTTAATTGACCTGTGCCACAACCCAAATCTAAAATATATTGTCCTTTACAAATATTCACCTGACTTAATAAATCTTTGCCGTACTCAGCCACAAAAGAATGATTCTTTTGATATGTCTCTGCATTCCATTTCATTTTTTCATCCTCATAATAAATTAATATTAATATCTTATCATTAAGACACTATTAAGTCTAATATATAAAAAAACAGAAAGTATCAAGAAACAATTCTCAATACTTTCTATATTTTTGTTAAAAGAAATTTTGATTTTTAATTAAACATGTCTCATCCATTGTGCATATAGTATTATATTTTCTGTAATATTATTAATCTGTTCTCCAACATAATAGCTATTACCACTACCATCTTTTTGAGTATTCCAAAACCAGAATGAATAATTAGGTCGATCAATAATACCAACGTCATAATTATGTTGCACAATATAATTACTTCCATATGCAACTGTATCAACAAGCCCTCCGGTACCACCATTAGCATCATATGTTACAGTTACATTTTTAGGTGCTTTTTTATTATTTGTCACTGTAAAGCTAGCAGCTGGCCCTCCGTTTATTGTTACTTCACCATTATTATTTACTACTACTGTATATGAATTACTATCTTTATCATATCCATCAGGAGCAGATGTTTCTGTTAGCGTATATGTTCCTGCTGTTACTCCTGTAAATGTAACAGTCCCGTTAGAATCCGAGGTTGCTGTTTTTTCATTTGACAAATCAAATACTGCTCCTGCTAAACCAGCACCTGTATCTGAAGCTAGTTTAGTAAATGAGAAACTATATTCTCTGGAAACAGGTATCTTCTGATATCTTTCTACTCTAATTTGATTTTCCCGTCTTACTTTCTGTAGACGTTTTTCGTTCATTAAAGTAAAATCTTTACTTGGAGCAATCTTATTACCCCATAACGAAACTTTTCTATCTGCTAAATTGTACATAACTTTAGCAAACATTTCGCCACTTCTGCTGCTTTCATCTATAACACCCAGCTCCAAACTTATTTGCGGTGTTAACTGCATTAAAGTAGATGCTTTATAACCTTTAACATTTGAACGATATTTATAATCCCAACAATAAGTTTGGAAATATAAAGTTAGCCATTGTGCTTTAGGAATAGTATAACCATATTCTATATCATATCCATTTACCACACGTTCAAATATATGATTTACTTTATCTACTTCCTTAGCATTTGATAAGCCTTTATAAAAGTTAAAACGCAACTCATGATATTTTATAAAATGTTCTATACCAAAACTCATTCTTTGATGATTTTCTCTAAAACCATAATCATAAAATAAATTCAAACCATAAAGACCTGTGTTTTGTTCATTAACTTTTCTGTAACCAAAACCAATATTGGCAGTAGTGCCTATATCAGAGGCATTACTTAATCTAAATTGAGTAAAGCTTGTCCCAAAAGTAGATTCTTTTAAAGGTTGTATTGTTTCTATTGCATACAGTGGCTTCCAGTTATCTTGAAAATAAAACTGAACCTCTGTTCTGCGCATCCAGTCTTTAGCATCTTTACCATTAAAATAGCTGTTTATTGTATTACTTATAAGACTATTGCCAAACCCCAAGGCACTGCCAGATTCTTCATTATTAACACCGTGACTAAACTCATTTTCTGACCCTGTTGTCTGTCTATTTTGATCTTTGTCAATAGTTATTTCAGGCAAATCAGACAAATTCGAATTACTTTCAGTTGCTCCTAGTCCGATCACATTTGTGAACATAAACATCATTAAGAGCAATAATACTACCAGCCTTTTCATATCTAAGCTCCTTGTTTTATTTAATATGTAAAAAATATAAATACCCACACTGACTTTAATAATATAAAAGTGTTGCTAGGTATATTAACCCAAACAACACTAATATTATTTCTTGCTAAAAAGAAAAAACTAATTATCTGACTAAAAAATTAATTTGCCCAAATTTTTCTCATAAGTATTGGATATTGTTCTACTAAATGTTTTAAAACAACATCAAGAACAGTTTGAACCATTCTGCCATCAAATGCATCATCTGTACTTAAAATACAGCTATCTAAACAAAGATCGCCTTCTTCTGTTACATAATATTTAAAAACTTTGAATTTGCTGTTTAAATCATTGATATAATTAAGAATTTCATTTTTATTGCTATCTTTAACAAGCTTAGCAGATACTTGTACTCTAAGCATTGTATAAATACTTTGATCCATAATTATAATCATAGGTAAATGTTGTCCTTCTACCTCTATACGAGAGCGAAATGCAACACTATTTAATTCATCTTTGATTTCCTCATTTGTAAAACAATCAATCTTAGTTTCCTCTAAAAAACTTTGAAACTTCTCTGCCTTTGTGTTCATCTTTTTTAACATCCTTTCTTTTTTCTTAAATTGCAAGAAAACATAATAAAAATTACTATATTTAATTGCTGTTTATAAAGCTTTATAAAAATGTATTTTTGACAAAAGAATTACCTTCTAAAAAT
>JAJDHX010000013.1 GCA_030266395.1 Selenomonadales bacterium OttesenSCG-928-I06 | reverse complement strand
TAAGTATTCATCGCAAAACTTTTTTTGTTTTGGAGTTAGCTTCATTTGCTATCCCTCCCATTATCTGGTATAGCTACAACTGCACCTTTGTAATCAGGATATTTCTCACGAAAAAGCTCAATTGATTTATCTGGTTCTTCTAAACCTGGCTCATAAATAATTACTTTGTTGATATTATCCATGTAATTCTTATGTGCGGTTTTAGCGTTTTGTGCCTTGCGTTCTTCAAGCTTATGCAATCTACTTCCTATTTTGTTTAACATATAAAACACCTCCTAACATGAATAATTCCGTAAAAAACCAGAAATATATGCAGTTTATTATTGAATTTCATTTTGTGCATCCTCTAATCTTTTAAGTCTTTCTAAGACATCTTCGAGTTCAATATATTTATTACCATGTTCTAAGATAGTCTTGGCGGCAGATAGCCTGTCATTGGGTCTGTTTTCAGTATTGCGCATAACATTAACAATTGTCTCTATAGCTTCTGTCATACTGCTCTTAATGTGATTGGCTATACCACGAATAATATCTTCTCTAGCTGCTTTAAAACGTGCATTAAAGTCAGGTTGTTCAAGCAATTTATAAATATATCTTTCTGTTATTTGCGCAGCTTCGGCAGCTTCAGCAATTGTGCGACTAGTTAGAAGTGCTTGTAAAACTTTATCTTCTGTGCGTTCTTTTTTACTCATCCGCCGACCTCCTTTAGATTTCTTCAATCTCTATTTCTGTTCTAGGGTTGTCCGAATAATATTTAGAACAAATGGATTCAACCACCTGTGTATCGTCTTTCCAAATTACTCCATTTAAGGCGTCATAAATCAGTTTTATACAATTATCTATATCTGGCTTAGTTGTTGGTCTAAGTTTCTCAGATAAGGCTAATTCTAGTTTCTTTTTAGAAAAACTTTTAGGAGGGCTTTTGTAAAGCCTGATTATGCATTTTACAGGACTTAATAATAAAGATTCTGGCTTGACCTCTATAGCTGCATATCTTACAAGTGTTTTATGATTGGTGAATTTTTCTTGTTCATAAGTCCGAACAAATGCACCATGTCTGGCAAAGCGTGGTCTGCCTTGTGCTAATGGTTCTCCATAAACTGTGAATTTTATCATATCGCAACCTCCGCTAATATGGAGATTTTCTCAGTAATGGATAGCACTTCCATTTGTGCTGTTTTTTTATCTATTCGATCATCAGAAAAGTCTTGTATTATTAAAAATCTCTCATCCATAAGTTGTTTAATTGCGTCTTTGTTTTTGTGATTTTCAAGCCAGTTAGGATATTGATTCATGACGTCTCCCCCTAAAAGTCAAGCGGTCTCCATAGAAGTTTAAATAAATCTTACCTGCCTTGCCGCTCCTATTCTTATCTATAATCAAACAGTAATTGCATTTTTCCGCTTCTGGCTTTTGTTCATCATGATTTAGTGGTTTTAAGTATCCGTATAAGTCACTTTCATTTTTCATACCTCTCGAACCTTCAAGCTTTTCGTCATCATTTGCTTGTGCGAGCATAACTATAGTTAAATTCAGCTCTTGTGCCAAGGTTTTAAGTTTTTTAGCAGCTAACTTAAGCACTTCCCAGTCCTTAAGTTTGGGGTCTAACGTGTCCATGCGACCAATGTAATCGACGACAATAAATTTGCATTTTTTTTGATTTGCGAATCTTCTAGATATGCTAGTTAGTTTATCAAGCGTAAGGTTCGGCTCTGTCACAGAATAGAATCCGGAATTATTCATAACGTCCATTGTTGCCATGACTTTTTGAAATTCTGTCTCGCTTACATTGCCAGAAGCTAAATCGTAATGTTTAATGCCGCTGAGCAACGTCATCCATCTAATATCAAGCTGCTCGTTGCTCATTTCAGTATTAATGTATAGGGCAGATATTTTCTGAATAATTGCAATATCTCTCATGAGATTCATTGCAAAAGCAGACTTGCCACGTCCCGTTTGGGCGGAAATGATTATCAACTGACCTGGTTCGAAACCGCCATTCAAACAATAATTAAGCTCTGCATAAGACGTTTTAATTCCACCGTTAGATTTAGTATCCATGCGCTCGCAAAGTGTATTCAACATGCTCTCTGCATGTTGTTGAGGGGTTAGAATATCTATATCTTTTTTTTGAGTATTTATTTTGTAAAGCTTGTCTTCAAACTCTTTAAAAACATCTTCATCAAAGTTTGCGTAATCACCATCGGCTAAAAAGTTATTGCCAATTTTATCTTTTGTCTCCAAACAAAGATTATGCAACTGTTTTAGTCTATAAAACTCAACCAACTTATTCGAAAGGGTGATAAAAGTATCTAAACTTTTAACCTGTGTCGTTCCTAAATAGGCTGTAACACTGATTCCGCCGTCAAGAGGTTTTATTCGATGTGCAAGTGTTACTATATCGACATGTACTCCCTCTGTGTACATTTTCTTGACCTCTCTGAAGACTAGTTTGTATTCACTAGTGCTAAAATGATCTTCTTTTAGCAATACCAACCCTTCAGTTAGACAATTCTTGCTCTCGATCATCATAGAGATTATTTCGGTTTCTAAAGTTACTTTTTTCATAAAAACACCTCTAGTTTGTCTAAATCATTTTTAGGTTTGTTAGAATTAGGTGAAAATGGTTCAGGTATTTCATCTCTCCATCTCTCACCATTCAAAAAAGTTGCAGGATTTGGTATAAACTTAGAATCATTCCAGTTACCGCTATTCTTCCACTGTTCTAACCCTTGCATTATTTCATCTATCAAAGATTGCGTTAGCTTTAATTTGTGCCATGATTTTTGAGCTTCTTTTTTAGCAACCTTCTTTGGGTATTTTTGATAAAATTCTTCAAATTCCGATGTATATATTTTTTTCGTTTTGTTTTGTTTAATAATAGGTACACGTTGTGGTACATCTTGTGGTACGTCCTGTGGAACATCTTCTGGTACATCTTGTGGACGACTTTCTTTTTCGAAAGGCTTGATAATGTAGATGGCACTTAGATTTCCAGTTCTAGGTTTGTGGTGCAATAAGCCCTCTTTTTGTAGTTGTCTCCGTGCCCTCTCTAGTGACTTCTTTTGTGGAACACTTTTTAGGCCACATTTTTTCATTAAAATCGACATCGAAACAGTGAATTCTTTCGGCCATCCGCATTTATTGTTTATATGCAATAACGCATGATACAAGTTGATTGCAAGTGGACTGAGTTCGTTGAATTCTAGCCATTCATAAAAACCATTTATCTGCTTTATATAATTCATATTTACACCCTGATTTTTTATTTTACCTGACGCAAAACTCCGTACTCTGGTGGAGAATCTGCTTTTCGGGTTTGTGTTTCTTGAGTTGACATCCACGACAAAACACTTTCAAGCCTGTAGAACACTCGTCCAGCTGTTCTAAAATGAGGTAATCCGGATTGCAAACGTAAGGTTCGCACTGTCCAAGGCGAAAGACCTAGCTCAGAAGCTAATTCCTTTTCTGACAATATCTTAATCTTATTTATGCTTGTATTCATTTTTTACTGCCCCTCCTTCCTTAAAACTTCAATAGCTTGTTTGATTTTTTCAATTTGTTGTTCGCTTAACTGTTTGCGGAACATTCTGGAAAACGAAGTTTCCGCGATTCCTAGCGTTGCCGCAATTTCATAATTCTTAAACCTCGAAGTCTTTATTAGTTCTTTGATTTCAATATTAGTCAATTCAAAACACCTTCTTTCTTATAATCTACCTTTTCTAAAAAATAGTTGATTATCATCTAATATAAGTGTATAATAATTGCAAGCATAAAAACAAGTAGATGAAAATAGAAAATTATATACCAAATGTCTATTTAAGTAGATTATAATCTTAAAATAAGAAGGGGCTTTTCAATGAATTATGATGAAAAACAAAAAGAAATAACTGCCGTAAGACTAAAAGAATTAAGAATAGAACGGGGTTTTTCTCATGAAAAATTGGCTAAAGAATTAAGAAATAAATATAATATAAAAATTTCTGTTGCTGTATTAAAAAATTATGAAGTTACTGAAAAACTTCATTCTAAATTCGAAACTGGTTTTGGTATGAATATTAGATACCTTTATATGTTTGCGGATTTTTACGGTGTTTCTACTGAGTATTTACTTGGGAAAATAGATGTTAAAACTCCAAATATTGATATACTAGCTATAATGGAAAAAATAGAATTATCAGCAGATGCTTTTAAAAATTTATTTGAATATAATTCTCCAGATTTTAAACCTAAGTTTGAAAGTCCTGTAGCAGGCGACGGGGGTCGTATAGGTTTTTTATTGCTTGATGCTTTAAATACTATACTTACAAGCGAATATCGTGATGAATTGTTAAAAGATTTACATTTATGGTTAAGTGAAAAAAATCCTAATAGAGGTGTAAAAATAAGTAATCAAGGTATGACTGTTTATTTGATGCCTGACACCATAAAAGAAGGATTACTCTTAAACATAAATAAAACACTTCAACAAATAAAGGATGAGAAAAAAATAAAGGATGAAGAAGCAAAAAAGATAATGGAGAAGGAAGTAAAGAAGAGTGAAGAACGACACGAAAAAGAAAATGAAAGACGGTGGAAAGAATTGGTGAAAATAGCTAATACCGAGCAAGATTAAAAAACGCAGGAAGAATTCTTAAAAGGTGGTGGAATTATGGCAGGATTCGGATCTGTTCAAAAAACTGGGCAATATAGCTGGAAACTAACTATTAGCGGCGGTTTTGATGGTTCTGGAAAACGCATCAGATATACCAAAACAATTCATATAACTAATGACAATGAAGAATATCAACGAAAAGAAGCACAAAAACAGCTTGCCATATTTCAGCAGGATATTGAAAAAGGACAAGCTGCTCATTCAGGAAAAATGAACTTAAACCAATATTTCGATTATTGGAAGAAAAACTTTGCTAATAACCATCTCGCTGATACCACACTAGTAACATATGAACATGTTTTTAAGCGTATCAGTAAAGCTTTAGGCAATATGCGGTTAGATAAAATAGAGCCAATGCATTTAAACTCTTTCTTTACTAATCTGCAAGAACCTATTATTCAGGACAAGGATGGCAATCCGACGTATTTATCACCAGCTAGTATAAAAAAATATCATGAATTGTTATCAATCATGTTTAATCGTGCTGTAAAATGGAATATGCTCCCTTACAATCCTGTTACTAGAATAGAAATACCCAAACTAAAACATAAACCTAAGAAAATATACACTCAAGAAGAATTAGGCAAATTTTTTATTTTATTGGAAAATGAACCTCTCAAGTATCAAATTATGATACTTCTCGCCCTTGTTGGCGGTATGAGGCGTGAAGAAATTTTTGCTCTTGAATGGGAACATATTGATTTTAAAGATCATAACGCACATATTACCCAAGCCGCCGTTTACGTGCCTAAAAAAGGAATAATACTTAAAAATACTAAGACTAAAAGTAGTAATCGCATAATAAGCATATCTCCTAATATTACAGCCATGTTGAAAAGACATAAAACTGAACAAGTATCCAAGCAGTTGGAATTAGGTGATAAATGGGTAAAAAATGAAGAACATAATTTTATATTTACTACATGGAACGGTAAACAAGCACACCCTCATAGCTTGAATAGTTGGTTAAAACGCTTTATCAAAAAGAATGACTTGCCAGCAACCAATATACATGGATTTAGACATATGAGCGCATCCTATTTAATTGTAAATGGTGTTGATATTCGGACGGTAGCAGGGAAATTAGGACATAGTAAGCCATCAGTAACAATGGATATATACTCGCACCTTATTAAAAGTGCTGAAAAAGAAACTGCCAACATCTTGGATAGTTTTATTCAAGATACAACTACGAAGGCAAAAATAAAACAAAAAAAGCAGGCCAATTAGGTCTGCTTCTTGTCTTTTGATTTGATATTAAGTTGTTTTTATTGGTATCAGTTTTTACCCTACTGTCACCAGTTCTGTCACCAGGTTACATAATGTAGAATATTATATTCCTCAAAACCCTTGAATTTTCTGGTGGGGTTAACAGAACTCGAATCTGTGACCTCTACGATGTCAACGTAGCGCTCTAACCAACTGAGCTATAACCCCATTTTGTATGGTAATTATATTAAAATACCTTTTCTTTGTCAAGGTAAGCATTTATAAAATAACGTTCAACACTATAGCCTTTGATTAAAAATCTTTATATTAAAGTAATTCCACCATCTAGCCTAATTACTGCACCAGTCAAATGAGCAGCTTCTTTACTTGCTAAAAAAACGCATAAATAACCAGAATCAACAGGCAATCCCTCGCGTCCTAATGGATAAATCGAATGGGATTTTTCTTTTTTACTAAAGATATTTTTAAAATAAGAAAAGTTAGTCCCATTATTTTGGTTTTTAGTAATAGGCATATTGTCAATTAACGACTTAAATTCTATTTTTACATCTGCTGGTTGAATCATGTTCACTCGAATACCATATTGCGCAAACTCCACTGTTGCCTCTCTAAGCAACATCTGTATACCAGCTTTAGACATAGAATAAACAGGATCAAAATTACCTGGATATTCGCTGTGAATTGATGAAATTAAAATAATAGAACCTTTTGTCTTTTTCAACTCTGATATACATGCCTGCATCATGTTAAGATATCCACCAATATTAACATCAAAAACCAAATCAAATTCTTCTTCAGTATATTCATCAAAATTTTTATTTCTCTGTAATGCGGCATTATTTACCAGAATGTCAATTTTACCCCATTTATTGATAGTCTCTGCTACCATATTTTGAGCTTGCATTAAATCAGATACATCAGCTTTAACTAAAATAGCACAATCAGGACCACCAAAATCCAATATTTCTCTCAATGTTTCTTTTGCCGTAACAGAATTAAAAGCATAATTTAGACATACTTTGGCACCTGCCTCAACCAAGCAACGAGCAATTCCTTTGCCAACACCTTTACCACTACCAGTAACAATAGCTACTTTACCAGTTAAATCAAACATTTACTATCCACCCTTTGTTATTTATAACGCAAAATAAAACCACCGTCAGCTCTAATAGATGCACCATTAATGAAGCTAGCATCTGAACTAGCTAAAAAAGCAGCAATATTAGCAACTTCTTCAGGTTTACCGGCTTTGCTTCTAGGGATATATTTATTAAAATCATTATATCTTTTTATTAAGTTGCTTGTAAAAACTTCTTCATCCCCCTCTAAAGCACCAACCTCTATTATGTTACAATTAATGCTATCCTTACCATAAAAAAGAGAGGCTTCTTTATTGAGCATATTAATACAGCTTTGAGCAATAGAATATAGTGGTGTAGAAGCAGTTGGTTTATCCACATGAATAGAGCTAATATAAATAATAGATCCTCCACCATTTATTCTCATATCTTTGCCAAAATAACGAGTTGCAATAAAAGCTGCTTTAGCATTATAACTAAGTTGTTCTTTAAATGATTTTTTATCTAAAGTTTCAATAGATGTTTTAGCAATCTTACTGTTATTAAAAATTAATATATCTATTCGAGGAAACACTGCTTTTATTTCTTTAATAAGTATTTCAACACCATCATAATGAGTTAAATCCGGAGTTACAACAAGTACTTCAGCGCCTAATTTCTTAACCTGTTGAATTAATAAGCTCTCCGCAAATCCCAATACTAAATCAGCACCTTCACTGGCAAATTTTATTGCTAAAGCCTCCCCCACTTTGCCGTAAGCTTGTGTAATATATATAACTTTATCAGCAAATCGCATATATAAATTCCTCCTATGCTTTATTGCAATAATATAAACTATTTTTATAACACCTTACATATAAATACCATCTAAATAAACCATTATAAGTATTGTCGTTTTTTGTAAGTTATTGTATAATTTAAACATGAAAATAATTAATTACTTTTATCATCATTCAAATTTAGTTACTAAAGAAAAACTTTTATTGACATTAGCACTCACAAATAGCACTATTTCTCAACAAGAGTTAAATAAATTGCTTGCTGACTTTGAGATTGAGGACGAACAACTTGAAGTCATTCTTTTATTTGCCTTTTTACAAAAAAAACAACCACATCTTATTTTCCCGCAAGAAATAACTGCTCAACTCCAAGGCGTAATTCGCTATTTTCAATATAAAAACACCGGACTCTTAGCTGCCTTTAGAAAAATAGGCAGCGAACTCAACAAGGAAAAAATTGGAGTTTTATTAATGAAAGGTGTTGTAATGAAATTCCTTCGACCAGAAGAACAACGCCATATGTATGATATCGATTTTGCAGTTTTACCGAAAGATTATGATAAAGCAGTTGAGATTGCACGTGCGCTTGATTTTAAAGTATCCTACATCGCTGAACATTCTACAGATTTTTTCTGGAATGACCATGGAATTGATATCCACCGTTTTCTTACTAAACTTGGCCGGGATACAAGCGCTACTGATCAATTTGTTTGGGATCGAGCTCAAAAAGTCTCAGCATTTGGAGTAGACGCTTTTTTACCTGTAACTGAAGATATTATTTTCATGATTCTAATAAATGCTTATGGTAACATCGTAGCACAGGAGTCTTCTCCAAATAGATTTTTTTGGATAATTGACACTGCCTTTCTTATTAGGGAATATCCCAATCTGGATTGGAATATTGTCTTAGACAATGCTCAAAAGACAGATCAGCTATATAAAATAAAAATTATGCTCAGTGTTTTTGACAAAATAATACCTTTACAAATACCTGAAAATTTAATTTCTTCAATATCGATTATAGAAAAAGCCGAAAGAAAACACAAGAATGAAATATTTACTTATAGCCTAAAGGAAATTAAGAAAAAACGCAATGAAATATGGGAATCTCCCAAACGAAATTTTACAGATGTCATAAATGCTTTTAAAGCTCGTATTGTATACAGAAGTTTAAAAATGGTCAAAGTTTTTTCACTACTAAATTTTTTGTTTTTAGATTCTGCTTTAAATTGGGTTTTAAGTACTCAAGCCCAGGAGAGTAAATAAAAATGAAACTAGAAAAAGCATATCATTATATAACTAACCTTTCCTCAGAAGAAATTAACAGTTATTTTAACAAAATAGATGCAATGCGCTTAAATTCGACAAAATATCATCAAGTTTTATTTCTTGATTTAGGTACAAAAAAAATCAAGATAGAAAACAATATTCCAGAGTTGGCTAAACTATTAGAGATTCAATTTTCTTGTTCTTTATGTGATTTTTCAGAGAAATACGATGCAACCATTTATGTTTGGCAAGATGATATCAGCTCTCAAATTTCTGATTTTGCCAAAGAAGCTAAAGGTCTAATTATTTCTAGCAATACAAAAATTCCGCAAATTGAAATAGATCTCGAGAATAATCAATTAAAAGCTTTTAATAACAAAACAAATCAAGCTTATTTTGCTATAAAAGATATTTCTACAGAAAAAGTCTCTAAATGGGGACATCTTTTTGTTAATTTTATCTACCAAATGGCGAAAACAGAAAAATCAACTTTAGTACACGCTGCCGCCGTTGGTATAAACAACAAAGGAGTTCTTATTGCCGCCAAAGGAGGCAAAGGAAAATCTACACTTGCAGTATCCTGTATGCTTGATGGGTTTCAATATGTAGCAGATGATTATCTGATTTTAAATAAAGATGATCAGCTTTATGCGTCCCCCATTTATTCTATTATTACTTTATCTCCAGCAATGCAACAAAAAATGCCTGCCTTGAGTTCTAAATTTTTATATGACAATTACAACAATACGAAACATGTTTTAGATATTTCCCATTATCCAACTACAAAAAAGCTCCCTATCAAAGCAGTTTTTTTCCCAAACATAGTAACAACTGAAGTTCCTACAATCGAGCCTGCCAATAAAGGACAAGCTATTACTCAATTGATTTATTCAACAATTTCTCAAATGAATGAAAAAAACAATCCTGAAAACATAAAGAAATTAATATCATTTTTAGATGGGTTAGAATATTATCAAATCAATTTGTCATCTGATTTAGATGCCAATGTTCAAATTTTAAGAACCTTTATAAATAAAAAAGGAGATTACTAATGAAAAAATCTCTTATATCTGTGATAATCCCAACATATAACCGTGCTAAATACATAAAAAAAGCTATTGACAGTATTTATGCACAAAAATACACCCCCATAGAAATAATTGTAGTAGATGACGGCTCTACAGATAATACTCAAGAAATTCTACAAGACTATCCTGATATAAAATACTTTTATCAAGAAAATCAGGGAGTATCTTCAGCTAGAAATCTTGCTTTACAAGAATCTACCGGACAGTATGTTGCTTTTTTAGATTCAGATGATTACTGGCTACCAGGAAAATTAGAAGCTCAGACAAAATATTTTTGCGAAAATCCTGATTGTCAAATCGTATTTACTGGCTATCATAATATTTTAAGTAAAGATGAGCTCCAATCTATGGAATTAGTTAAACATGAATTATCATTGGAAAAGAGATACAAACATTATTTACCTTCAGCTTTAATTAAAAAAGAAGTTTTTCAAAAATGCGGTAATTTTTCTAAAGAACTTTTGACCGGAGAAGACAGTGAAATAGTTCTTAGAATGCAAATGAGAGGCATTAATATCAACCATTATATCTCAGAAAATTATTATCACAGATTGCTACATGGAACAAATTTAATTTTAACGTTAACACCAACAAAAGAGTGTAAAGAATCCTTTAAGAACTCAATTTTATCTAACCTGCGCGAACAAATTCAAAATAAACATGTTGCAAAAAAACCACTTATTTCAGTAATAATCCCAACCTATAACAGAGCTTCTTATATTGAAAAAGCAATTAACAGTGTCTTAGCAGAAAATTATGAACCAATAGAAATTATTGTCGTTGATGATGGTTCTACAGATAATACCAAAGAAATCATTCAAAAAAAATATCCTTTTATTAAATATTTTTATCAAGAAAATCGTGGTCCTTCTGAAGCCCGCAATACAGGCATTAAAAATGCTCTTGGAGAATATATCTCCTTATTGGATTCAGACGATTATTGGCTACCTGGAAAATTAGCAGCTCAACTAAAATATTTTAGAGAAAATCCTGAATGTTTGATTGTTTTTACTGGCTATTCTAATATTCTTGAAAAAGAAGAATTAAAAGAAAATGATTTAGTTCAACATGAACTTCTCTTAGAAAAAACACTTAAACAACTACTCCCTACTGCTTTAATTAAAAAAGAAGTTTTTCAAAAGGTTGGACTTTTCTCAAAAGAATTATTTGTTGCAGAAGATACTGAACTTATAATAAGAATGTGCGTTAACGGTATTAAGACAGATCATTATTTATCAGAAAATTATTATCACAGATTATTACATGACCAAAACTTAATATTAACATCTAAAAAAGGAATTACTGACAGTAAAGAAATTAACAAAATAACGTTATCAAACATAAGGCAAAAAATACAAAATAAATATACTCAACAAACTCCTGTAATTTCAATAATTATCCCAGTTAAAGATGGTGAAAAATATTTAAAAGAAGCTCTAGATAGCATTACTACCCAACAAGATTCTAATTGCGAAATTATTGTAGTAGATGATCTTTCCGTAGATCAAAGTGCTGAAATAGCAATACAAGCCGGGGTTAAGGTTATTAAATTATCAGAACATGCCGGACCTCCTAAAGCCAGAAATATTGGTTTAAAAGAAGCACAGGGGCAATTTATCATGTTTCATGATGCAGATGATATTTTAATAGATGGTTGTTTACGATCCTTCCAAAAGATATTTCAAGAACATCCTGAAACAGAAATGGTTTTTGCTAAACGACAAGACTTTATCTCTCCTGAACTCATAGAAAATAATGATATTTCATTAAAGTCTGAAGCTTATTTTGGCGGATTAGCTGGTTGTGCTTTAATTAAACGTACTGTCTTTGATAAAGTTGGTTTCTTTGATGAAAATATTTTAGCTGGCGATGCCATAAGTTGGCAACTAAAAGCTCGCGATCTTGACATTAAATCAAAAAATATTCCTGAAATAACAGTATATAGGCGTTTACATCAAAACAATTTTAGTCAAACTCACAAACAAAATAATTTCAAGGATTTTGCTTCTATTTTACGCCAAAGAATTAAAAAATAACTTAGGGAGTGTGTGAAAATGTACAAATTAAACGAAACTAAAATATTTTGTGATATAGCAGATGGATTTGCGGTATTAATAAATACAGATACAGGTATTTATTTTGGTATGAATCAATTAGGAACTCTTGTATTCGAAAATTTAATTAAAGGAATATCTGTTAATACAATCTTAAAAGAATTTAAGCAGGTTCCTGAAGTTCCTTCAGATATGGACGAAAGACTTAATACCTTTATTGAAATTCTCTTAGATAAAGAACTGCTTATTCCAGCAGAAACAAATGAAGAATCCTTTTTGTTAGATAAAAACTTAGCTAAAGCAGAGCAATTTGTTTTGGATTGTTCAGAGCATGCTGATGCTCAATCACTACTTTTGGCAGATCCTATACATGATGTACAAAAAGATGTTGGTTGGACACCTGTATTAAAATAAATTTATATAAAATGTTTTTAAAGAAAAGTCTATATCTGCTTCCTGCTTTTTGTGCAGAGAAGTAGATATAGACTTTTCTTTTATTTTAAGGTTAAATAAAATGGTTTTTTAATCTGATTTTGTGATATAATATTTGGGTTAATAATTTATTAAAACAAATCAGTATAAGGAGTAATTAAATAAATGCAACCCCGGAAAACGTTTGCAATTATATCTCATCCAGATGCCGGTAAAACAACACTTACTGAAAAGTTATTGCTTTACGGTGGTGCAATCAGACTTGCCGGAACAGTAAAGGGGCGAAAAGCTCAAAAACATGCTGTTTCTGACTGGATGGAAATCGAAAAACAAAGAGGCATTTCTGTCACGTCCAGTGTCCTTCAATTTGATTATGACGGCTTTAGAATAAATATCCTGGACACCCCAGGTCACCAAGATTTTAGTGAAGATACTTATAGAACACTAATGGCTGCTGACAGCGCAGTAATGCTGATAGACGCCGCTAAAGGTGTGGAAGAACAGACTAAAAAACTTTTTAAAGTTTGCAAACAACGACAAATTCCTGTCTTTACTTTTGTAAATAAGCTTGACAGATATGCTAAAAATCCATTTGAACTTATGGAAGAAATAGAACAAACACTCGGAATCAGGACATATCCTATGAACTGGCCTGTAGGCACAGACGGTGCTTATAAAGGTATTTACATTAGAGACAAAGCTCAAATAGAGCTTTTTGAAGATTGTGCAGTTCATGGACAACAAAAACTTCCTTCTACAATAGGTAGTGCTAAAGACCCTATGTTTAAAGAAGCTTTAGGAGAAGAAATATATAATAATCTCTGTGAAGATATTGATCTACTAGACGTAGCTGGCGAGGAATTTTCCAAAGAAAGAGTTGATAAAGGCGATCTTTCTCCTCTATTTTTTGGTAGTGCACTGACTAACTTTGGTGTTAGACTCTTTTTGGAAGAATTTTTAAGACTTGCCCCTCCCCCAGCTGCAAGAGTTTCTGATAATGGCACAATAGACCCAGAAGACGAAACCTTCTCAGCCTTTGTGTTTAAAATTCAAGCAAATATGAATCCTGCTCATAGAGACAGACTTGCTTTTATGAGAATTTGCTCAGGAAAATTCACTAAAGGTATGAGTGTCTATAACCCTCAGCTTGGCAAATCATTAAAACTGGCCCAACCACAACAATTTTTAGCTCAAGAAAGGGCTATAGTAGAAGAGGCATATCCCGGAGATGTCATAGGTCTGTTTGACCCAGGTGTTTTAAGAATTGGCGATACACTTTGCGAAGAAGGAAAGAGTTTCCGTTTTTCTGATTTCCCTGTTTTTCCGCCAGAACAATTTGCCAGAGTTCAAGCTAAAGATACTATGAAAAGAAAACAATTTCTAAAAGGTATGAACGAACTTGCACAAGAAGGTGCAGTCCAAATCTTTAAACAATATGATGACTTCATAGAATCATATGTAGTTGGAGCTGTAGGAACTCTTCAGTTTGAAGTTCTAGAATATAGATTGAAGAACGAGTATGGCGTCGACATTCTAATGAACCATCTGTCTTATACAGTTGCCAGATGGATTACTTGCGAGGAAAATGAGTTAAAAGCCTTGAAAAATTCAGACAGTATTCTTCTGATAAAAGATCATTTTGACAGACCTGTAGTTTTAGCTAATAATGAATGGCAACTTAAATGGGTAATGGAAAGAAATAAAGAAATAGAGTTTAGCCCTGTTCCCCAAAATGCTCAGGCAATATAAAAAATTAAAAGCAACAAAAAATTTATTAAAATTTTTTTGTTGCTTTTTTACGGGTTTTTTTAATATTAAATTTCTTGTTTTTGCTAGTATTTACGATATTTTAGGGCGAAAGTTTTAATAAGATATATTACCATAAATTTTTGAAAAAACTTCTTTTCAGAGTAAATAAATATTCTTTTGACTGTATGCAAACAATAGAAGAAACATATAATACTCTAGAAAGGAGTGAGAGTGGTGAAACTACTTTCTCTTGCATTTGATGATATAGAACCAGTTAAAGTAAAGACCTCCCCTGCTTTACTTGCAGATACGATATTAGAATGCAAAAATATAAATCCAAATATAGGGTTTGATTATCAAGATGAAATAAATACTGTTAAAGAAAGTTTAGAAAATATTATTAAAAAATTAAGCAAGGAAGGATTTTTGCTTCAAATAGAACAACTTAAAAGAGGATCACAAGTGTTTTTAGAATTCAGCATTACCGAAGGCGAATTGTCTTTTAAAAATTATGAAAAAATCAAAGAACTTCTCCATAAAAAGCTTTCTGATATCTTAGCAGAATTAATTATTGAAAAAAAAGAAATCAGTCTTATTAGAAATATTATTAAACGAACATACAAATATTTTTCACCTGAAGAACATTATATGTTAGAAGCCTCAATAGACGAAAACCTTAATAATGGCCTGCCTGAAAAAAATGATTTTAATTTTAAAAACAGAAAGAAAATGATTGAAGAAGAACTTTTAACTTATTTAGATCAAAACCATGAACTTATTTTAGAAGGTTTTATTGCCTTCAGATTAAAACAATACAAAAACAGATTAGCCGAAGTTATTGACCTTACTGTAAATAACTTTATGATCGAACAAGAATATAATGAGTTTATTAATGTACTTAAGTATTTTGTAGATATTCAAATACCTAAAACATCTGAAGCACACATAGTTTTCGAAAGTTTTGATTCTTTTAAAATCCTTGATTCTAACGGAAAATTAATTAATACTCAATATTTAGATGATATTGGCCCTCATATGTTTGAAGGTGAAGACATCTATTTTGAGCCAAGTTGCAGTGAACTAAGTTGTGATGATGCTTTAATAAGCGTTTTAATCACTATAGCCCCAAATAAAATAGTAATTCACTCTAATAGTTTTATGGAAAACAAAAATGTCATTGACACTATTAAAAGTATTTTTCCTGGCAGAACACTAATATGTACAGACTGTGAACTATGTTGCAAAAATATTTTAGAAGAACAACAAAAATAATTACTTACTAAAAAACTAGACTTTATAGGTGTTTTTTTGACGCGCTATTTTACGTCTAGTTTTTTGCTATTTAAATTACTTAAAGAAAAATTTGCAAATAGCATGAATAATGTTAAAATTAACCTATATCTAAAAACATCTATACATGTTGATACCCTCTCAAAGGGTATGGAAAGGAATTGAAAAATGGTAGAACTTTTAGCTCCTGCTGGAAGTCTTGAATCTTTAATAGCCGCCGTAAATAGTGGTGCTAATGCAGTCTACTTGGGAGGCAAATCATTTGGGGCAAGACATTATGCCTCTAATTTTTCTGATGAAGAATTAAAAGATGCTATAGACTTTGCTCACTTACATAATGTTTTAATTTACGTTACTGTAAATACTCTTATAGATAATAGCGAATTACCTAATCTTAAAGAATATCTGGAATATCTTTATGAGATAGGTGCTGATGCAATAATAGTACAAGACCTTGGCACAGCATATCTGGCTCAAAAAGTAGTACCTAATCTTCCGCTGCATGCCAGCACACAAATGACTGTGCATAATTTAGCAGGTGTTAATTTCCTAATAGAAAAAGGTTTTAAAAGAGTTGTTGTCGCTAGAGAACTTTCTTTAAAAGATCTTCAAAATATTACAAGCAATATAACAACTAACGGTACACCTAAAATAGAAGTTGAAACTTTTATTCATGGTGCTCTTTGCATTTCATATTCTGGACAATGTTTGATGAGCAGCATTATTGGCACAAGAAGCGGCAATAGAGGCAGATGTGCACAGCCTTGCAGATTGCCTTATAATCTAGTTGATTCACAAAACAATAATCTTTTGGAAAACATTGATGTAGGAGAATATCTCCTTAGTCCTAAAGATTTAAACACTTTAAAAATACTGCCAAAACTAATTAAAGCTAATATAACTTCATTTAAAATTGAAGGCAGAATGAAAAGACCAGAATATGTGGCTACAGTTGTTGATATTTATAGAAGAGCTATAGACAATTATTACAAAAATCCTGCTGAATCCTATTCTATCTCAGAAGAAGATAATAAAAACATCGCCCAAATATTTAATAGAGATTTCACGGAGGCTTATTTGGATGAACGACCTGGCAAAGACCTTATAAGTTCGCGCAGACCAAATAACCGTGGTGTATACATCGGCAGAATAGTAACTTATGACAAAAAGAAAAAACTTGTTACCCTAAAACTTGATGAAAAGTTGTCTATAGGTGATATCATCGAAGTTTGGGTGAAAGTTGGCGGCAGAGTTAATATTCCTATAACTAAAATTCTAGAAAACAACACTGAAATAGAAGAAGCAGGCAAAGGACAAACAATTACAGTCCCCTGCCCTCAAAACGTCAAAGCTAATGATAGAGTATTTAAAGTTTTTGATAATAAACTTACTACAAAAGCACGTTCTTTCTTTAATACTTCTCAACAAATAAACCCTCTTCTCATCAAAGCAGAAGTTTCTGTCAAAGAGAATGAACCATTGAAAATTTATTTGGAAGATGAAGAAGGTTTCACTGGTTTTGCAGAAAGTGAATTTAAAGCAGAAGTAGCCAGAAACAGGCCTCTTACTCCAGAAATCATCTTAAAACAAATTGATAGACTTGGTAACACTATTTTCAAACTACAAGACATTACATATGATATTGAAGGCGAAATAATTGTACCAATAAGCCAAATAAATGAAACCAGAAGAGCCGCTGTTGAAGATTTAATTAAAAACCGTCTCTCTAAATTCAAACATCAAAATAGCTCTCAGCAAAAAGATTTTTCTATCGTTCTTCCTCTTGTTAAAGAAGAAACTATAACACCAAATCCTAATCCTAAATTATCTATTAATGTTGATTCTATAGAGAAAATTGATGTTGCACTTAATGCAGGTGTAGATATAATTTTATTTGGCAGTGAGAATTTTCAATCTAGCAGTTCAAGAGTTGAAGATTATGAAAAAGCTCTAAAACTTGTCAAAGCAAAAAACAAGGAAATAATTTTCACAACTCCGAGAATTTTGAATTTCCAAGAACTCGAAGAATTTCAAAGCGAGTTAGAAACGCTGATAAAACTTTCACCAGATGCCATAGGTGCGTCAAATTTAGGAGTTTTAAATCTTTTAAGCAAGTCTTCTGCTATAAAAATACATGCAGATTATCCGTTAAATATTTATAATAATCTCACTTTAAAATTCTTAAAGAAAACAGGAGTTTCCATTTTCACACTTTCGCCAGAACTAAATTTTTCTCAAATAGAAGAACTTGTTAAAGTTGCCAGTTCTGATTTTCAAGAACTGCCTGACCTGGAATGTATAGTAGAAGGTTATTTGGAAATGATGCTTTCAGAATACTGTGTAGTAGGAAGTTATTTAGGAAACTGCACTAAAAATAAATGCAGAACTGAAAACAGCATGTGTCAGAAAAAAAATTATTTCTTGAAAGATAGAACAGGTGCTAAATTCCCGATAGTAACAGATGAAAACTGCCGCATGCATATTTTGAATTCCAAGAAACTTTCTTTAGCAGAAAATAAATATATTCAAAAGTTTAAAAATCTAGGCATTAGCCATCTTAGAATAGAAGCTAAATACCTTAATCTAAAAGAAATAGAAGAATCAGTAAAATTGTATAAATCATTAATAAAACTAAAAATGGATGCAAAAATCACTGATGAAACTGACAATGTCTCTAAAAGTGAAACAACACGTGGACATTACTTTAGAGGCACAATTTAAAACAGAGGTGCTAAGATGAAACAAAGAAAAATTCCTTCATCTTTAAAAACACTTGAATACAACAAAATAATAGAAATGCTTACTGATATGGCAGTAACTGCACGAGGTAAAGAAATAGCCATAAAACTTATGCCAGAAGCAAGATTTGCTGAAGCAGAAAGGCTTCTTGCCGAAACACAAGAGGCCTTTACTTTAATGAATAATGGCTATGATATTCCTCTTGGCGGTATAAGTGATATTAGAGAGTCTTTAAAGCGTGCTGAACTTGGAGCTGTTTTAGATGCAAGTGAGCTTCTTAAAATAGGCCTGAATTTATCGGCAGCTAAAAACATTAAAAACTTTTTTAATAAAATACCGCTTGAATTACAAATGCCTATTTTAACAATACTAGCAGAAGAAATATTTCTTTTAAATGAACTGGAAAACACCATTGAATCTGCTATAGATGATAATGGTACAGTTAAAGATTCTGCCAGTAAAGAACTCTCTTCTTTACGACGCAATATCAGACAAGCTCAAAATCAAGTAAAAGATAAGATAGACAATATTCTCCGTTCAACCGAATATCAAAAATACTTTCAAGATACTTTGGTTACAATGCGCGGAGACAGATATGTTATACCAATAAAACAAGAATATAAACACAATTTCCCTGGAATAATTCATGATCAGTCTGCCAGTGGTGCAACTGTATTTATTGAACCAATGGCAGTAGTTAATTTAAACAATAATTTAAAGCAAATGATGCTTGCCGAAAAACAAGAAGTTGAAAGAATTCTAAGATTATTAAGCACACAAGTTGGTCAACATGCAGAAAAGATAGCAACTAATTTAGAAATTTTAGCTGATCTGGACTTTATTTTTGCCAAAGCAAAACTTGCCAGGAAAATTAATGCTACAAAACCAATTTTAAGTGATAAAGGATATTTAAATTTAATTGCAGCCAGACATCCCCTTTTAGGCAAAGACCAAGTAGTTCCAACAGATGTCTATCTTGGCAGAGATTTTGATATTCTCCTTATTACCGGACCAAATACAGGTGGTAAAACAGTCACTTTAAAAACTGTTGGTCTCTTTTGTCTCATGGTTAAAGCAGGACTTTTTATCCCTGCCAAAACTGATTCTATAATGCCTATATTTGAAAATATTTTTGCAGACATTGGTGATGAACAAAGTATAGAGCAAAGTTTAAGTACATTCTCGTCTCACATGACAAATATAGTTTCGATTTTAAACAAAGCTAAAGAAAACGACCTTATTTTAATAGACGAAATAGGCGCAGGCACAGACCCAAGCGAAGGCGCTGCTCTTGCTATGTCTATTTTGGAATATATAAAAGAACAAAAAATAAAAGCAATTGCAACTACTCATTACAGTGAACTTAAAACATTTGCTTATACCAGAGACAGAGTGGAAAATGCCAGTGTTGAATTTGATCTTGAAACACTTCGTCCTACTTATAAACTCTTAATTGGAACTCCAGGCAGCAGTAATGCTTTTTATATAAGTAAATCTCTGGGTTTAAATGAAGATTTAATAGAAAGAGCAGGCTCCCTTTTAAATAAAGAGCATGCAGATTTCGAAAAAATTCTCTCATCACTAGAAGAACAAAAAAGAAAATATACTGAAAAACTAAATGAAATTGAGCTAACAGAAATTGAACTTAATAAAAGAGTTCAAAAAATAAGCCAAAAAGAACTTGATCTTAAAGATAGACAGGATAAAGCTGTTCAAAAAGCAAAAGAAGAAGCTGCAGAAATTCTTAGAAAAGCCAGATATGAAACAGAAAACTTAATAACTACCCTTAAAGCTCAAGCTTCAGAAGATGATGCTAAAAAAAGGCAAAAAATGATAGATGATACAAGAAAAACTTTAAGAAATCTTAAAGATGATTTAATATCTGATGATGATATTGTTAATTCTTCTGGGGAAAGACCTATAAATATTGAACCTGGCGATAATGTTTATATTAAAACTCTTTCTCAAAAAGGCGAAGTTGTTTTAGTTTCTGAAAATGATGTTTTGGTACAAATAGGTCAACTCAAAATAAATGTTGCCTTAGAAGCATGTCAATTATTAAATAAAAATCAAAAAAATTTAGCAATCTCTTCCCTATCATCTGAGAAGAAAAATAGAAATAATCTTAAAATTGCAAGTTCTATTTCTAGACAAATTGATATCCGCGGCCTTACTGTTGAAGAAGCAGTTTTAGAACTTGACAGATATATTGATCAAGCACTTTTGTCAAACTTAAATGAGGTTTTAATTATTCACGGTAAAGGTACAGGTTCCTTAAGAAAAGGTATAAAAACTTACTTAGAACAACATCCTAAAATCAAATCAAATAGAATAGCTGATTTAAACGAAGGTGGAATGGGAGCAACACTAGCTTTACTATCTTAAAAAAATAAGAAATTTTTTCTTATTTTACTTGTTATATAAGGAAACTCGTGATATACTATCTAGTGGTACAATTAATGGTACAAAAATCCACACAGCGACTAATTTTGCTACTGTGCCTATATGGTTTAAGCAAAAAATGCGGTCGTTGGAGGAAAAAAAACAGGAGGTGCAAGTTAATTGTCAGTAATTTCAATGAAACAACTATTAGAAGCCGGCGTTCATTTTGGTCATCAAACCAGACGCTGGAACCCAAAAATGGCTACTTACATATTTACAGAAAGAAATGGTATTTATATCATTGACTTACAAAAAACTGTAAAAAAAGTAGAAGAAGCCTACAACTTCATTCGCCAAGTAGCAAGTGAAGGAAAAACCATTTTATTTGTAGGTACTAAAAAACAAGCTCAAGAAGCAGTAAAAGATGAAGCTATCCGTTCAGAGATGTTCTTTGTAAACGAAAGATGGCTAGGCGGAATGCTTACTAACTTCCAAACAATTCAAAAAAGAATTGACAAGTTAAAACAACTAGAAGAAATGGAAGCAAACGGTACATTTGATGTTCTTCCTAAAAAAGAAGTGCTTTCTCTTCGTCATCAAATGGAAAGATTACAAAAGTTCTTAGGCGGTATCAAAGATATGAAAGATTTGCCTGGAGCATTATTTGTAGTTGATCCAAGAAAAGAAAGTATTGCTGTTGCAGAAGCACACAAATTAGGTATTCCTATTGTAGGTATTGTAGATACAAACTGCGATCCTGATGAAATCGATTATGTAATTCCAGGTAATGATGATGCTATAAGAGCAGTAAAACTTTTAACTGCTAAAATGGCTGACGGTATTATAGAAGGTCGTCAACAAATCATAGCTGAAGAAGCTGAAGAAGAGGAAGACGACGAAGAATAAAAAATTCAAAAGGTAAGGTAGGATAATTAACCTTTGTCCCCTTACCTTTAATAATAACTAATCATATAAGTAACAGGAGGATTTGTTAATGATTACAGCTCAAATGGTAAAAGAACTTCGTGAACGTACAGGAGCAGGCATGATGGACTGCAAAAAAGCTCTTGTAGAAGTAGAAGGAAATATAGAAAAAGCAGTAGATTATCTTCGCGAGAAAGGACTTGCTGCAGCAGCTAAAAAAGCTGGCAGAGTTGCTTCCGAAGGCGTAATTGAATCATATATTCATGGCGGCGGTCGTATTGGCGTTTTACTTGAACTTAACTGCGAAACAGATTTCGTAGCTAAAACTGATGGCTTTAAAGCTCTTGCCAAAGATATCGCAATGCAAATTGCAGCTGCTAATCCTACTTATGTTTCAAGAGAAGAAGTTTCTGAGGAAGATATTAATCGTGAAAAAGAAATATTTAAAGCACAAGCATTAAATGAAGGAAAACCTGCTAATATTGTAGAAAAAATGATAGATGGTCGTATGGAAAAATACTATAAAGAAATTTGCCTTCTAGAGCAGCAATTTATTAAAGACCCAGATAAAACTATCCAACAAATGATTACAGAAAATATTGCTAAAATTGGCGAAAACATCAATGTGCGTCGTTTCGTAAGATACCAACTTGGTGAAGGTATTGAAAAGAAAGAAACTGATTTTGCCAGTGAAGTTATGGCTGCTGCCCAAGGTTAATTATCTTAAATAGCACAATAAACTCTGTTTTACAAAAAAACAGTAAAGGCGGGTTGGCTATTGGAAAACAGAAAATATAAACGAATTGTACTCAAATTAAGCGGCGAAGCTTTAGCCGGAGACAAAGGATTTGGCATAGACCCAATTGTAGCAGAGACAATTGCCAAAGAGATAAAAGCTATTTACGAACTTAAGATAGACATCGCTATAGTTGTAGGCGGTGGAAATATATGGCGTGGTCTCTCTGGCAGCACCAAAGGCATGGAACGTGCTACAGCAGATTATATGGGAATGCTGGCTACTGTTATGAATGCACTTGCCCTACAAGATGCTTTGAAAAATTGCGGGGTTGACTCAAGAGTACAAAGTGCAATCACAATGCAACAAGTAGCAGAACCTTATATTAGACTTAGAGCAATAAGACATATGGAAAAAGGCAGAGTGGTTATATTTGCTGCCGGAACAGGAAATCCTTATTTTTCAACAGATACAACTGCGGCCCTCAGAGCTGCTGAAATAGACGCAGATGTTATCTTGATGGCTAAGAAAAATGCGGACGGTGTTTATGACTCAGATCCTCGTAATAACCCTTCTGCTAAAAAGTTTGACGAACTCAATTACATAGAAATTTTAAATCGTGGACTTGAAGTTATGGACTCTACAGCAACTTCTCTTTGTATGGATAACAAAATCCCTATTATAGTGTTTAGCATGGACAAACCTGGTAATATGTTAGAAGCTGCCTTGGGGAAAAATATCGGTACGATTGTTGGAGGCGATAATTAATGAGCATTAGCGAAATAACAACAAACAGTGAATCAAGAATGCAAAAAGCCATAGATAATCTTCGTCGAGAATATGGCACATTAAGAGCCGGCAGAGCAACACCTTCCCTTTTAGAAAGGGTTATGGTTGACTATTACGGCACCCCTACTCCAGTAAATCAAGTAGCTAATATTTCTATTCCAGAACCAAGAATGATTTTGGTTAAACCTTGGGAAAAAACAATGCTTGGTCCAATAGAAAAAGCTATTCAAAAATCTGACCTGGGGATTACTCCAAATAATGATGGTGAAGCTATAAGGCTTAACATTCCTCAGCTTACTAATGAACGCAGAAAAGAACTCTGTAAAGTAGTCAATAAAAAAGCTGAAGAAAACCGTGTTGCTGTTCGTAACATACGCCGTGATGCAAATGATGCTATAAAGAAATTAGAAAAAGATAAAACTATTACTGAAGATGATAGTAAAAAAGCAGTAGAGAATGTTCAAAAAATGACTGATAAATATATCAAAGAAGTAGATACTATTATGGCATCAAAAGAAAAAGAGATTATGGAAGTATAACTGATAAATATTATCACTTAATTTTTGCTTGATATTATTTGGTTTATGTTTTAAACTTAAAATATGTATGGTTTTGATCATACTATTTAATATTAGCGAACAAATTGCTTAATTATAAGGTATAGAGCAATGTGGCTAAAGAACTTTTCATTCCCATTAACCTATTTATTTCACTTTAAGGAGGAGGTGTTATAATGGCTTTTGTGATTTCTGATGAATGTGTTTTTTGTGGCGCATGCGCAGCTGTTTGCCCAGTAGAAGCAATCAAAGAAGGTGACGACATTTATGTTATCAATGCTGATGAGTGCATAAATTGTGGCACTTGTTTCGAAACTTGCCCTAGTAGTGCAATTAAAGAAGTAGAATAATATTGATAACTGCTGTTTTTACGCTTTTATCTATAAAGTTAATTACTTAAAGTTCAAAATCCCCCCCTCATGCTGAAGAGGGGGGGTCAAATTTAATATTATAATTTAGCAAATATATACATATAAATAAAAGCAACTATTTTGAAATCAATATAATTATGGGGGAGTTTTTCAAAATGTTATGGAAGAAGCTCTTCAAAACAAAAGATAATAACGACACTAATACAGAGATATTTAGAGAAATTCAACAAAAACCACTCCCTGCTCATATAGCTATTATCATGGATGGTAATGGACGTTGGGCTAATAAAATTGGAAAACCTAGAGTCTTTGGTCATAGTCAAGGAGTAAAAACCTTAAAAGAAATAGTTAAAGACTCTTCAAATATAGGCATTAAAGTTTTAACAGTATACGCGTTTTCTACAGAAAATTGGAGGCGACCTCAAACAGAAGTTGACTTTTTGATGAACCTCTTTTCAGATTACTTAGACAGCGAAATAGAAGAACTAAATGAAAACAATGTTAAACTTAAGTTCATGGGAATTATTAAAGATTTATCTCAAACACTTCAAGATAAAATCAAACATGCTGAAATAAAAACTGAAAAAAATACAGGACTTATTTTAAATTTAGCTGTAAATTATGGCGGCAGATCTGAAATTACACTAGCTGCTAAAAAAATTGCTGCTAAAGTAAAAAATAATGAACTTTCTGTTGATGATATAAATGAACAAATAATAAATGATCACCTCTATACATCAGATTTACCTGATCCAGATCTTTTAATTCGTCCCAGCGGTGATTTTCGTATAAGCAATTTTCTTTTATGGCAACTTGCTTATACAGAATTTTGGTTTTCAAATGTTAATTGGCCAGATTTTTCAAGAGAACATCTCATAGAGGCTATAAAAGATTTTCAAAAAAGAGACAGACGTTTTGGTGGAATAAAAACACAGGTGCAAAAATGAATTTAAACACACTTTTCAAACGCTCTTTAACAGCAGTAATTGGAGCTCCAATTCTAATTTATATAATACTGATTGGCAAAGAAATTTTTGCTTGCAGTATACTTATTTTAGCTCTTATTGCTTGGCATGAACTAGTTAAAATGTTTAATAAAAGATTTATTAAAGTGTGGCAAGAGTTAGGAGTTATTAGTATTGCTGCTCTCTCAACTTCTGCTTATTTAGGAACTTCAGAACACACTTTAGCCATAATTTTATTTACAATATTGGCAGCTTTTATAAGAACAGTACTTTCAAGTTCTTCTTTTTCTGTTGTCGAATGTTGTGTAACGTTAGCAAGTATATTTTATATAGGTATAACATTTTCATACCTTATTCTTCTTAGATGCACTTTACCTAGCGAATTTATAGCAACCCCTTTAGGAGAAGTTTCTATAGGACTTTTCTATTTTATCTTACCTTTGCTTGGAACATGGACTAATGATATTACCGCTTATCTTATGGGATCAGCAATTGGCAAACACAAACTTTGCCCTAAAATAAGTCCTGGCAAAAGTGTAGAAGGTGCTATAAGTGGTCTTATAGGAAGCATTTTAGTAGTTACTTTAATTGGTATGGCATGTGGCATTACCTTAAAACATCTAATCATAATAGGAACTCTTACAGGTCTTTTCGCTATCATCGGAGACCTTGTAGAATCAGCTTTAAAAAGATTCTGCGATGTAAAAGATTCAGGGTCTATACTACCAGGACATGGTGGAATTTTAGATCGTTTTGATGCACTGATTTTTGTAGTTCCTGTGGTTTACTACTATATTAAATTTTTTATGATATAAAAATACTCAAATGACAGGAGCAATCCTAAACTCATGAAATATGTATCCATTTTAGGCAGCACAGGGTCAATTGGAACTCAGGCTTTAGAAGTAATAGCTAATAATAAAAATCTTCTTAAAGCACAAATAATAGCTGCTAATACAAATGATAAATTATTAGAACAACAAATAGAATATTTCAAACCTAAAACAGCAGTATTAGTAGATAAAAAAGCTGCAGATCGCCTTGTGTCTAGATACAGAGGCTCAACTACTATTCTATGCGGTGAAGAAGGTTTGATGGAAGCAGCATCTGATCCTTCTATCCATACTGTATTAACAGCAATGGTAGGATTTGTCGGTCTTAAACCAACTCTTGCTGCAATTGAGGCAAAAAAGGATATTGCTCTTGCTAATAAAGAAACGCTTGTTGCCGCAGGCGAAATTGTTATGAATGAGGCAAAAAAAAATAATGTAAAAATTCTACCTGTAGACAGCGAACATAGTGCTATTTTTCAATGTTTGCAAGGACAGCATTCTCATCAAGTAAAAAGAATAATACTTACTGCTTCTGGAGGTCCTTTTAGAGGCAAATCTAAAAATGAACTTAAAAATATTACTACTGAAGATTGTCTTGCTCATCCCAATTGGGCGATGGGCAAAAAAATTACAGTTGATTCTGCAACACTTGCTAACAAAGGTTTAGAAGCAATTGAAGCTAAATGGCTTTTTGATCTTAAATATTCTCAAATTCAAATTTCTGTACACCCCCAAAGCATAATTCATTCAATGGTTGAATATAATGACGGCAGTATATTAGCCCAATTAGGTCAACCTGATATGAAATTACCTATTCAATATGCTTTAACATATCCGGAGAGATTAAAAAATCCGTTTCCGAAACTTGATTTTAAAAACATGAAAGACTTAACTTTTGAACAGCCTGATAAAAACACATTCCAATGTCTGTCTCTAGCTCTTGCAGCAGGAAGAATTGCAGGAACTATGCCTTGTGTTTTTAATGCAGCAAATGAAGTTGCAGTATATGCCTTCTTAGAAAACAAAATAAATTTCTTAAACATCTCTGAAGTCATTCGAGAAGTTATGAGAAATCACAAAAGAATTAAAAACCCTTCCTTAGAAGATATTTTTGAAACAGACAATAAAGCAAGAATTACTGCTCTGAAAATAATAGAAAATATTTATTTGGAGAAACATAGTAAATAAGTATCCAAACTTTCATAAAGGCGGTGTAAGGCTCTCGTGGAAACAACATTAATAACAACCCTTGCAGTCATATTTGTTTTTGGTCTACTCGTTTTTGTTCATGAATTAGGACATTTTATAACTGCCAAAATGACTAACATGCGTGTAGAAGAATTTGCCATAGGATTTGGTCCTAAACTTTTAAGTTTTAGAAAAGGCGAAACGTTATATTCTTTAAGGATAATTCCTTTAGGTGGTTTTAATAAAATATCAGGAATGGATCCAGACGACAAAGCTGATCCCAGAGCATATTCAGCTCGCCCAATTTGGGCTAGAATGATAGTTATCTTATCAGGTTCTTTTATGAACTTTTTTTTAGCAATCGCCCTGTTTTTTATAGTAATTCTCTCAAGTGGTGTTGCCGTCCCTTCAGATAAACCTGTTTTTGGAGAAATATTGCCTGACAGACCAGCAGCAATAGCAGGTCTTGCCGCAGGAGATGTCGTACTGGCAGTAAATGATACAAAAGTAGCTACTTGGAAAGAGCTTGTAGAAATTATACAAGCAAATGCAAATACAACTGTAACATTAGAAGTTCAAAAAGCAGCTACAGGACAAATAGAACAAGTTGCCATTACACCTGAATATGATTCAAATACAAACAGAGGTGTCATTGGAGTAATATCTCATTTTGACAAATATTATCCCGGGATATTTGAATCTGCCTGGCTTTCAATCCAAAACACCGGTTTAATCCTGGTACAGATGCTTGTAGCTTTAAAAAATATAATTTTAGGCAGCGCTCCGGCTGAACTCACAGGCCCTGTGGGAATTGTAAAATTAACAGGTCAATTTGCCCAGCTTGGTTTTATATCTCTTTTACAATTTGCAGCCTTTTTAAGTCTGAACTTAGGGTTAATCAACCTTTTCCCTATCCCGGCTTTAGACGGAGGTCACTTTATTTTCCTAACAATTGAAGCTATAAGAAGAAAACCTCTCAACAGACGTGCTCTAGAAATAATTCATATGATGGGATTTGCTTTACTTATTTCTCTAATGATAATAGTCACATTTAAAGATATAAAGAATGCTCTTTAAAAATTTTAAAAATTAAATATTTCAAAAATAGATGTTATAATGATTATGATTATAACATCTATTAAATTATATATATTTCACCTAGAAAGGAACTATATAAATGTTGGAACGGAAAAAAACTCGCTTAATTAATATTGGTTCTATACCTGTTGGTGGCAACAGCCCAATTTCTGTACAATCTATGACAACTATAAAAACAGAAAAAACAGATGATGTTTTAGCTCAAATAAATAAATTAACTGATGTAGGCTGTGATATTGTACGCTTGGCTATTCGAGACTTAGCTGATGCTGATGCTATTGCTGTATTAAAAAATAAAACAGCAACACCTTTAGTTGCTGATATTCATTTTGATTACCGCCTAGCTCTGGCAGTTTTAAAAAATGGCATCGACGCACTAAGGTTAAACCCTGGAAATATCAAAGAAAAAGATCAAGTTGCAACTGTAGTAAAAGAAGCAAAACAAAGAAAAGTTCCTATTAGAATAGGTGTTAATGCAGGTTCTTTGGATGAAGCTATGATTCTAAAATATAGTCCAGAAGGTCAAATTACACCTGAAGCCATGGTAGAAAGCGCTTTGGGACATATAAAAATTTTAGAAGAACTTGATTTTCATGATATTAAGATATCTTTAAAAGCTCATGAAGTTCCCTTAACATTAAAAGCCTACAGATTAATGTCTGAAAGAGTAGATTATCCGCTTCATCTTGGTATTACTGAAGCAGGCACCTTAAAATCAGGATTAATAAAATCTGCTGTAGGAATAGGTGCTCTTTTAAGCGAAGGCATTGGTGACACTATCAGAGTGTCTCTCACTACAGACCCGGTAGAAGAAGTAAAAGTCGCTAACCAAATCCTAAAGTCTTTAAACTTAAGAACATACGGTCCAACTTTAATTTCTTGCCCAACTTGTGGCAGATGCAGAATAAATTTATTTGACATAGCTGCCAAAGTTGAAGAAAGACTTGAATCTATAAAAGAACCCATAAACGTTGCTGTAATGGGTTGCGAAGTAAACGGGCCGGGAGAAGCCAGAGAAGCAGACGTAGGCATAGCTGGCGGACTAGGACAAGGACTTCTTTTTAGAAAAGGTCAAATCATCAAAAAAGTACCAGAAAACGAATTAATAGATTCTTTGTTTTCTGAAATCGAAAATTTTTTAAGAGAAAAAAAGAATAAATAAAAAACCCGAAGATGGAATTTTAATATTACCATCTTCGGGTTTTTATTTTATTTATAAATTACTATTTTTACATTAAACAGAACCATTGATAATATTTACAGTATTGTTTAATACTCTGGTAAAAAATTCTACAGGAACATAAGTTCTGTCATCTATAATCTGTGGTGCATAATCAAGTTCTATATTTGCTCTTGATCTAGCATAACCACTACTGCCAATAAAAGCAGAAATAAGCATTCTGTCTTTTTTCAACTGAACCATTCTCTTTTCTGCATCCCAAGAAACTTCGTATCCCAATTCTTCACTAATAGAAGCCAAAGGAAGCATCATTGTATCACTAAATTTAGGTGCATTTGGATTAAGTTGTATCTCTTTGTTATTTACAGCTATAACCCCAGCTGATAAATGAACAATAATATCTGCTTTTTTGTGTGAAATAAGCGCTGCCTTAAGTGCTGTTGATTGACCAGGCATACTAAGTGCACTAACTTTATACCAGGCTAAAAGCTCGCTGCCTTCTTTTATTTGTTGTCTTGCATAAGGCAAGATATCATTTGTAATTGTAATATACTGGTCAGAATTACTATTTAATACTCGTACACCATTTTCTACAAAGTCAACTTTTTTCACTTTAATATATTTAGCTGTTTCTGAGCTATTACCTGTAATAATTGCTCTCGCTTTAGACTGCGGCGGAAGACTTTTAGTCATAATAGGACCGTAATATGTCATTACAGCCATTCCTGTTGACAATTCCTTGGAATCTATTTTATTTCCATATTCACCATTTAAGAAATAAGTTTCCTCGTTTGTTAAAAGAATTATTTCTTTAACAAAGCCTTCTCCCACCACTGTAATCATGTTGCCATTAATATCTTTTATAACGCCATATGTCATACATACATCACGGTCAGGCTGTTTTGCTGTATTCTCAGCTGAAACAAATCCTGTAAACGTTAAAAAAGTCAAAACACAAAAAATTGCTATAAATCTTTTCAATTAGAACACCCCTTCTCTTAGATGATAATATTATTTTAGCATTTTAATAAATATTTGTAAAAACCAGATGTCTCCATAATTAAATCACTTTATAAATAACTACTTATCTAAACCTTGCATATGCTTACAACTTAAATGATGTCCATCACAAAATGGCATATTCTTTGATTCCCCGCATCTGCAAAGAGTTACTCTGTTTCGAACTTCATAATATACGCCATTAGACCCTTCAACTGTGATTCCACCCTTTACCCATAAAGGTCCTTTATGATTTTTAGGAACATCTTGAACTACCCCTATTTCTTGCTTTAGCTCAGGTTCAATTTTTGTTCCATCTTTCTCCACAGCAATAAGTCTTCCAGCAGGACAAGCAGATGCTTCATATATAGCTTGTTCTCTTGATTCGGGATTATCTGAATCTTTAACAAGATGCCAAGTATTTTTACAAAAACGCACTACAGCGCATAGTTCACTATTATCTAATAAATCTATCGTTGGACCCTTATAAAGTTTTGCCTTATCATCATAGAACTCATGTTTGGCAACTTCTTTGCCTTCAAATCCAGTATCTAAATGCCTGTAGTCACAAAACGGTTTATTTTGAGAATGCCCACACCTGCAAAGATGATACACTTCCCCTGCTGTTTCATAAACTTTTCCATCTTCCCAGCGGTCTGACCTGTTTTCTGCATCTGGGATAACTAAACATTTTTTCAGGGGTATGTCGCCACTTATTTCATAAGGGCCTTTGGGCAGTATACGTATTTTTTTATCTTTAGCCACTTAATCCTCCCCTTTATGTAAATTATGACTTTATTATAACATAATAATCTAAAATAGCTACAGATTCTAAACTAAATATAAAAATACAGTTAAGCATTAGCGCTTAACTGTATTTTTTATAGTGAATTTACTTTTCTTATTTTATTATCTTCATCATACAAAATATGATTTAAAAAATATACCATTTGTAATTTCCACCAGTGCCAATCATGTTCTACTTCCTTACCCCAAAAATCAATCCAAGCAGGAATACGTTTCCTTTTCAACTCCTCTTTTATAAGAAGAGTTTCTTCTATCATTAAATCTTCCCAAGCTCCCTGACCTGTACATATTATTATATTAGCTTTTCTATAAAGTTCTAGATAATAGTCATCAGAGATGTTTTTCAGGTAATCATATGGAGAATTAAGATAATTCTCTTTTATAT
>JAJDHX010000012.1 GCA_030266395.1 Selenomonadales bacterium OttesenSCG-928-I06 | reverse complement strand
ATTACTCTGTAGATGAAATTGAGCAAAGCTTAGCCAGGATAGAAAGTTTAAGATCACCTAATCTGGAAAACAGTACCCTGGAAACAAACAATCATCTGAATAATTCAGAAAATACTCCAACATTTTCAGTAGTAAAGAATGAACAAAACTCAACAAAAGATCATTCTGTAAAAACCATTCCGCAAGAAGCTTTTGACTTAAAAGAAAATACACAAATAAAAAATCTCTTTACCAATAAAATCATAAAAGAACATGGCTGGACATATGATGAAATCCTTAAAACCTGGAAATTCCATAATGGTGTTGACTTTAAACTAAGCGAAAATGCCCAGATAACTTCTGTTTCTGACGGAATTGTAGAAGATGTTTTAAACCAAAAATCTTTAGGACTAACAGTAAAAATCAAAAATGGCGACTACAACATTTATTATAGTTCTCTAAAAACAGCTGCCTTTAAAAAAGGAGACCTTATAAAAAAAGGAACTGTAATTGGCACAGCAGGATTTAGCGAAAACTTGGAAGATCCTCATTTGCATTTTGCAATTCAATCAATATCAACAAATAAATATATTGATTTAAAAGAATTTTATCAATAAATAATTCAAAATAAGATTTGGCTAAAATAAGTTGAATCTTATTTTATTTTTAAAAAACTTCTTTACTGGCGTATATAGAAAAATTCTTGTAAAATAATAGATAGAAGAATCTTTTTATATAAGGAGATAAAAATGAAAAGAAACAGAAAACTTTTTATAACAATAATTACTTTAATAACAGCTTTATTATTAGTTTCATGTGCATCAAAAAATGAGGCTAATAAAAATAATAACCCGCCTCCTGTTCAAACTGCCCAAGCCTCTTCTACATTAGGCTCTTTCACAGCACATGACATAAACGGCAATGCAGTTAATCAAGATATTTTCAAAAATCATGACTTAACAATGATTAATATCTGGGCAACTTTTTGTCCGCCATGTATAAGAGAAATGCCTGATTTAGGAAAACTCAATAAAGAATATGCAGACAAAAATTTTCAGGTTATAGGAATAGTTGTTGATGTTCTTAATGACGACGGCTCTCTTTCGCAAGAACAAGTAGAGCTGGCTAAAGAAATTATAACTAAAACAAATGCCAATTACCTTCATTTAATCCCATCTGAAGATTTAATAAATGCGAAATTAGAAGATGTTAACCTTGTTCCAGAAACAATTTTTGTAGATAAAAGCGGAAATATAGTTGGTCAATCTTATGTTGGTGCCAGAAGCATGTCTGAATGGAAAGAAATCGTTGATAAAACCTTAAAGGAAGTAAAATAGGTGAATATATCGAGAAAAAATCTAATTAGGCTAACTATATTGACAACAGGTATAGTATTCGTTTTTGTAGGTATATCCAGAAAAGAACATTACACTGTCTTAATTAAAGCAATCAATGTCTGTTTAGAGTGTATAGGTATTGGCTGATTTATTTGCTTTTCTAAATCTTAAACTACAAAGACTTGTACAGCTTGTTTTTTCGCTTGTAACTAATGGATATATAGTTGGCTTTATTGAAGGAAAAATTTATACAGGAAAATCAAAATTTGTTTGTGTCCCAGGACTGAGTTGTTACTCTTGTCCAGGGGCATTAGGTTCATGCCCAATCGGCTCTCTGCAAGCAATTTTAAGCAGCCGCAATTTTAATTTTTCCTTTTATATAGTAGGTTTTTTAATAATAACAGGTGTTTTTCTGGGACGTCTTGTTTGTGGCTGGTTATGTCCTTTTGGATTTTTTCAAGATTTACTTTATAAAATTCCTTTTAGCAAAAAATTAAAAACACTGCCCGGGCATATGATTTTAAGATTTTTAAAATATGTAATCCTTATTCTTTTTGTGATAATACTGCCTATTTTCATCATAGATGTAATAGGCCAAGGGCAGCCCTGGTTTTGTGAATTTATTTGTCCTGCAGGCACTTTAATGGCAGGAATTCCACTGGCAACTACAAATGAAGGAATTAGAGACTCTTTAGGTTGGTTATTTGCCTGGAAATTTTTCCTGCTTATAGCCACAATTATATTATCAATTATTGTGTTCCGACCTTTTTGCCAATATATCTGCCCTCTGGGAGCAATTTACGGATTATTTAATCCTATTTCCTTATATAACTTTAATATTAACAAAGAAAAATGCACACAATGCGGAGCTTGTCAGACAAGCTGCAAATTAAATATATCTGTATTTGAAAAACCAAATGACCCGGAATGTATTCGTTGCGGCGACTGTAAAAAGGCATGTCCACACAAAGCAATCGATTCTGGTTTTACAATCAAAAAATAATCTGAAAAACCGTAATTAGAATTACGGTTTTTTTCTTTGTCTTATTTATAAAAAATAAAAAAATTATTATAGCTAAACAACTCTTTATTTCCCCTGTCTTTTTAACTATATTTAGCAAATCTCGCACAATAATCGCAAGATAAAACACTATTAAGTTGAGCATTTTTTACCCCTCCCTGCATATACATTTTAATAAGGATTACAAGGGTACGAGGGGGAAAAGCAATAATATGAAAGAACATATAAGAAAAAGAGTTTTGGATATTTGTGAACATATTTTAAATACTAATGAAACTGTCAGACAAGCGGCATCAGTATTCGGAGTAAGCAAAAGCACAGTTCACAAAGACATGATCGAAAGATTACCTGAAATAAATAAAAAACTTGCTTTAAAGGTCAAAAATGTTTTAGAAACAAACAAAGCCCAAAGACATATAAGAGGCGGCGAAGCCACCAGAAAAAAATACAAAGAAAAAAATCAACCATTAACTACAGATATTTAAATTATAATTGCTTTCTTTTTTATAAAAGAACGGTCTATTTATATTGAATAAATAAAAAAATACAATCAATTGATTGTATTTTTTTATATGTTCATTTTATTAATAATACTTGCTAAATGACCTGCACCAAATCCATTATCAATATTAACTACTGCCACACCTTTAGCACAACTATTCATCATAGCCAAAAGAGCAGTCAGTCCTTCAAAACTCGCCCCATAACCAACACTTGTAGGTACAGATATTACAGGTTTAGAAACAAGACCTGCTACAACACTTGTTAAAGCACCTTCCATACCGGCTACAGTTATAACTACATTTGCTTCTTGCATTTTTTCATACTGATCAAACAAACGGTGTATACCTGCAACTCCTACATCATAAGCTCTCTCTACTTTATTGCCCATAATTTCAGCAGTAACAGCAGCTTCTTCAGCCACATTTATATCGCTTGTGCCTGCAGCTAAAACTAAAATAAATTTATCTTGATCTTTTATTTCTTCTTTTTCTATAGATATTATTCTGGCAAGTTCATAATATTTAGCTTCCGGAATTTCTTTTAAAACTTCTTTATATGTGTCTAAACCAACTCTGGTCGCCATAATGTTCTTATCTGAAGAAGATAGACTTTTTAAAATTTGGACAACTTGTTCTGTAGTCTTTCCTGCCCCAAACACAACTTCATTAAACCCTTGCCTGGAATATCTGCTATGGTCAACCTTGGCAAAACCTAAATCTTCATAAAGAGCAGTTTCTCTCTCAGATTTTAAAGTCAATTTGTCCAAAGCTTCCTCTAGAGAGATTTCTCCTTTTTGCAGCTTACTTAAAAATTCTTTTAATTCTTTTTTAGCTTCTATAATAATCCCTCATTTTTAAACTAGACTTTGTAAAACAAATTCTTTCATTTCTTCTTTGTTGCAAACTTTTTTGTGAAGTATATTTTGATTTTCTAAATTAGCCAAACCAAAAGGAACAGGCATTTTAATTTTCGCAAAAAGAGCTTTCAATATTGCAAATTCTGAAGTTGTTTTAAGTTCTTCATATTTATTTTTATCTAAAGCATTTAAGACTGTATCACTAAATTTATAAGGACTTGCTGTAGATACAACAACAAGTGGTGCAAAATCCGCGGTTGCTTTTCTATATTCTTTAGCTGCATTAAAAGCAACAGCTGTATGCGGATCTAAAGGATAGCCAGAATCAGCAAATTCTTCTTCTATAACTTCTAAAGTCTTTTCATCATCTGCCCAAGACGGGAAGAAATCTTCTTGAATTTTCTTTAAATATTCAGGTTCTACCGCATACTTGCCTTCTGTTTTCAAACTTTCCATTAACTCAGCAACTTTACTTGTATCTTCCTTAGTAATCTGATACAAAAGTCTTTCCAAGTTGCTTGAAATTAAAATGTCCATAGAAGGTGAATATGTTTTATAAAAATGTCTGTTTCTATCATAAACACCTGTTTTTAAGAAATCTGTCAATATATTATTTTTATTTGAAGCACAAATAAGCTTACCAACAGGAAGTCCCATCAACTTGGCATAATATAAAGCTAAAATATTGCCAAAATTTCCTGTAGGCACTGAAAAGTTAACTTTTTCGCCTAACTCAATTTCTTTATTTTTAACTAAATCTAAATAAGCACTAAAATAATATACTATTTGTGGTACAAGTCTACCCCAATTTATAGAATTAGCTGAAGAAAGTTTATACCCTTTTGTCAAAAGCTCTTGATTAAAATCTTCACTTGTAAAGATTTCTTTTACCCCATTTTGAGCATCATCAAAATTACCTCTTACAGCTATTACCTCTACATTGTTTCCTTCTTGAGTCAGCATCTGCAATTTTTGAATATCGCTAACACCCTCTTCAGGATAAAACACTATAATTTTAATTCTTTCTACATCTCTAAAACCTTCAAGTGCTGCTTTACCTGTATCTCCTGAAGTAGCTACAAGAATCACTACATCAGATTTTTCGCCTGTTTTTTCTAATGCTTTTGTTAAAAGATGAGGCAATATTTGCAGTGCCATATCTTTAAAAGCACTTGTCGGTCCATGAAACAACTCTAGTATATGCAAATCCTTTAAAACAGCTTTATCACTTTTTAATTTCACAAGAGGTGCCGGCTCTTCTGAGGAAAAACCAACTACATTATTGTTAAGATCATTTTTTTTATAAGCTTCTTTAGCTGCTTCTCTTAACTCTTCTTCTGTATAATCAGTTAGGTATTTTTTCAGTACTGCAACTGCTCTATCTTCATAAGAAGATAAAATAAGGCCTTGAAGTTCTTCTTTGGCAAACGTCGGTATATATTCCGGTACAAAAAGACCTCCATCTTGAGCTATTCCTTTTTCTATAGCTGCCGCTGCAGAAAATTTATCTTTATAACCACGTGTACTTAAGTATTGCATCTTGTCTTCCCCTTTAATAATTCAAATTATTCTACAACAACTAATTCATATTCAGATGATCCCATACCAATTTTCTCAGCATGCTTAATTTGAATAAGCGGATCATGATATGAAAAAGCAATTTCACCAAGATTTTGTCCGTTAGCTTCACAAGTAAGATCTAATGTAGCTTTGTCTATTGCTACAGGATCACTTGAAGCTAAAATTCCTACATCAGGTATAAGCTTAGGTTGATTTTCAGCATAACAATCACATTCTTTTGTCATATTAATCAACACATTGAAATAAAAAATCTTGTTTTTCTTATCTTTAACTGCGCCATAAGCATATTCAGCCATGCTTTTTTGCACAAATTCAGAATCATTGTTGTAATCATAAGTAACAGCATCAAAATTACATACTGCTATACATTCACCACAACCAATACATTTGCTGCTATCTATGTAAGCTTTCTCGTCTTTTTCTGTAATAGCACTCTCAGGACACCAAGAAATACATTTCTTACAAAAACGACAACTGCTTTTAACTTCTGGTTTCATTTGAGAATGTTGACGCATTTTCCCTTGTCTGCTGGCAAATCCCATTCCAAGATTTTTAATACATGCTCCAACCCCGGCAATAACATGTCCTGTTGGGTGAGATACAACAATAACAGCATCAGTATTAACAACTTCTTTAGCTATTTTGACTGTTTTATTAAGTTCACAATTTATTTCCACTTCATGTTCAGTATTGCCTAGTAAACCATCAGACATTACAAAGGGAGCTCCAACACTTTCTATACCAAAGCCCTGTCTATGAGCATGCATAATATGTTTTACTGCATTTTCTCTTTCACCTTTATAAAGAGTAGATGTTTCAGTTAAAAAAGGCTGACCTTTTTTCTGTTTTATTTTATCTACAACTACTTTTATAAGTTCAGGAGCTACTCTGGTTTTATTTTCTCCTTCTCCTACATGAAATTTTACAGCAACAAAATCTTCAGGAGAAACAATATTTTCAGCTTGAGAAAAATCAACAATTTTTTTCATTTTTTCTGTTTGTTCTGCCACAGAAGCACTATCTTTTATAGGAATAAAATAAACTTTTGATTTCATAATTATCAAATTCCTTTTCACTTTATTTTTAAATTAAACAAAATTGAAAATATCTACTTAAATATTATATTCTTATGTTTCAAAGTATATATTTCTTTCATTTTCTTGTCAATTATAGATACTGCTATTATCTAGAAAGGTAATCATAAATAATTTACTGTTTTCTTATTGTTAAATAACAATAATTTTAATATTACTTCTCTTTACTATATATTTTAACTTGACATTAATTATAAAGAGTATTATCCTTATGTAAATAATATCAATTATTATTTACATAATATTTCTTTATGGTTATAATATTAAAATAATAATTAATATTGTTTAATATAAATAAGGAGAAATATATAATAATGAAAATCGTCCCTAAAAAAAGATCTTTATACCTTGCTATAAGCTGCATTATAGCAACAACACCATGTTATGCAGCATCTTCTCAAAATCCAATATCAGTCACTGACGGCAGCACTTATACTATAACTGACGATTCAATAATCTCTGTACCATCACTTTCCTCTGGCAATCCAGCAATATTAGTTGGTTCTCCTAATGGCGGAATAGTAAATGGCGGAGCACTTAAGATAGATACTGACGGAATAGGCATTAAAGTATATCTCTACAACAATTATACAATCCCTCAAGGAAACGGTATTGTCAATCTGGGAACAACAGAAATCAACTCCAAAAACACTAGCATTTCTGCGGACACTTATAATTTTAATTATAAAGCTGAAATTCATTTAGGAGACAATAGTAAAATAACTTCATCTGAGGGTACAGCAATAGATGCACATCGCAACGGTCTTGTTACAATAGGAAATAATGCTGAAATAAAAGGCAATACTTACGGACCAACTGTAGCAGTGGTCAGTGCATCATCTGGCGGCAAAATAGAAATAGGTGATTATGCCAAAATCACTCAAACCGGCGGTCAAACAACTAATGGCGGAAATAGAATAGCAGTGCACGCGTACAATAGCAGTGAGTATAATCCTGCTACAGATAACTCAGCTAATCCTTTTGATAATCCTTATAAAGGCTATATAAAAATAGGCGATAATAGTGAAATTAAATCCCTCGGCTCTGGTGAAGGATCCAGTGCAGTTGTAACTGGTTGGGTTTTTAATAACAATGTACTCTACGGAGGAAATATTTCTATAGGCAAAAATGCTGATATCTCCACAGTCGGCCAAAAAGCTCACGCTGTCTGGAGCAGGCATGGTGATTCTAATATTGAAATAGGTGCCGGCAGTACTATTGCTACACAAGGAAGCAGTTCTTCTGCAGTACAAGCAGGAATTATAGCTGGCAGTAATTATATTTCTGGTGGAACAATTAATATTGGCGAAAAGTCTACCATTAAAACACAAGGTACAAGTGCTTATGGTTTATATTCCCTGGGAGCTGACTCTATTATTAATTTAGCTGATAGTTCCTCAATCAAAACAGATGGTATAAGTGCATACGGTGTTTATGCTACAAGAGGCGGCACTGTAAACCTTACAAATACAAGTATCACAACTGGAGGTACTTCTGGCATTGGTCTTAATGCTGGTAATGGCGTACTTTCATCAGCTCCAGAAAAAGGCATAATAAATGTAAATGGAATTAGCATCATAACAAGCGGACAAAATGCACATGGTATCCAAGTAACAAGAAATGGTGAAGTAAACTTAAGTGGAACAGTAGCCATATCTGTTGATTCAAGTAAAAATGCTTATGCAATTACGGCTGGACAACAAGGCACAGTTTCTGGTAAAGCAGTTTATGATATTACTGGTAATATGAATGTAACATCAACAGGAGTAATTGACCTTGAGTTTGAGGAAAATTCAATTTTTACAGGCAAAACCTCTTTCTCCGGCACTTCTGCCACACTGTCTCTTGATATGACAAAATCACTTTGGAATGTAACAGGAAATTCCACTCTTACACATTTAACTCTTAATAATGCTACTGTAGATTTAACAAGTGCAGAACTTGGCACAACTGTAAATATTAAAAATTTATCTACAGCAAATCCTGCAAGCAACGCAACAAACGGATACTTTGCTTTAAAAACAGACATCATTGCCGGAACTGGAGACAAAATTATTACTGAAACCACAGATGGCTACCATATTTTATCTATTCACAATCAAGGTAGCGCAGAAACAGATGGAACAGAAACACTTACTGTTGTAGAAACAGGTGATGGTAATGGTGATTTCAAGGTATTAAATGACAATGTTGAAATAGGTGCATGGTTGTATGGACTTAGACGTACAGAAGACAACCAAAATAACTGGGAACTATATGGTACCGGCAAGTCAGGTCCTATAGCAAGTGCAGCTGTCAACACATTCATGGGTGCCTACCTTCTTTCTTATGCAGAAACACAAACTCTTGTTCAAAGACTAGGCGATTTACGTGATACCCCAAGTGCTGCCGGTTTTTGGTTCAGAGGCTATGGCGGTCAAATGGAGTCTAACAGCAGAAGTTTTGTCAGAGGCTTTGACATGGATTACAGTGGTATGCAAATGGGTTATGACAGAAAAATAAAAACAAATAAAAAAGGTACCACTTATATAGGCGGTATGATAGGCTACAGCAAAGGCGATATCAATTACAGCATGGATAAAAGTGGCACAGGCGGCAATAGTGATATAGACTCCAAAACAGTTGGCTTATATACAACTTATATCCAAGATAACGGTTTCTATGCTGATGCATTACTTAAATATATGTGGCTGAAAAATAAATTTAATGTGCTTGATACAGTAGGTGACCGTGTAACAGGTGACAATGTAAGTACTGGTGGTATGGGCTTTTCAATTGAACTTGGCAAACGCTTTAAATTCAAACAAAACGAACAAGGCGAAGCATGGTATGTTGAACCACAAATTCAATACAGTTATACACACCAAGATGGCGGAAACTTCCACGCATCAAACGGACTTAAAATTGGCGTAGACAGTTTCACATCATCACTTGGCAGAATAGGCTTTAGAATCGGTTATGAAACAAAGAAGACTAATTTATATTTAAAAGCTTCTTATGAAAAAGAATTTGATGGAGATGTAAACATTGTTGCAAACAACATGGACATACCAGAAAGCTTTGGCGACAACTGGTGGGTATATGGTGTTGGCTATACATCACAAATTAATGATCGAAATAATATCTACCTAAGTGTAGAACGTGCCCAAGGTGGTAAATTCACTGAACCCTGGAAAATATATGCTGGCTGGAGACTTTCATTCTAAATAAACTAAAAAAACCAAAGTCATAGACTTTGGTTTTTTATATTTAAAAACTTTATTATTTTATATTTCCATATACTTAACAATAACATCTGGTATTGCTTGCAGAGCTTTTTCCATCTCTTTTACAACATCTTTGTCTTCGGTACAAATTTGAAGCAAAATAAGTCCGCTATTAGAACAGCTGTCTATAGCTGAATCATGAAGACCTAATCTCACTCTTATATTGCAACCATACTTAGTTAAAACTTCTTGAACTTTGGTAGAAGTCTCAACTCTATTTTTTTGAACTATAGCCATAATAGTAGAACAACTAATCATCATAAATCATCCTTTCATAGTGCATATATTTATGTATATAGTATAATAGTTTTACATATTTTAATTATACCATTTTTTTCTTTTTTTGCAATAAATATCTTATGACAATAAATTAAAAAAGATTTAGTCTAAATGAACTTAAGCACTTAAATCAAGCCTTTTTAATATCTATTATTTATTTAATAAATTGTTCTTAGTTTACAAGATCTTGGAAGTTGTGGAGTTTAACTGATACATAAAGACCTAAATTGAATTTCCTGGCTTCACTTACAAGACTAGCAAATTTATTTGATTTCCGTCAACGTATATATATCAGTTCGTCTTTGATTAAGTAATGGAAGCTGATTTCTAATTCGACTCACGATTTCCAAATCAATTTCAGTAATTGTATATCCCTCTTTTTCGTCCATGTGAGAAATGACATTACCCCACGGATCAACGGCAATACTATGACCCCATGATACATACTGTGAACAGCCATCTCGTGCTGGTGCTGTTCCGAAAGTAAATACTTGATTATCCACCGCCCGTGAACGAAACAAAAGTTCCCAATGGATTGGACCTGTTGTCATATTGAAGGCACCTGGAACTAAAATTATCTCTGCTCCTTGTAAAACCATTAACCTAGCTAGCTCTGGAAATCGAAAATCATAGCAAACACAAAGTCCCATTTTTCCAAATTCAGTATCAAATACTGTAACGGAATTTCCGGCTGTTAGCATGTCTGACTCTTTAAATTGCTGACCACCTCGCACATTTATATCAAAAAGGTGCATTTTACGATGTTTGCCTATTTGCTGTCCTGCACGGTCAAAAACATAGGCTGTATTAAACACTTGTCCTTTATCATCAAGCTCTGGTATTGACCCAGCTGATAAATAAACTTTATACTTTTTAGCCAATTCAGAGCAAGCAGTCCATACCTCCCCGCCTTCCGGTTCTGCATAAACCGGAAAATTTTCCTTTTGATATGGACAGCAAAACATTTCTGGCAAAGTTACAATATCCACATTTTCTCGGGAAACAACATCTAAAAATGAAACTGCAATTTCAACATTTTTCATCTTCTCTTCAACGACAGAAAGTTGTAATTGGGCAAAACGGACAAGTTTCATTTAAATTTCCCTTCCTAAAAATAATATTAAAAATCTTATTTCTCAGTGCATCATGCAGACTGATTTATCTTAGCTTTAATTTTATTTAGCCGCACTATCTAATATTTCTTTAAAAAACTGCGGCAAAGCAAATGCTGCTTTATGAATGTCTTTATTATAATATTGATATTTTAAATCTTCTTTAACTCTAGGTAAAATTTCTTCAAATTTTAATGGATCATATTTTTTAGAACCTATAGTAAATGTATGAAGTCCGCCTGGATAAATAGGAATATTAGCAAGAAATACATTTGCATAGTTAAAAGAAGTTGAAACATCTTTATAAACTCTTTTAAGCAGTTCTTGATGATAAAAAGGAGATTCTGTTTGTTGAACAAAAATACCGTCTTCTCTTAAAGCTCTTAAAACATTTTGATAAAACTTTTTAGTAAAAAGTCCTTCACCCGGACCAATAGGATCAGAGCAGTCTACAATTATGATATCATAATAATTCTCTGTCTCTTCCACATGTTTAATGCCATCGCCTATTTCAAGCGTAAAACGCGGTTCTTTATCTTCTTCTATCAATTGAATACTATTTTGCTTCAAATATTTTTTACAAGCTTCTACAACATCACCATCTATTTCTACCATTCTAACTTCTTTTACATCTTTATGTCTAAGAGCTTCTCTAGCACTGCCTCCATCACCGCCCCCAATGATTAAAACTCTCTCAGGATTTTTATGAGTATAAAAAGGCACATGTACTATCATCTCATGATAAACAAATTCTTCAAATTCAGATGTTTGAAAAACACCATCCAGAACAAGCATTCTGCCAAACTCTTCTGTATCAAAGATACCAATTTCCTGATAAATTGATTTTTTAGTAAAAAGAGTTTCTTTTACTCTTGCTTTAAGAGCTAAATTTTCTGTTTGATTTTCCTGGATCCAAAGTTCCATCTTAATTTTTGACCCCCTAAAAATTTAATTAAAATTACACAATGCTTGACCATATCTATTTAAACTTATCTCGCATTATATCTTTTAATTAATAGAAAATCAATAGATTATAAAAAAAATTTACGTTGATTTTAACACTTAGAAATCAATCTTGGCAAACTTTTAAAAATCAGATAAAATAAAAACAAGTCTTAGCTAAATATCGGAGATATCAATGTCTAATAAATTTAAAGATTTTCTTAAAGATTATAAGTCAAGAATAAATTATACTTGGCAACATAAAAAAGCATATTTAAAAGTTGAAAAAGAACTTACAGGTAAAAATACTTTATCTGGTTATCTTCATGATTTGGATAAAATCATTATGTACGCTATTTTTATTCCCAAAAATGCGGTAAGCAATATTCACAGGCATATCTCTTCTCATCATGAAAGAAATAATAAAATCAAAAATTTAAAAGAAGCTATAATTGATTGGGAATGTGCTAGATTTACAAAACCAGACAAGCCCTTAAATGCCCGAGAAACTTATCATAAATATTACAAAAATGTCGAAGGTGTAGAAGACGCTTTAGATAAATTGAAATTATAAGAGAAGCTAAAAAATGTGTCCTAAAGATGCAACAAATAGTGATTTGTTTTAAAAAACCTCACCAGTTATTAAAATTGGTGAGGTTTTTATTATAAAATTTTTGTTTGTTATAATAATCTATTTAGGAGGTAAATTTGAATAAGTTACAGTAACATCTCTAATTTCGTCCATGTTTTTAATCATTTCTTTTTGATCTGGTTCAGTAAAAAATGTGACTTTAACTTCTCCAGGTTTCACCCATTCGACTTCAAATTCACGATAAGAAATAACAGCATTACCGTCACGATTTCCTAATCTTTGCTCTTTTTCTATAATAGATAAATGATAAGTAGGGGTGCCACCCTTTTTCTCATAAATATAAGCCATAAATTTATTATCTGGTGATTCAATACTTGTTTTTAAATGAATAGGCTCTCTAATATACTCATCCCACACATAATACACACCAACAATCAAACACAAAGCAAGAAGTACTTGCAATAACCTCTCAAATTTAAATTTTCTCATAAAAAACTCCCAATTCATTTAATTTTGCTCTGTTTTCTATTTTAGAACTTACAGCCCAAACCTTGCCATAATCATATCCACATGTCTTAAATGATACGAATAATTAAAACATTCTTCTATTTCTTCTGTAGATAAATATTTTCTTATATCAGCATCTTGCAAGACGTTAGTTTTAAAATCGGCACCTTCAAGCCATCTGGACATTGCATTTCTTTGCACATATTTATAGGCTTCTTCTCTTAAAGCACCTTTATCAACCAATGCTAAAAGAATTCTTTGACTAAATATAAGACCGCCTGTTTTTTCAATATTTTGTTTCATAGCTTCAGGATATACCAAAAGCTTGTCTATTATATTAGTAAAATTTTTGAGCATATAGTCAAGAGTAATAGTACTATCAGGCAAAATAACTCTCTCTACTGAAGAATGAGTTATATCTCTTTCATGCCATAAAGCCATATTTTCTAATACTGCCAGACAATTCCCTCTTAAAAGTCTTGATAAACCACTTACTCTTTCACAAGTAATTGGATTTCTTTTATGAGGCATTGCAGAAGAACCTTTTTGTCCTGGATGGAAATACTCTTCCACTTCTCTGATGTCTGTTCTTTGTAAATTTCTTATTTCAGTTGCCATTTTATCAAGTGTACCGCCAACTATAGCTATAGTTGTCAATAACTCTGCATGACGATCTCTTTGTATTACTTGGGTTGCTAGACGAGCTCTTTTTATTCCCATTTTTTCGCAAACATATTTTTCAATTTCAGGGTCTATATTAGCATATGTACCAACTGCGCCTGAAATTTTACCTACAGCAACAGTCTCTTTAGCTCTTTTCATTCTTTCAATATCACGGCTAATTTCATCAAGCCACAAAGCAAACTTTAATCCCAAAGTAAGTGGTTCTGCATGTATACCGTGAGTACGCCCAATCATAGCAGTATATTTATGTTCTTTAGCACGTCTTCTTAAAACTGCTTCCAGTTTTTCTAAATCTTCTATTATTATTTCTGCAGCCTGTTTCATCATCACAGCAAGTGCACAGTCTTTAACATCACTTGAAGTAAGTCCCATATGAATATATTTAGATGAATCTCCTACATTTTCAGCCACAGCAGTTAAAAAAGCTAAGATGTCATGTTTAGTTTCTTTTTCAATTTCTCTAATTCTTTCTATCTTGAAATCTGCTTTTTCTTGAATTTCTTTTAATGCTTCCTCTGGAATTTGCCCTAACTTTGCCATAGCTTCACAAGCTGCAACTTCTATAGCAAGCATTGTGCGGAATTCATTTTCTTCTGTCCATATTTTGCCCATTTCCGGGTAAGTATATCTTTCAATCATTAATAAATCTTTCCCCTTTGTTCGCTTATATCTTTTATTAAATACTAAAATAAAATTAGTAATTTCAAGCTAAACATTTCTATTTAAAATCTCTCTACCTACAATAACACCTGTGCACGAAGCCTGTGCAAGACCACGTGTAACTCCAGCTCCGTCTCCTATAGCAAAAATGTTTTTAATTTGAGTTTCCAGTTTATTGGTAAGACGTGGTCTGGATGAATAAAACTTAGCTTCAACTCCATATAAAAGTGTATGTCTAGAATTAACACCCGGAATAATCACATCAAGGGCATCAAGCATTTCTTCTATAGCAAGCAAATGTCTATACGGCAAAACAAGACTTAAATCTCCAGGAGTAGCATCTTTTAAAGTAGGGTCAACCAACCCTCTTTTTATCCGTTCCACAGTAGAACGTCTGCCGTCTTTTAAATCACCCAATCTTTGAACAATTACTCCGCCGCCCAAAAGATTTGCCAATTTAGCAATTGATTTACCATATGTAATCGGCTCTTTAAAAGGTTCTGTGAAACTCTTAGAAACCAAAAGAGCAAAATTTGTGTTTTGTGTTCTTTGTTCTAAATAGCTGTGACCATTAACAGTTATAAGACCTGCATTGTTTTCTGTTGAAACAACACCATAAGGATTCATACAAAATGTTCTTACTCTATCATCAAATGATTTTGTATAATAAATAAGTTTAGACTCATAAACAGCTTCTGTTATTTTTTCTGTAATAACAGCAGGAACCTCTACTCTTACTCCAATATCTACAGGATTTGTTTCAGAAGCAAGCCCTAATTTACTGGTTTCTTTTGCAAACCATTCAGAACCTTCTCTGCCTGGAGCAACTACCAGATAGTCACTTTCTATAACAGTCCCGTCAGCAAGTTGAATACCTTTATATTCTATTTCTTCCAAAGGTATTTTTTTATCATTTTGATTAGTTAATATTTTTTCAACTTGAGTTAAAGTTAATATTTCGCATTTTTCTTTTAAATAGCTATACATTCTGCCTAAAATTTCGCCACATTTTTCTGTTCCTAAATGACGAATTTGAGCAGGAATAAACTTTAAATCAGCAGCAGCAGCTTTTTGCTGCAAATCACGAATCAATTCTTGATTCTCCAAACCATAAACAATTGGCGTTGCCCCAAATTTCAAATAAATAGAATCTATATAATCAATAAGCTCTGTGAGCTCTGTATTATCAAGGTATGTATCCAGCATCCCACCAAACTCTGTCGTTAAAGTAAGTTTGCCATCACTAAAAGCCCCTGCTCCACCCCAACCGCAAACTATGTCGCAAGGTTTACAATTAATACAAGCAGTTTTATTGGCAGCAGAATAACAATGACGTTTACTTATGTCTCTGCCTTTTTCCACTATTAAAACTTTTGCACTTTTCTCTACAAGTTCCAAAGCTGTAAAAATACCGGCAGGACCTGCTCCAACTATGATAACATCATATTTTTTCATTTATATCACCTCTATCTTTTTATTCCAGATTTCCAAAGATATAAATGGGATATACATTAAAAAATTTAAAAAAACTCAAACATGCCAAAGTAATTTTTGTTTGAGTTAGTCAGGTTCTTTCTTTAGCTATATCGTAACATTTAGCAAATCAACTGTCAATAAATAGCTATTATCTGCCTATTTTAAAATTGACATTATAAGTTAATCATATTTAAAAGTAATATGGCTCATACTTAATATTAACAATATTTTTAATTTTATTTTTAAATAGTTACCGTAATATTTTTAAGGAAGGAATGAACTGACGTGCTCACTCAACATGAGTTTAAAGAAGCTTATCTGGATAGACTTAAAACTTTAAAAGCACGAAACATAGAAGAAACTTCAAATAAAGATAGATTTGAAGTTTTAGTAAGTCTATTAAGAGATATTATAAGCGAAAAATGGCTAAACCATAAACTTAAAGCAAAAAGCGAACAAACAAAACAAGTCTACTACTTTTCAGTAGAGTTTTTATTAGGCAGGTTGCTGGAGAGCAATTTAATGAGTCTTCATCTAAGAGATACATGCCAAGAAGCTCTTGCTGATCTTGGCATTGATTTGCATGATTTAATACAAGAAGAACCTGATGCAGGACTTGGCAATGGCGGTCTTGGTCGTTTAGCTGCTTGTTACCTTGATTGTATGGCTGGTTTAGGACTTATCGGTAATGGCTGCGGACTTAGATATCGCTATGGCTTCTTTAAACAAGAAATAAGAGATGGCTATCAGATTGAACACCCTGATGATTGGTTGAAAAATGGCAGCTATGCTTGGGAATACAGAAGAGAAGATGATGCGGTAAAAATAAAATTTGGCGGCAACATAAGAGTAATTAAAAATGGTGTTGTTAAATTTATTCATGAAAATTTTGAGGAAATAAATGCTGTACCTTATGATGTTCCTGTCTTAGGGTATCACAACGATGTCATAAATACGCTTAGATTATTTAGTGCCGAAATGAATTTGTCTAATGAGGTTTGTAATAGTTTAGATCCTAACCATTGTGCTAATGCTTTAGAAAGCAAACATATAAATGAATGCATTACTGATTGCCTGTATCCTGATGACAATACTACAGAAGGCAAAATCTTAAGATTAAAACAAGAGTACTTCTTAGTATCTGCATCTCTGCAAACTATTATAAAATCACATTTTTCTGCTGAAGAATCTCTGGAAAATTTATCTGATAAAGTTGCATTTCATATTAATGACACTCATCCAACTTTCGTAATTCCGGAATTAATGCGAATTTTAATGGATGAACACAATATGAATTGGGATGAAGCCTTTAAAATAACTACTAAAACTGTATCATATACCAACCATACGGTAATGCCAGAAGCTTTGGAAAAATGGGATGTAGGATTAGTCAAAAATCTACTGCCTAGAATTTATATGATCATTGAAGAAATCAATGCAAGATTTTGCAAAGAACTTTATGAACATCATAATAAAAATGTCCAACAAATAACAGATATGGCTATTATCTCAAACAATACAATTAAAATGGCACATTTAGCTATAGTAGGCAGTCATAAAGTAAATGGTGTTGCTAAAATTCACACTGATATTCTTAAAGCGCACACTATGAAAGACTTCTATGAGATTTCCAAACAAAAATTCACAAATGTTACAAATGGTATCGCTCATAGACGTTGGCTCCTCATGGTTAATCCGTTATTAACTGATTTAATTATCTCTTTGATTGGTAATGGTTTTATCAAAAGACCAGATGAACTTTCTTTATTAAAAAATTATTCAGGTGATAAAGAAGTATTAGAAGAACTTAAAAGAATAAAACATATAAATAAAATGTATGCTGCCAAATTCTTTAAAAGCCATTATGGTCTTACTGTTGATCCTTCTTCAATCTTTTCTGCTCATATTAAAAGAATTCATTCCTATAAACGGCAATCACTTCATGCCCTTTATATAATGGATCTTTATAATCGCTTAAAAGATAACCCTAATCTTGATATAACTCCCCAAACATTTATTTTCGGCGGAAAATCCGCCTTCAGTTATTTTAAAGCTAAAAAGACTATCAAACTCATAAACACCTTAGCCGAAAAAATAAATAATGATATTGCTGTAAGAGACAAGATTAAAGTTATATTCTTAGAAAACTATAATGTGTCACAAGCAGAACTCATTATTCCAGCATCTGATGTAAGCATCCAAATTCCAACAGCTGGTCATGAAGCATGTGGTACAGGCAATATGAAATTTATGATGAACGGTGCCATAACTATAGGTACATTAGATGGAGCTAATGTTGAAATTAAAAATTTAGTAGGACCGGAAAACATCTTCATTTTTGGACTTAAAGCAAGTCAAGTTTTAGACTATCATAGATTTGGCGGTTATAACTCTTATGATATATATCAAAGTGATCCGCGTGTTAAAAGAATTTTAGATTCTTTAGTAAACGGCTTCTTCAAAGTTCATCACGACGAATTCAGAGTACATTATGATGCATTTTTAAAGAATAATGACCATTTCTTTGTACTCAAAGACTTTGCTTCTTATATAGATTCCCAAAACGCATTGGAAAAAGCTTATAAAGATGAAAACAAGTGGTACCAAATGTCTCTTAACAATATTGCAAATTCAGGTTACTTTGCCGGCGATAGAGCTTTTGCCCAATACGCTACTGATATCTGGGATTTAGATTTAACTGATAATTCGCTGCACTACTGGCAGCAAAGCTATTTAAATCAAAAGAAACCATACAGCAACGAAAACTTTTTGCTTAATTAAAAAATCTCTAGGCAAAAAAATGTAAGGTCAGGCACGTACTAGTCGTACGTAACTGACCTTACAAATTTTTCAACGCAGCAGATGTGTGTTTATCATTAATTTTAACCTATTGCCCACTATAAAAAAGCTAATAAACTTACTGCCATAACTGCCATGCCACTAATAAGTCCGTATATAGATAAATGATGTTCTCCATATTCTCTGGCAGCTGGCAATAATTCATCAAAAGATATAAAAACCATAATACCTGCTACAGCAGCAAAGAGTATCCCAAAAACAAGCTCATTCATAAACGGCAGGAGAATCAAATAGGCAACAATAGCTCCAACAGGTTCGGCAAGTCCTGAAATAAAAGAATATATAAAAGCCTTCTTTTTGCTGCCAGTTGCATAGTAAATAGGAACAGAAACAGCTATACCCTCTGGTATATTATGAATTGCAATTGCCACAACTATTGGAATTGCTATAGAAGGGTCTTGCAAGGCAGAGACAAAAGTAGCTATACCTTCTGGAAAGTTATGAATTGCAATTGCCAAAGCTGTAAACAAGCCTGTACGCATTAATTTTTGCTGACCGTTTTTTCTTTCGCCACATTCTTGTATCGGCGACTTAACTTCATGCGGATTTCCTTCACTAGGTATCAATTTATCGATAAGCCCGATTAATAAAATTCCGGCAAAAAATGAGATCACCGTAACTGTTGAACCCATTTTTAAGCCAAGATGTAGTGATAAAGATGCATTTGCCTGAGCAAATATCTCAATCATAGAAACATAAATCATAACACCAGCTGAAAAACCGAGACTCACAGCAAGTATTTTTTTGTTAGTTTGTTTAGCAAAAAGAGCTATAGCGCTTCCAATACCTGTTGACATACCAGCAATAGCTGTTAAAGCAAAAGCTAATAAAACGTTATCGTCCACTATTAACCCCTCTTTTAGGCATATTTTTTATTATTTTAAAAATCCTGCAATAATTTCTTTTTCTGCTTCTTCTCTGGTAAGCCCCAAAGTCATCAATTTTATTATCTGTACCCCAGCAATTTTTCCAATAGCTGCTTCATGAATTAAAGATGCATCTACATGATTTGCTTTTATTTCTGGAATAGCTGTCACAGTAGCTTTATCCATAATAATTGCATCACATTCCGAATGACCAGCACATTCATTATTGCCATTAATTTTGGAATAAAACTCTTGCACCGATGAGCCTTTAGCAACAGAACGAGATATTACATCAACACTTGAACCTTTACCATCAAGATCTATTTCAAATTCAGTTGTAGCAACTTGATTGCCACTTGTCATCAACTTTTCTTTAATAAGTAAAGTAGCATTATCATTTACTTTACCATTAGTTATTCTTTTGGTAAAATCTACACCTTCAATCTGAACAGTATCCATCTCCAAAGTACTGCCTTCTTCTAAAAAAACATTGGTAACAGGATTTATTACTCTATCACCTTTACCGCCGCCACTTCCATAATGCTTTTCCAAATATTTTACTGTTGCATTTTTGCCAACATGAAAAGTATGAATACCATCATGTTGTGTATGACCAGATCCTTCATTATGTATGCCACAGCCAGCGATAATGACAACATCACTATCTTCGCCAATATAAAAATCATTATATACTATATCTGTTAATTCGTTATTATCAATAACAACCGGAATATAAACTTCTTCTTTTGTCCCAGGCTTTATATGAATATCAATACCTGATCCATTTTCTTTGGAAACAATGTCTACATTTGGAGTACAACCTCTATCAGCGCAAGCTCCATTAACCCTTATATTATATGCACCACTAGGTTTATCTTTTTTATCGGTAACTAATTCTAGTATTTTCTTAATGATATTATTCACACCTACATCTCCCGTCCATAAAATCTGCAGAACTTGCTAGAGTTAGAAAGCAATTCTGGCAGTATTTCATTTTTCAAACCTACTCCATTTACTTGCCCGTTAGCTATAACTACTATTTTATCTGCAATTTCCAGAATACGTTCTTGATGAGATATTATAATGACAGAACTTTGATTTTCATCTCTTAATTTTTCAAATACGCGAATCAAATTTTGAAAACTCCATAAATCAATACCTGCTTCAGGCTCATCAAAAATAGATATTTTTACTCCTCTTACCATTAACATGGCAATTTCAATCCGTTTAAGTTCTCCACCAGATAAACTTGAATTTAATTCTCTATCAATATAATCAACTGCACAAAGTCCTACTTCAGATAAATATGTACATGCTTCATCTGTCGAAAGTTTTCTACCAGCAGCAAGCTGAAGAAGATCTTTAACAAATAAACCTTTAAATCTTACCGGTTGTTGAAAAGCAAAACCAATACCTCTTCTTGCTCTTTCAGTAATATCTAAGTTTGTTATATCTTCGCCATTGTATATTATTTGACCACTAGTTGGATTTTCAACTCCCATAATAATTTTTGCCAAAGTAGACTTACCGCCGCCATTAGGGCCTGTTATAACAACAAAACTCCTGTCTTCTACTTGTAAGCTAACATTTTGCAAAATTTCTCTGGTCTTTTTATCGTTTTCATCTTCTATTTCAAATGATATGTTTTTTAACTCTAGCATATAACTTCCTCCAAAATTGAATCTTTATCATGTAATTTTATTTATTGTACCACATAAATTACTTTTTTGATAATTCGTGTCGAAATAAATAATTCCTCTTTATAACTAATCAAATAAAAAAGAAACTTCTCTTAAGAGAAGTTTCTTTTTTATTTGATAGTTTAAAATCTAAAGTTTGTATAGAATTGATATACATTTCTATAGTCGCCATATGCATCTTTAATAACTTTGTCAGTTGGTTTAAGATCATGGTACATGAGCTGCATATTAATGTTTTTGGCAACAACATAAGTAGCAACAACGCCATAACCCTTAGCACCTGCGGCACCAGTTCCGTTATATTGTGTTGGATTAAAACCATTACCTGCTGATAAATTAAGCATATGACCATAAGTTGCAGAATCAATTGCATAAGCTTCAAGGTCCATATATTCGACAAATATTGAATAAGTTCCAGGCTTAGCCATATTAGCATTTTTCCAAGTCAGCCTTGTCCAGTAACCCGAATCTTGTTTACTGCCATCTCTGCCAACAGCCCATTTGGAATCATTCTTTATATATTCTCCATTAAGTTTCCAATCTTTGCCCAATTGAGCACTAAAACCAAATGCCATTAACTCAAACGGATAAGCCTCGTCTCTTGTGCCTGCTTCAGACTTATGTCCATTAGAATACGCAGCAGTTAAGCCAAATTTATCACTAAATTTATAACCAACATTAACAACTGTAGCATTCTTGCTGGCAGCAGCAGGAAGTGCACTAGTACTGTCACCATGAGGCGGATCTTGTGGACGATAATCTAGCACACCGCCAAAGATATCCCATTTCTTAGTTTTATAACCAAGTAAAACACCATCTGTAGATTTATTTCCCCAAATCAGTCCTTGACCTATCATAGGAGCAATTCTACCAAAACGACCTTGGAAAGTACCATTTGTCCAGACTATTTCTGCTCTATCCATAAAAGTATCTTGAGTATAAGAATATGCTGGATCTCTATTATTAGGATTTGTACGAGCAGTATTAGCTTGATATTTAACCCTACCTAAAAATTTAACTTTTTCATTAATTGTAGCATTCATATTAATACGAATACGTGATTGCCAACGTTTTCCTTCGCGTTGATTTGGATTATCTTTAAATGACATAAGAGGCGCTATACCACCTGATTGATAACGAATCCAGCCATCTCCACTAAATTTAATAGTAGAAGCATTTTTCTCTAATTTATCTACCCGAACTCCAAGATTGTAAAGTTCTGTAGCAAACTCACTTCTTAACTTGTTTATTAATTCAGCATTTTCGCCACTTGCATCATCAAGTTGAGCAACTACTGTAGCCATTTCATAACGGCTCATAGCTCTGTCTCCGCGATAAGTTCCATCTCCATAACCTGTAACCAGACCATCTTTTTCTAATTGAGCTACTGCATCATATGCCCAGTGTCCTTGCGGCACATCACTAAATGGATTATTCGCAAGAGCAGTACCAGCTACACTTAAGGACATAGCAGCAGCTAAAGCTAATGCTACACTTTTTTTCATTGTTTTCCCTCCAAAAATTTTCTGTTTTATAATTAAAGTACTGAATTTTATTAAGGAAGTTTTAAAGTTTCACCTTTTCCTTTAAAACCTTACTTCTCTTCTGTACTAAACATCATAAAAAACACAGCTAAAGAGACTTGTTTTAAATTAGAGAAGGTAATGTAAAATAAAAATCACCTTCTCTATATAATTTGCACTAATCTAAGCTAACTTTAGATTCTAAGTAGTTGTACATGCCTTTTGTTTGACTAATACGGTTATTTCTGCTTCTTTCAATTTCTTTATCAGATGCAGAATATTTCGCTCCGCCTGCTTGCAGACAAATGATTTGGAATTCAGCAGCTTTTTCTAAAAAGACTGCAGCTACAACAGCTTGTTCAATACTATCTCCTACCATAACGATTCCATGATTTCTAATAAGCAAAAGACGATTCTTGCCAAGAGTTTTAGCTAAATCTGCCCCCATTTCAGCATTAGTAATCAACGCAGAAGTTTTAGTATATAAAGCTTGATCATTAATAAACATTACAGCATCATTAGATAATGACTCTATCATCATCCCCATTGAAGCAAGTGCAGTTGCATTTGGTGGATGTGTATGTATTACAGCCATTACATCTGGTCTGGCTTTATACATTTCAGCATGAATAAAAGCTTCAATGTGTTTTTTTAAGCCTGAACCACCAATAGGATTACAGTCCGAATCAAGTAAAATCAAAGCATCTGAAGTAACCCCATCAAGACTTTGTGTAGAAGATTTTATCCAGAAATTATTTGTACCAGGTACTCTGAAAGACATATGACCATATAACCAATCATCATGTCCATTCATAGCTAAAACACGGTGAGCCTTAGCTAACTTATCTTTCATTGCAGCTTCGTTGTACTCTGCTTCGGCAGCAGTAGTTGTTAAAGCAATTCCAGTAAAACTTAACAACAAAGTAAAAATTACTAATAGCCCAATTGTCTTTCTCCAAAAATTCATAAATACTTTCAACTCCTTTTCATAAATTTATCAACTCTTATTTAATTATAGAATAGTTTTATGGTAATTTTTACCTCGCACGATACAATATTTAAGAAATTTAAAATTTTTCTGACAATTAACTTGATATAAATAGCAAACTAAAAATATTTATTAAATCCTTATTTAATAAGAAAAAAATTTATCTTTTTATTTTTTTGATATATCTTTTATTAATCTGAAAAAATCAGTTTATTTTGACAAATTCCACTAAAAAAAGGCTTAGAATAAATTCTAAGCCTTTTTGTCATTTATTGTATCTTGGCAAACTCTATTAAAAGATCTCCTGTTTCAATACTTTCATCTTGTTTAACATATATTTCTTTTACAATGCCATCATAAGGCGCCTGAACATTTGTTTCCATTTTCATAGCTTCTGTAATTAGAAGTGTAGCACCTTTTCTTATTTTCATGCCAACATCTACAACAACTTTTACTACTTTGCCAGACATACTTGCACCAATTTGTTCTGGTTTTTTCTTGTTCGCTTTTAGTTTAGATACAACTACATTTTTCACCGAATTGTCTTTTACAGCAATTCTTCTTGGAGAACCATTTATTTCAAACTGAACAACTCTTGTACCATCAGGCAAAGGATCATCCATAGAAACAAGACTTACAAATATGGTTTTTCCTTTTTCTATTTCTACTTTAACCATTTCTCTATCATCAAGTCCATAGAAGAAAGTAAGAGTATCTAATGTAGACATATCGCTATAAGTATTTATAAAATCAGCCCAATCTAAAAATACTTTAGGATATAAACAATATGACAAAACATCATTATAACTTATCGATCTGCCAAGAGTATCTTTCAGTTCTTCCTCTAGAATTTTTCTTGTCTCTTCGAAATCTATAGGTTCCAAATTTTCTCCTGGTCTTGTAGTAATCGGTTTCTTTCCTTTTAGCACTATTTTTTGCAATTTTTCCGGGAATCCTTGATATGGCTGACCTAACTTTCCTTCAAAAAATTCTACTACAGAGTTAGGGAAGTTAAGAGTTTCGCCATTATTATAGACATCTTCTTCAGTAAGATTGTTTTCTACCATAAACAAAGCCATATCTCCTACAACTTTGGAAGAAGGAGTTACTTTAACTATATCTCCAAACATTCTATTGACTAATTCATATGCTTCTTTTATCTCATCCCAACGATTTTGAAGACCAACTGCTTTTGCCTGTTGTTTCAAATTGCTATACTGACCACCTGGCATCGCATGATGATAAACCTCAGGATTAGGGAAAAACTGACTGCTTTCAAAATGACCATAAAAAGCTCGAACATCTTCCCAATAATGAGATATTTTATTAAATGCATTAACATCCATCTCAGGCTGTCTTTCATGTCCATCAAGAGCATAGTAAAGACTACTTGCTCCAGGTTGTGAAGTAAGACCCGACATAGATGACACAGCAACATCCACCATATCCACGCCAGCATCTATAGCACGAGCATAAGTATATATAGCATTACCTGTAGTTGCATGAGTGTGAACATGTACAGGAATATCTACAGCTTCTTTTAAAGCACTTACAAGACGATATGCAGCTTCTGGCTTTAAGACACCTGCCATATCTTTAATACTCAAAATATGCCCGCCGGCTTTTTCAAGCTCTTTAGCCATAGTCACATAATATTTAAGATCATATTTTGTTTTGGTTGGATCTAAAATATCACCTGTATAACAAATTGCTGTCATGGCAATTTTACCTGAATCACGAACAGAGTCTATAGCTACTTGCATTCCTGGAAGCCAATTTAAGCTATCAAATATTCTAAATAAATCTATACCTTCTTCGGCAGCTCTCTTAACAAAAGCTTTAATAAGATTATCAGGATAATTCATATATCCTACTGCATTTGAAGCTCTAAGTAACATTTGCAAAAGAATATTAGGTGTTTTTTCTCTGATTTGCGTTAATCTTTGCCAAGGATCTTCTTTTAAAAATCTATAAGCAACATCAAATGTGGCACCACCCCAAACTTCCATTGCAAATAAATTATGCATAAGTTTAGAGGTTGATTCCATAATGCCTAACATATCATAAGTTCTTAGCCTAGTTGCCAAAAGAGACTGATGAGCATCTCTAAAAGTTGTATCTGTTATTAAGACCTTTTTTTGGTCTTTCATATATTTAATAATACCTTCAGGGCCTTGCTCTTCCAGAATTTGTTTAGTACCTCTAGGTGCTTCTGTAGAAATTTTTTCCGGAATTCTCACTTTAGGAAGTTTAGGTTTTATAGCCCTTCCTTTACCATGAGGACCATTTACAGTTACTTCTGCTAAATATTTAAGTAACTTCGTACCCCTGTCTTTTATTTGAGGTAAAACAAATAATTCTGGAGATTCATCTAAAAACCCAGTATGATATGTTCCATCAATAAAACTTTTGTGAGAAATCACATTATATAAGAAGGCAGTATTTGTTTTTATACCTCTTATTCTAAACTCACTTAAAGCACGCTGCATATTACCTACAGCTTTTTTATGAGTTCTGCCCCAAACTGATACTTTTACTAAAAGCGAATCATAATAAGGCGTTATAACAGAACCAGCATATGCATTGCCGGCATCTAGCCTTAGCCCAAAACCGCCTGGACTTCTATAAGCTATTATTTTACCAGTATCAGGTGTAAATTGATTTGTTGGGTCTTCAGTCGTAATCCTACATTGAATAGAATGTCCATTACAACGAATATTCTCTTGAACTAAATTACCAACTTCTTCATCTCTTAAACTATAACCATCAGATATTAAAATCTGAGATTGAACAATATCAACACCTGTAATCATCTCAGTAATAGTATGCTCAACCTGTATTCTAGGATTAACTTCTATAAAATAAAATTTACCATCCAATGTTGCTAAAAACTCAACTGTACCTGCACTAACATAATTTACATGTTTCATCAGTTTTACAGCAGCATCACAAATAGCAGTTCTAGTCTCCTCTTTCAAAGCCTGAGAAGGTGCAACTTCTATAACTTTTTGGTGACGACGCTGCACAGAACAATCTCTTTCATAAAGATGAATTAAATTGCCATATTCATCTCCTAAAATTTGCACTTCTATATGTTTAGGGTTTTCTATAAATTTCTCTATATATATCTCGTCATTACCAAATGCAGCTTTTGCCTCTGAACGAGTCAAGTTATATGCATCTTCAAGATTTTTTTCACTCCGCACAAGACGCATGCCTCTCCCGCCGCCACCGAGAACAGCTTTTATTATAAAAGGATAACCATTTTTTTCGGCAAATTCACGCACTTCATCTAATGATTTTACAGTACCATCACTACCAGGTATTACTGGTATTCCAACTTCTATAGCCTTTTCACGGGCATTTATTTTATCACCAAACATATCAAGATGATCTAAAGTAGGTCCGATGAAAATAATTCCTTCTTCTTTACATCTTTGAGCTAACATAATATTTTCAGATAAAAATCCATATCCTGGATGAATTGCATCTACGTCATTCTTTTTTGCGATATCTATTATGCCATCAATATCCAGATAGGCTTCTATAGGCCCCTTGCCTTCACCAACCAAATATGATTCATCTGCCTTATATCTATGAAGAGAATAGACATCCTCTTTTGAATATACCGCTATTGTCCTTATATTTAATTCTCTACATGCTCGGAAAATTCTAATTGCTATCTCGCCTCTATTAGCAACTAAAACTGTTTTAATTTTTTTCATATTCATGGCAAATTCCTCCTGTTCCCATTATTATATCATATTAGTTTACTTTGTAAACGAGAAACTTACTGCTGCCTGGATTCCCAGGCAATCTTATTGTTAGAATTTTCATATTTTTTTATTTGATTTTTAAATAAATATTATTTTTTTACATTGCCATACTAAGTATTACTATAGTACAATAAAATCTATCATAATTGTTTTTTAAAGAGGGTGTAAAATGGAATTTCTCGACAGTTTGACGGAAGTCTTCCTGGAATGGGGAATATATGGACTTATTATTGCATCTTTCACTGAATCTTTCATCTCTCCAATATTACCAGACTTAATCTTAATACCTCTTGCTTTAGCTAATCCTGACAGTGCAATTTTGTATGCTATTGCTGCAACATCTTTCTCTGTAGTAGGCGGCTTTATAGGCTATGGTATAGGACGTAAAATTGGTATTGTTGCCGCAAGAAAAATGATTCCAGAGAAATATTTAGAACCTATACAAGAAAAAGTGAGAAGAAATGCTGTATGGGCTATATTTTTGGCAGCATTATCGCCAATACCTTATAAATTCGTAAGTATCGCTGCAGGTGCTTTTAAAATAAGAATGGATGTCTTCATTGTTGTATCATTTATAGGTAGGGCCAAAAGATTTATGATTGAAGGACTACTTATTTATTACTTTGGAGATTATGCAATGGATTTAATGGCTGAGTATTACGATATATTCATTATACTCTCAGTTATAGCAATTTTACTTATAATACTATTAGTTGCTCTTTGGAGAAGATCTCGCAGACAACCTGCTCAATCTTAATACCCAATTCTTTAAATATTAAAAAGCTCAGACAAATGTTGTCTGGGCTTTAGCTAAATCTTTTAAAGAAGGTGATTAATATTTTAAATAACAAATCAGTAGCTGTAACACCTCATCATCTAGCAACAAAAGCTGCAACAGAAGTTCTAAAAGAAGGAGCTAATGCTATTGAAGCAGCAATAGTTGGAGCAACTGTGATCAGTGTTGTTTATCCACATATGAACTCTCTGGGCGGAGATAATTTCTGGCTTATATATGATGCTAAAAACAAATCACTAAATGGCTTAAATGCTAGTGGCAAATCAGGCGAAAGAGCAACTATACAATATTATAAAAACCTCGGATATTCCAAAATTCCATTTAGAGGATATCTTGCTTGTAATACTGTTCCGGGTGCAGTAAGCGGACTTCAAAAAGCTTATGAATACTCAAAAACCAAATTAAATGGTACCAAAAGCTTTTCTTATCTCTTTGAAAAAGCAATTTCATATGCCCAAAACGGCTTTCCTGTTACTAAAAGCCAAGAAGAATATACTAATGAGAATATAACTTCTTTAAAAATTTTTAAAGGTTTTAAAGAAACCTTCTTAAATCAAGAAGGCTTACCCTATAAAGAAAAAGAACTGTTTAAGCAACCTATCTTAGCCAAAACATTAGAGTTAATTGCTCAAAAAGGTGCTACTGAATTTTATTCTGGTAAAATCGCAAATAAAATTGTTAGCGAAATTCAAGCAAATGGCGGCATTTTAACCTTAGATGACTTTGAAAATCATACTGCAAATTGGATAAATCCAATCAAAGGGTTTTATAGAGATTTCACTGTTTATAACCTACCGCCAAATACTCAAGGATTCGCTTCTATTTTAATACTTCAAATTCTTAATAATTTTGATTTTACTAAAATAGAAGAAGGTAGTACAGATTATTATCATCTTCTAATAGAAGCTTGTAAACAGGCATTTATTATTCGAGATAAATACTTAACTGATCCGGATTTTTATGATATTCCGCTTGACTATATATTATCTAAAGAACATGCAAATTTACTAGCCAAAAATATTTCCTTAGAAAAAACAGCAGATTTCAATTACCAACTCGAACCAAAAGGGGATACTGTCTGGTTAGGATTCTCTGACGAGATGGGAAATGCTGTTTCTTTGATCCAAAGTACATACCATGAATTTGGTTCTGGTATTATTCCTGAGGATACGGGAATAACTCTACAAAACAGAGGCTGTTTCTTTTCTTTAGATGAAAATCACCCTAATAAACTTGAACCTCAAAAAAGAACTTTTCACACCTTAAATCCAGCAATGCTTTTTAAGAATAATAAACCATATCTGATTTATGGAACAATGGGCGGAGAGGGTCAGCCACAAACTCAAGCTACTATTGTGACAAGAATCGTAGACTATAACTATGATGTCCAAAATGCTATCAATGCTCCCCGCTACTTATATGGCAGAGCATGGGGCGAAACCGAAAATGACGTTAAGTTTGAAAGCCGTGTTCCTGTTTCAATTTTAGAAGAATTAAAAAAACGAGGACATCTAATAAAAACAGTAGAAAAATTCTCTAATTTAATGGGACATGCCGGAGCAATTCAAATTGATCCTAAAACAGATACAAAACAAGTAGCTGCTGATATTAGATCTGATGGAAACCCAATAAATAAAGAAACCTCACTTTAATAAGCGAGGTTTCTTATTAGTTTTCCACTGATTTTTGTATTATAGCCAAAACCAGTCTTACACAATTATAAAGGTCTTCTTCTAATATATACTCTTCTGTAGTATGCACTTTAGTCATTCCAATACCTAAAGCCGCAGTTTTAACTCCATATTTATTAAAATTATTTGCATCACTGCCGCCACCTGTCGGGACAATTGAAGATTTCAATCCTATTGATTCTGCAGCTTTTTTTGCCAATAATATCACATTTTCATTCTCTTCTATGGCAAAAGGAATATATGCATGCTTTACTTCAACAAAAGATTCGGAATTATTTTTCTTTGCAGCACTATAAAAGGCTTTTTCCATTGACTCAATTTTATCTGCCAGCTTTTTCTCACTATGACTTCTTACTTCACCTTTTAAAACAACTTTATCGGGGACTACATTTGTGGCACTGCCACCTTCTATTAAACCAATATTTGCTGTTGTTTCAAAATCTATTCTGCCCAAATCAATTTGACACAGTGCCTCAGCAGCTATTTTGATAGCATTTATTCCTGATTCAGGGTCTATACCAGCATGTGCTTTTCTGCCATAAATAATAGCATCAATATGATTCTGACCAGGAGCTTTGTTAATTATTGTGCCGGGAGAACCGCCAGCATCCAGTACATATCCGATATCTGCTTTAAGTATTGTTGGATCAAGATTTCTGGATCCATGCAAACCACCCTCTTCAGAAACTGTAAAAACTATTTGCAGGTCACCATGTGGCAATTGATTTTCTTTTATTACTCTTAAAGCCTCTAATATTGCCACAAGTCCGGCCTTATCATCTGCACCTAGAACAGTATTACCTTCTGATGTTATAACTCCATCTTTTAAAACAGGAACTACATTTTCACAAGGCTCAACTGAATCAAAATGAGCTGAAAAAAGGATAATTGGTGCTTTTTTAACATTTCCTTTTATATTAATAATAAAATTATTACAATTTCCTTCTATTTTTGCTCCTGCATCATCTTCCGCAAGTTCCAAACCAGCAAAATCTATTTCTTTTATAATTTCTTTTATTTTGTCTGCCACTTTCCGTTCTTGTCTGGGAGGTGCATATATCTGAACAAGTTCAAAAAACTCTTTTAAAGCACGTTCTTTGTTAATCAATTAAGTTCCTCCTGTTTTTATAATATATAATGTGATTTATTTATAATTATATTTGCATTTTTATATTATAACAAAAAAATTCAATTTCATCTTTATCTTCTTGATATATTTTTATGTTTTAATAAATATACATTAATAGATATCCACATGTAAAACCCGGTATTTTAAAATAATCACCTCTGAGGTAAAACTTATGATAGATAATTATGACCTATCACCAAGTTTAGAAGATTATTTAGAAGAATTATACAGACTTTCTCTAACACGACCTGCTGTTAGAGTCTCTGAAATAAGCAACAAATTAAATGTATCTTTGCCATCTGTAAGTAAGGCTTTAAGAAAACTAAAACTCAAAGGATATATTAATTATCAACGCTATGGCTATATTTATCTTACAGAACAAGGAGATATTGTTGGTAAATTTCTGATAGAAAGAAACGCCCTTCTCCAAAATTTTTTGAAATTAATTGGTTCAGATTGTAATGTCAGTGCAGAAGCTGAAGCTATGGAGCATTATTTATCTAAACCCACTATATTCGCGATTGAGCAACTAGTTGATTTTTTCAACTCACACCCCAAAATTTATGATGAATTTAAACTTAAAACTGCAATTAAAAAATAGGCTCGATATTACAATATTTCTTGTAATATCAAGCTCTTAACTTTTATATAAATCTATTTAAATCAAAGATATTTTGTTATAATATTTATAATATTACAAGTTAAATAATCTGTTAGTAATATTTTGGAAGGGATTGAAATTATATGATTTATACTTTTAACTTGCAAACACCTAATGAAGGATTTATAGACATCACAAATAAAGTTAAAGAAGCATTAGAAAAAAACCTAATAGCAGAAGGAATATGTATTATATATTGTCCTCACACTACTGCTGGCATAACAATAAATGAAAATGCTGATCCAGATGTAACAAAAGATTTAATATTTGCTCTAAAAGATATATTCCCTGATAAAAAAGAATTTGTCCACATGGAAGGTAATAGTGCTGCTCATCTTAAAGCAAGTATGATAGGTTCAAGTGCAACTGTTATAATTTCTGAAGGCAATCTCCTTCTTGGAACTTGGCAAGGTATTTATTTTTGCGAATTTGATGGCCCTAGAAGCAGAAAATTCTTTGTTAAAATTATAAAAGGCTGATTTTACAAAATATTACATTTTTTATTTCCCGGAAATATTTTGTCAAATTTTAATAAATTAAATAACAAAAAAGAGTTCTGTATATACAGAACCCTTTTTTGTTTGTTGAATCTGTTGAATTTAGAAATAGAAATGTGTATAGAATTGCTATATGTTTTTATAATTACTACTGACTGATTTACCAACTGGTTCTAAATAATTTAAATTACATTAAAATCGATATTATAAACATTTTATTATAAAAAACAAAGTTAGAGAAACAGAAATGTTTGGTCACGTATACAAACATTTATTGTAAACTGTATTGTTTGAAATAATAAAAAACAAAATAAAAAAGGAACTCTCGAAAGAGTTCCTTTTTTGATGTTATTAATTTTAGAATCTGAAGTTAGTTGAGAATTGGTAGATGTTGTTGTAGTCTTTGTTATTAGTTGTAGTTTCAAGATCATGGAAGATAAATTGCATGTTGATGTTTTTAGCAACAACATAAGTAATACCAATACCATAACCTTTAGCTCCACCCTCAGTTTGCCAAGCAGGAGTAGTTCCGTTAGCTCCACCATAGCCTGTACCAGCTGACATATCAAGGAAATGACCATAAGTATCTGATTCATTCTTGATATACTCTGCAGTAAGTCCCCAATCTTTACCAAGCTTAGCATTGAAACCAAATGCCATTAATTCAAACGGATAATAACTTTCAGATGCATGAGCATTTGAATATGCTGCTGTAAGTTTGAATTTATCGCTAAATGTATAACCAATATTTGCTACTGTTGCATTTTTACTTGTAGGATTATTACCAGCATACGTTGCACTAGTGCTGTCACCATGGTTAGGATCTGTTGGACGATAATCTAATACACCAGCAAAGATATCCCATTTTTTAGTTTTGTAACCAATTAATCCACCGTCTGCTGGGTTAACGCCAAACCAGATAAGACCTTGACCAATTGTTGGAGTGATTCTACCAAAACGTCCTTGGAAAGAACCGTTATTCCATTGGATTTCTGCTCTATCTAACCATACATCTTGTGACCATGAAGTTGGGCTATTAGTATCATTAGCATTTTTACGATTACTAGTGTTTTCGTATTTAATTCTACCTAAGAATTTTACTTTTTCGTTGATATCAGCAGTCATGTTGATACGAATACGTTGTTGGAAACGATGGCTTCTTCTTTGATTATCATTATCTTTAATGCCCATTAGAGGTGCTACACCGCCACCACTTTGGTAACGAATACGAGCATCGCCATTGAATTTAATTGAAGAAGCATTTTTTTCTAATTTGTCTACACGAACACCTAAATTGTAAAGTTCAGTAGCAAATTCGCTTCTTAATCTGTTGATTAATTCAGCATTTTCACCATTTGCATCATCAAGTTGAGCGATTACTGTAGCCATTTCATAACGGCTCATTGCTCTGTCGCCACGATAAGTTCCATCACCATAACCAGTGATTAAACCATCTTTTTCTAATTGAGCTACTGCGTCATATGCCCAATGTCCTTGAGGCACATCACTGAAAGGATTGTTCGCAAGTGCAGTACCAGCTACGCTTAGTGACATAGCAGCTGCAATTGCTAAAGCTACACTTTTTTTTCATTTTTCTTTCCTCCTAAAAATTTTTTTTACGCATTTTGCGCTTTTTTCTAAAAGCATTAAGAAAATTTTTAAGAAGACTCCTACTTTTTTAAAGCAACCTTATTTCCTTTAAATTTCCAGAATCTTATCTCAAAATATTTTTCTTTTTTGCTTTTATCTATACTTAACGCTCTGCTAAATGCTAGGTTTAACATAGCGTAAGAATAGCAAAATCTATCTATAATTACCTAATAAACTTGTTGTTATAAATTCATTAATTTATTCATATTCTATGTTTTTTCCAAAAAATCCTTCTAAACCATATATTTTTTTGTCGAATCATGTAATACTATTCTAAATTTACTAAAAATTAAAAAATATCTCTATAATTTTACACCAAAACCGATAAAGTAAAAGTATCACTTGATACAAAACCCAGAATATTGGGCTTTAGTATTATAATAATGAAGCATTAACAATAAATAAACAAACTTTTCTTCTTTATTTAAACACAGAAAAAACTGGCCCTCATTTTTTCGAGAGCCAGTTTTTTTTAATATTCTTTTGTTAATTTTTAAATTAAAATCTGAAATTAGTTGAGAATTGATAAACTTTTTCGTAACTATTAGTACCAACTGATTTATCAGTAGGCTCAAGATCATGGAAGATAAATTGCATATTGATATTTTTCTTAACAACATAAGTTATACCAATACCATAACCTTTAGCAC
>JAJDHX010000011.1 GCA_030266395.1 Selenomonadales bacterium OttesenSCG-928-I06 | reverse complement strand
GCTACTGTTTCCGGGTTAAGGTCTGTTTTTACTCTGATTGGTTCAAAGCCTGATTTGCTTTGGTCTAGTTTTTTTTCGATTTCTTGAGGATCCATAGATAGAATTTCTGCTAGTTTAACTATAACTTCTTTGGTTATAGGTTTATCTACAGACAGAAGAGACACTTCAAAAGCCGGTCTGGAAGTAACAAGAGGAATACCGTTTCTGTCATATATATTGCCTCTTGGCGCAAGTACCGGGATTAGTCTTATTCTGTTACCTTCTGCTAAGCGCTCATAAAATTCGCCATTGAGTATTTGTAAATACCAAAGGCGTCCAATTAAAACAAGAAATATGAGAATTGTTATAGTCAGAAAAAAAGTTAGTCTTTGGGGATATTGTTTTTTTTCATGTTCTATCATAGAAAAATACCATCTTTTTTAATTTTTCTTATTTTTAACAAAAAACTTATGTAAGGAGTGATGTACAGGCACTGTTATGATTATGTTTAGAATTAGATTTAAAATGAAATGATTTATAAAAAAGTAAAAAGGTTCGATTTTATAGTTTAATAAATAGATAAACAGCGATAAAAATGCAGCATTAAAAAAGGTTGCTATAATTGCAGATACAATAGAAAGAAGAGTATTTTCTTTAAAGACTTGACTTTCTATAAGTCCCAGGGTGTATCCTATAATCATTTTGGAAAGTGCGTTCAGACCAAATATATTACCAGAAATTAAGTCTTGCAATATACCGGCAAATAGCCCTGTGAAGAAACCGGCTTCTTTGCCGTATAAAAGAGCAACTGAGATTACTATTGCTAAAAGTAAATCCGGTTTTATATGAGGAGGGAAAAAAATACCCAAACATGATGTTTGAATAATTAGTGCTATAAGTATGATAACAAACCAAATACCTAGTTTTTTCATTAGAGCAGATTACCTCCTCTGCTATTGAGGGAGGATGCAGACTCTGCTGAATCTGTAAAAGGTAGTTGTTCTCTGGTTTTTTTGATAACAAATACTTCTTCAAGTTTGTTTAGATTTACAGCAGGCGCAATTTTAGCATTTTTTAAAAAACCTATTTCGTCATTAATAATTTCTGTAACTTCGCCTATTAAAAGTCCTTTGGGGTATATTCCGCCAAATCCTGAAGTGATTATTTTATCGCCGACTATTATATCAGCGTCGTTAGCTAAGTTAACCATATGGGGATTGGAAGGAGTTGAACTGTTTCCTTCAAGTATTCCGGCCACTCTTGATTCTTCTCTTTGTACTAAAGCTCCAACTGCACTTCTGGGGTCTGTAATCAATTGAACTTTAGAGCAGTTTGGATAGGCATTTATGACATTGCCGATAAGTCCGCTTTGGTTAATTACAGCCATGTTTTTGGTTATTCCGTCTTTAGTACCACGATTAATTATTATTATATTTGTCCAAGAACCTGGGTCTCTGCCTATGATTCTTGATATCACAAGTTCGTGTTGCTGATTTTGGTTTTGGTAATCCAGCATTTTATTAAGTCTGTTGTTTTCTGCCGCGATTTCATTTGAATTTAAAAGCTGTTTTCTAAGTTCATTGTTTTCTTCTCTGAGAAGCTGATTTTTTCTGTAGACAGATATAAAATCTGAAAAGGAATAGACTACATTATTTATTTTGAAACTTACAAAAGAGGTTGCTTGTTCAAACGGTGCCAGAACAGTGTTAAAAGTTGTTTCTAAAAAGGCAACTTTATATTTTTTTGTCGCAACTAAGCCGGACAGTGTAAGTACTACTAAAAATACAATTATAAGAATTACCGACTTTTTGCGAAAAAAACCCACTATTGTCACCTCCAGTTGTTATTAAGATAAATTATGATCTTCTTAATGGTATAATAACTTTCTTTAATATATCGATACTTTCTAAAGCTCCGCCTGTGCCGCTTGCTACACAAGATAGAGCGTCTTCTGCAATATAAACAGGCATACCTGTTTCTCTGCTTAATAATAGATCAAGTTTTTGCAGTAATGCTCCTCCGCCTGTCATGATAATGCCTCTGTCCATAATGTCTGAAGCAAGTTCAGGAGGAGTTTTTTCTAAAGTGTTTTTTACTGCTTCAATTATTCCTTCAACAGGTTCTTTGAGTGCTATTTGAATTTCACTTATTCTTATTTCGATTGTTTTTGGCAGACCTGTGACAAGGTCTCTGCCTCTGACATCTATTTTGTCATCTATTTCTGGTCTTATGGCAGTGCCTATGTTTATTTTAACTTCTTCTGCGGTGCGCTCGCCTATTAACAGATTATATGTTCTTTTTATATATTGTACGATTGCTTCGTCCATTTCATCACCGCCGATTCTGACTGAAAGGCTTGTGACTATGCCGCCTAAGGAGATAACCGCAACTTCGGTTGTTCCGCCGCCAATGTCTACTACCATATTTCCTGTAGGTTCGTGTACCGGAAGACCTGCACCAATAGCTGCTGCCATCGGTTCTTCAATTAAATATGCCTCACGTGCGCCTGCTTGCATTGTGGCATCAATTACTGCTCTTTTTTCAACTTCAGTTACGCCTGATGGAACTCCTACAACAACTCTTGGTCTGATAAATGAAGTAACATCAACTGCTTTTCTGATAAAATATCTAAGCATTGCCTGAGTGACGTCAAAGTCAGCAATAACACCATCTCTTAAAGGACGGATTGCCACTATATTACCAGGAGTACGTCCTATCATTTGTTTTGCTTCTTCGCCTACAGCCAAGACTTCTCCTGTATCACGCTGGATTGCCACAACTGAAGGTTCGCGCAGGACAACTCCTTTGCCTTTTACGTGTACTAAAGTATTTGCTGTTCCTAAATCTATTCCTAAATCTTTTGATAAAGGACTAAAAAGTTTCCACATATTATTGTTTGCCTCCTCGGGTAGTTTAAAAAATTAAAATATTCCTTGTTCTCTAAAGCTAATATAAGTTCCATCGCCAATAATGATATGGTCATTTATTGGGATGTGCATAAGTTGTCCAGCTTTAACAATATTTAAAGTTATCTCAATATCTTCTTGGCTGGGAGTGGGATCTCCACTAGGATGGTTGTGAACTAATATTATTGAAGCAGCATTGTAGGATAATACTTCTTTAAATATTTCTTTGGGATCAATACAGGCAGAGTTTTGGTTTCCTATAAATAAACCTACCTGAGCTAAAACTTGTTTTTTGGTAGACAATAAAATTGCCATAAAATGTTCTTTTGGTTCGTAACGCAAAAAAGGCATTATCAGGTTTACTATATCTTTAGGTTTTTTAATAATAGGTTTTTTAGTAGGAGCTTTTGTACTAAGTCTTTTTCCCAGCTCAATTCCTGCTACTATTGTAACTGCTTTCGCAAGACCTATTCCGTCTATTTTATTTAATTCTAAAGGAGATATATTGCCAAGTCCTTCTAGTTCATATTTAGTAACTATATCTTCTGCCAGTTGTCTAACAGGTTTATTTTTAGTTCCTGTTCTAAGAAGTATAGCTAATAAATCTACCAGACTTAAAGAGTCAGCTCCTTTAGTTATAAGCTTTTCTCTGGGTCTTTCTGAAACCGGTAAATCTTTTGTCATTATTTGAGAACACATATTTTTAAGAACACCTGCTTTAAAAATAATTTAGTTTAGTTAGGAGAGATATAAAGTTCTTTTGGTATTCTTTCGTTTAAATATTTTGTAATAAGGCCAGTTATGAAACCGGTAAATATTGCAAAGAAAGTAAGATATGGTATATACCACAAAATTGTTGTGCTGGATATTAGAACTGAAGCAAGCATAACTTGTACTATGTTGTGAGTTACTGCGCCGATTATACTAATTCCGAATATAGAAAATAAAGGATGTGTTTTTAAAGCAAAATGCATGGCAATTACACTTGCAATTGAACCGCCAAAACTCATTATAAAGGCAGGACCTAAGAATGAGGCTCCAAATAAAGAGCCTATGATTACTCTGGCAATAACTATATATAAGGTGTCTTTTAAGCCTAAATTTAAAATAGCATATAAAGAGATAATATTAGCCAGTCCTATTTTGGCGCCTGGTATGGCTAGAAAAATAGGGAACCATCCTTCAACAACATGAAGGATGCTTGCAATAGCTACTAATAATGCTAATATTATTATTCTCTTAACTTTGCTCATTTATTTTTCCTCGAAAATTTATCTTGTTATATCGTCAAGTTCATCTTCATTTTCATCTTTAGAAATTACCTTGACGATAACTTTATTTGGCAGGCAGACTATTTGTTGGGAAGGAATGCTTATTAAACCTGATTTGACACATATTTGATCAGGGCAGTCTGCTTTTATCATTTCTACTGTGCCATTTTTTATTTCAATTATATTGTAAGATTTTAAATTTTTAGTATCCGGATTTTTAAAAAAGATGTTTTTCAAATTATTATCTTTATTTTCTGTTTCTATTGTTATTTTTTCAGTGTATCCTTCACGTAAAGTAATAGTCTTTATTACTTTACTATCAACACTTATTTGGCAATATTTTTCTGAGGTGTTTTTTAAAGTTTTAATACTAAAAAAAATACCTGTTAATGATGCTATTATTAAGATGCTTATAAGCCATATATCGGCTTTTGTTACTGCTGTTTTCTTAATTTTACTCATTTCTATTTTATTCTACATTAATTTATAATTTAATGCAATTAATAGTACAATTTATTACATAAATTTTTACAGATTTTTTTCGCTGGAATTATTAAAGGGAATAGAGCGGTGGCCAATGCCTACAGTGACTTCGTTAAGATGCAGAAGTCCTACTCCAAAGTAGAGTGCCACACAGATGTGTTCGCCTTGACGTGCTATTCCTATTTTGCCACCAACATTAAAGCCTGCTGCTTTGGCGAAAATTTGTTCTATGGCACTTTTAGCCGCACCGGCAACTGCTCCTTCGCCTATATGGCTTGTAGGAACAAGGTTTTGTCTTTGGGCTGCGACAACAGTTCTTTCTATTATTTTTCTTATAGAAGATGTAAAATCTCCCCCAAAATCTACTGCTGCTGTTATGACATTTTCTTTTAAATATTCTTTGCTTATAACTTCTTCTTCTTGTCTGGATGAAGTTATTGCCATTCTTAAGGCTGCTCTGCCTATGTCTATGCTACTTGTTTTGTTCATATCATGCTCCTCCTTTAAAATCATTTACTATTTTAGCTAGAATTTCTTCTTCAGGTAGTTTTTTAAATACTGTATATCTATTTTCGTTAAGGTTAGGATCAAATTGACAAACTGATTCGTAAGGGCAATATTTACAAGGAGTGTGTTTGTCTAGACGATAAGGGGAGATTGCTACAGTTCCTGCTAAGATTTTTTCGCCTGTTATTTTAAGTTCGTTTTTCACATGGTGAAATATAGCTTCAAATTCTTCTTCTGATTTTAGATTAGTAAGGCAGTTTTTATAGAATTCATCACTTCCTTTTAAACTTACTTTGAAGAATTCAGAGTTGCCGGGAAGTGAATTGTCAAGAAGTTTTACTATAGAAGGGTCTGACAGAAGCCAGCCTGACATTTTTAAGCTTTTGTTTATTTCTTCTTGAACCTGCTCTAAAGTTAGTGGTGTTTTGCTTGTAATCAGTGGGTTTTTCAGGTAATAATAAACAGCTGCTGCAGGCAGATATTTTTTATCGCTGAGTTCCAGTATAGCCATAAGATATGTGATAAGTTGTATTTTTAGGCCATAGAAAATTTCATTTAAGTTGAAAGTTGTGACACCTGATTTATAATCTATTACCAGAATATATTCCTGGTTGTTGTGGGTAACTTTATCTATTCTGTCTATTTGACCTGTAAGGTGAAGGGAAACACCTTTGCTTAGTTTTAGAACAAGCGGCGGGAGTGAATTTTCTTCTTTGCCAAAAGATTTTTCTAAGGCTACAGGTTTGAAAGAGGTATTTTGAGAAAAATCTATTAATCTTTCTGTAGAGCGAAGAGCTCTTTTTTCTAACATTTTTAAAAGGTGTCTATGATGAGCTGAACTTGTGAGTATTTCGTTTTGGATAGTGGGTGCAATTTGTTCTATAACTTGTTGTAAAGAGAGTTTGACTTCTTCTTGAGTTATCTCTTTTTTTTGATTTTCCAGGTTGAGCATTTTTTCGCCAAATGATTTTAAAGTAAAATGAAGAAATTGGCCAAGGTCAAGTGCTTTAAGTTTATAGACAGGACGTTCTTTTAGTTTTAAACCATATTTGGCAAAATGTTTGAATGGGCAGTCTTTAAAACTTTCAAATCTGGTTACACTTGTTTTTAGAACGTTTTTATTGCTAAAAAGGGTTCTGGCTGTTTTGTATGAGAGTTTTTGGGCTGTGTTTTTTCTTTCGAAGCTTGAAAGAATAAACCGCAGTTTTTCTTTGAGGTCATCTTTAGCTAGAGCCCAGTTGTATACATCTATCCAATATGAAGCAAGCTTTTTATAGTCTTTGTAATGTTTAATTATGTGAGGATAAAGGGCAATTGTTTTATCAGGAGTTGAGATATATTCAAAAGGAAGTTCTTCTAAATCATGAGAATATGTTTTGATTTGGGTATTAGTGAATTTTTTCAATTTATTAATGATTAAGGAAGGAAAAAGAGATCTGCCGTCATCGTCTGCGATAAGATAGCTGATCCACAAATAATCACTGCTTCTGGTGAGTGCTGTGTATATTAAAAACTGTTCTTCAAAGATATCGTATTTTGATTTTTGGGGTATATCTATGCCTAAGTTTAATAATATTTCCCGGTCGCTTTCATTAATAAAATCAGAATCAGTATAGTTTTGAGGAAAAATTCCTTCGTTGACACCAAGAACAAAAGCTGCTTTTATATTTTGCAACTTTGTTCTTTTTATATTTGTTATTGTTACATAATCAAGTCCTGGCGGGATCAGAGATAGGTTTATTGCTTCTAATCCTTCGTTTATAAGGGTTGAGAACAAAGATAAGGTTGCTTTTTCGTCTTGGAATGTTTCTACAATTTGATCAAGCAATTCTAATATTTCTTGAAATATCTGGCGATGTTCTTTTGCTTCGGCAAGAAGCCCTTTTTGCTCAGCGGCAGCAGCCCAAGATTCCAGTGTTTCAGGTATATTGAGTTTTATTAAAAATTCGTAAAGTGTTTTAGCTAAAAATTCAAAAGAGACTTCTTTGTTAACAGAATCTTTTAGAATATTAGACAAGTTTAACAAATCAGTTGTAGCTGTTTTTCTGGTTTCGTTAATTTTAGCTAAAAATTCTTCTTCTTTTTTATTTTGTTCAAAGTCTGTTAAGTCTGCATCTTCATAGCTTCTTTTGATAAAATTGAAATCTTTATCTGCTATAAAGTGTCTGCCTGTAATGCCAAATTCTAAGCAATAGTTTTCCAAAATGTTTATATCATCTCTGTTTAGGGCAAATAAGTCTGTTTTTAGAGCTCTGAATAATATTTCATAATTCCAATTGCCTAAGGAAAGTTCAAGAGCTGAACGGATCAGATTTGCTAGAGGATGGTTTGTTGCTTTGCGATTGTTGTCACTAAAAAATGGGATATTATAATCAGCTAAAGTTGTTTCAACTATTTCTTGGTACATTTCTGTGTTTCTAAAAAATATTGCTATATCTTTAAAACGCAAATTGTGATTTCTTACTAAATCAAGAATTTGACGAGAGACTGCTTCAATTTCCAGTTGTTTGTTAGCTGCTCTGGCTAAAGTGAAAGCAGGTGTATTTTGAATATCTGGATTTATTGATGTGTTTTTTTCATCAACAAAGCTTTTTTCGATATTTTCTAAAATTGGAGTTCTTTTAAATCTATATGTTGCGGCAAGTTCTTTTTGTAGGTACTGGCAATTTATTTTGCTGGCTATTTCAAATAGTTTATCTTTTGTCTCAAATTGACGATAGAAAATAGAGTCTTCATATTGAAAAACATCTTTTTCCGGGTTGTCCAGACAAAGAGTAATATTAACTTCTTTAGCTGTGGTAGTGATTGCTTCTATTACTTGATATTCTTGAGTTGTGAAAAAAGAGAAACCGTCTATCCAAACTTTAGCATTTTTTATGAGGTCAGAGTTTGGGATTTTCTCTGTTAATAGATTTAAAGAATCTTCAGGGTCTATGTATTTGTTTTCTAAAAATTGATTAAAACCTTTGTAAAGCAGACATAGATCGTTTATTTTTTGTTTAAGTATAGGATTTTCTATTTTATCTTCTTCCAGCGAAAGTTCTTCCAGTTTTTCAAGGGAAATATTGTGGTTTTTAAAATCTTTGATTGTTTGTTCTAAGGTTTCAGTAAGGGTATTTCGCAAGTTGAGATTTTTTAAGATTTTTAACTCTTCTTCATGTTTAAAAAGAAGTTTGCTTAAAGCAAGTCTTTTGCTGAGGTCTGTAATATATGGTTTGGAAGCTCCGCCGGTTTGGTTGAAAACTCGATAAGAAAGGCGTTTAAAGCCTACGACATGTACCCGGAAAAAGCCTTTGTTTTTACAAAGCGAAGTAAGAAGTCTTTCGGTTTCGAATGTGTTTTGTTCAGGCACAATAAGAATAAGAGGGTCTTTAACATTCGGCAAAGACAGTTCTTGCAATATTTCATTCAGACAAAGTTGGGTTTTTCCAGAGCCTGCTCTGCCCAAAACAAGACGCATTTTCATCTTATTATGCTCCTTTATTTTTTAGGTTATTTAAATTATTAAGTATTTAAATAATAACATCGCTATTTTTATTTTACATTTTTAGATGTGATAAATAAAGGAAAATTTAAAATTCAAGATAAAAATGAAGAGAATTTGTTGTTTGACTAAATTAACTTTGGCTTGTTATCATGTTTATTAGTAGTATTGTTTTAATAAAAAGGAAATATTTAAATGATTATTGATGGTGTGCAAAAACTTTCTTTATTGGATTTTCCTGATAAAACTTGTTGTACTTTGTTTACTCTGGGCTGCAATTATTGCTGTCCTTTTTGTCATAATGCTTCTCTTATAACTTGCGATACTTCTAAAGAAGGGGTGTCTTGGCCAGAGGTAAAGTCGTTTTTAAAGAAAAGACAAGGGCTTTTAGATGGAGTATGTATAAGTGGTGGGGAACCGTTATTACAAGATGGTTTGGCTGATTTTATTGGAGAAATAAAGTTGCTTGGTTTTGAGGTTAAACTTGATACTAATGGCAGTTTGCCTGAAAAATTAAAAAGTTTAGTTTCTCATGGTCTTATAGATTATGTTGCTATGGATATTAAAAATTCGCAGGAGAAATATTCTGAAACAATAGGATTATTAAAATATGATTTAGATGCTGTTAAAGAAAGTGTGCAGTTTTTGTTGTCTGGAGTGGTGCCATATGAGTTTCGGACAACTGTGGTGCGTGAACTGCATAGTGAAAAAGATTTTCTTTCGATCGGCAGTTGGCTTTGCGGGGCGGAAGATTATTATCTTCAATGTTTTGTTGATTCTGAAAATGTCCTCAGAAAAGGTCTTAGCGGATATGCAAAAGAGGAACTGGAGAAATTTAAATCTTTAGTTGAACCATTTGTAAAGTCGGTAAAAATTCGTGGGATATAGGTCTGTCAGGCTTGTGATTTTTTTATCATGAAAAATAAGGAAAAGGTGCTTGACCAGTGGGGTTTCTGGTGCTATCATTTAGGGTAAAGTATAAAATGAATTGGAGCTAAATCATGTACCAAATAGTCAAAAGAGATGGTCAATTAGTAGAATTTGATTTGTCAAAAATCAGCAGTGCAATAACAAAAGCTTTTGATTCACAAAACAGACAATATCATCAACAAACAATAGATTTTTTGTCGCTAATGGTAACAGCAGATTTTGAGCCTAAAATAACTGATGAAACGATCTCTGTAGAGAGTATACAAGATAGTGTTGAAGCAGTGCTTATTAAAGGTGGCTATGCTGATGTAGCAAAAGCCTATATTTTATATCGTAAGCAACATGAAAAAATCAGAAATATGAAGTCTACTATTCTTGATTTTAAGGAAACAGTTGATAGTTATGTAAAAGTAACTGATTGGCGAGTAAAAGAAAATTCAACTGTTACTTATTCGGTAGGTGGGCTTATTTTAAATAATTCTGGTGCTATTACTGCAAATTATTGGCTTAGTGAAATATATGATCCTGAAATAGCAGAAGCACATCGCAAAGCTGATATTCATTTGCATGATCTTTCGATGTTAACAGGATATTGTGCAGGCTGGAGCTTAAAACAGCTGATACAAGAGGGTTTAGGAGGCATACCAGGGAAAATCACATCATCTCCTGCCGCACATCTTGCGACACTTTGTAATCAGATGGTTAATTTTCTTGGAATAATGCAAAATGAATGGGCTGGTGCTCAGGCGTTTTCTTCTTTTGATACATATTTAGCACCTTTTGTTAAGGTGGACAACCTTTCTTATGAAGCAGTGAAAAAATGTATAGAAAGTTTTATTTATGGTGTAAATACTCCTTCGCGCTGGGGTACACAAGCGCCTTTTTCTAATATCACTTTAGACTGGGTAGTGCCAAATGATTTGGCAGAATTACCTGCTATTGTTGGTGGCAAGGAGATGGATTTTAAATATAAAGATTGCAAAAAAGAAATGGATATGGTTAATAAGGCTTTTATCGAGATAATGATAGAAGGCGATGCAAATGGCAGAGGTTTTCAATATCCTATTCCTACTTATTCTATTACCAGAGATTTTGATTGGAGCGAGACTGAAAATAACCGCCTGTTATTTGAGATGGCGGCTAAATATGGCACTCCTTATTTTTCCAACTATATTAATAGCGAGATGGAACCAAGTGATGTGCGAAGCATGTGTTGCCGTTTGAGACTGGATCTTCGTGAACTGCGCAAAAAATCCGGCGGATTCTTTGGCAGCGGTGAAAGTACAGGGTCTATTGGAGTTGTAACTATCAATATGCCGCGGATTGCTTATTTGGCACGAAGTAAAGCTGATTTTTATCTTAGACTTAATAAATTGATGGATATTGCTGCCAGGAGTTTAAAAACTAAGCGTACTATTATAACAAAATTACTGGATGAAGGTCTTTATCCTTATACCAGAAGGTATCTGGGTAATTTTGATAATCATTTTTCTACTGTTGGTTTACTTGGTATGAATGAGGCTGCTTTGAATGCTAAGTGGTTGCGTACTGATTTGACAGATCAGAAAGCTCGTGAGTTTGCTAAAGAAGTGCTTACTTATATGAGAGAACGCCTTGCTGATTATCAGGAAGAGTATGGAGATTTATATAATTTGGAAGCAACTCCGGCAGAGAGTACTTCTTATCGTTTGGCTAAACATGATGTAAAGTTTTATCCGGATATTATCACAGCTGGCAAAGCTGGTGAAACACCATATTATACGAATTCATCCCATTTGCCTGTAGGATATACAGAAGATATTTTTGCAGCATTGGATGTTCAGGATGAGTTGCAAACTTTGTATACTTCCGGTACTGTTTTCCATGCTTTTATTGGAGAAAAGTTACCTGGTTGGAAGTCTGCGGCGACATTGGTTAAAAAGATAGCAGATAATTATAAATTGCCTTATTATACTATTTCGCCAACTTATTCTATTTGTAAAAATCATGGCTATTTAAATGGTGAGGCTTATGTATGTGCTGAATGTGGTGAAGCAACAGAAGTATATAGCCGTATAACAGGGTATTATAGACCTGTTCAAAACTGGAATGAAGGCAAAACACAAGAGTATAAAGAACGCAAGTTGTATAATTTATCAGATGAAATTGAGAAAAAAACAAATAAAGAAGAAAAAATCATGCTTTTTACTACCAAAACTTGTCCTAATTGTAGTGTTGCTAAGAAGTTTTTACATAAGGCAAATATCAATTATGAGGTAGTAGAAGCTGAGGAAAATCCAGGTTTAGTTTCTAAGTATGATGTTAAAAGTGCGCCGACTCTTATTATAGAAAAAGACTCTAAGGTTAATGAGTATATAAATTTATCTAATATACGCAGTTTTGCAGAAATGTATTATAAACCCGCTAACTAAAGTTAGTGGGTTTTTTGTGAAAATACAGGAAACATAAAACATTTAACAAGAAGAAGGAAAACAATAAGAAGCACAGAATTTTATTATGATGAACTTCTTGTTTGTAAATATTTTATCAAGAGGTGGCTTAAATGTTTAGTATTGGTATAGTTATTGCTCTGGTTGCGGCAGGTTGGGTATATTTTGATGCAAAAGAATTGGGAAAAGGCACCAATGATGCTTTGTTATGGGCTTTAGGCGTATTTTTGTTGTTGATTGTATTTTTGCCTCTTTATCTTGTTGTGGGCAGAAAAAAGGATAAAAAAGAGAAGCCTGACAGTGATGAGCATTATATTATAGATGTTGAAGCAACAGAGGTTGAAGATGTTTTTAATTGTCCTGAGTGTTTAAAAGAAGTGCAGGAGGATTTTAAGGTTTGTCCTTATTGTGGTTGTTCTTTGAAGCTGCAATGTAAAAATTGCGGAGCTAAGTTGGAGCAAGATTGGAAAGTGTGTCCGCATTGTCAGGAAAAAATATAAAATAATTAAGTAAATAATGAAGGTGAAAACATGAAAATAAAAAATACAGTGTTTTTATTGTTAGTTTTTTTTAGTTTGAGTATTGTTTCGGTTTTTGGTTATGGAGCAGGTGACTACTATAGCCAAGGATTGGATTATTATAAAGTAAGAGAATATGATAGAGCTATTGAAAGTTTTGATAAAGCAATTTCGATGAGTAAGAAATTTGTTGATGCTTATATAGGTAAAGGCAGTGTTTATTTTGCTCAAAAGAAGTATGATGAAGCGCTTTTAGAATATAACAAAGCTGTAAAGTATGATTCTGGTTATTATGTTGCTTATTATAATCGCAGTCTTGCTTATCTTGCTTTAAAAGATTATGAGAATGCTAGGGCAGATGTGGATAAAGCTATAAAGTTAAACAAAAAACATGCACCTTCTTATGCACTTAAAGCACAGATTTATTCTGATTTAGGCAAGTTTAGCAAAGCTATTGAAGAGTATAATCAAGCTATTTATTTAGATGCCGGTAATAGTGCTTTTTATAATAATCGTGGTATTCTTTATCAAAAAATTTATCAGCACAGTAATGCAATTTTAGATTTTAATAAAGCTTTAGAATTGAATTCTCGAAATGTAATTTGTTATTATAATAGAGCTTCTTCTGAGGAAGAGTTAGGTAATAAGGATGCAGCAATTACGTCATATGAATTGTTTATAGCAAATGCTGATATCAGTGACAGCAGGATTATTGGGGCAGAAAAGAAAGTTAATGAACTGAAGAAAAATTAGTGTAAGTTAAAAAGGTTCAATAGATTTTTGTTGAACCTTTTTTTATTTTGTGTTGCTATATAAGTGGAGAAATGATAAATTTGTTTTTAAGGAATTTGTAAAATTTATATAGATACATAAAACCAGGGAGTGATGGCAATGGAAGTTATTTTAGCTGAATATTGTGGTTTTTGTTATGGGGTAAGAAGAGCGGTAAATCTTGCTTTAAATACCAAAAAAGAAGGTCAGGATAGAGAGGTTTATACTTTAGGACCGATAATTCATAATCCTCAGATGGTTGCCCATTTGGCAGAGCAGGGTATTGGAGTTGTTGATAAAATAGAAGATGCACCTGAGAATGCTACTATTATTATTCGTTCACATGGTGTTGGACCTGAGATATATGAGAAGGCTAAAGAACTTGATATAGAAATAGTTGATGCAACTTGTCCGCATGTTAAGAAAGCTCAAATGGCTGCCCATGAGTTGGTGGAGAGAGGGTGTCAGATAGTTATTTTAGGTGAGGCACATCATCCTGAGGTTCAAAGTATTTTTCTTTGGACTAATCAGCAGGCAATTATTGTTGAGACTTTAGAAGATGCGGAAAAATTACCATATGTTGATAAAATAGGGGTTGTTGCTCAAACTACTTTTTCTTCTAAAGAGTTTGATGAGATTGTTGAGGTAGTTAAAACAAAGTGTAAGCATATCAGGATTCAAAGAACTATTTGTACTGCTACAGATAACAGACAGAAAGCGGCACTTGATTTGGCTCAAAAAGTAGATGTTATGATAGTTGTTGGCGGCAAGAACAGTGCTAATACTACAAGGCTTGCTAAGACTTGTGAGAATATAGGCTGCAGGGCTTATCATATTGAGACAGATGATGAGTTGGTGAGAAGCTGGTTTGACGGTGTTTCTAAAATAGGTATTACGGCAGGGGCATCTACACCGGATTGGCTTATTGATGATGTATATAAAAAATTATTAACGTTATAATGCAACTAAAGCCACTTTTCTGCATAGTATATCTTGCATAGAATTTTAGAAAGGTGGCGCTAAGATGGCTGGTTCTGAAGAAGATCGCAAAAATGAGATGCCAAAGTGGCGTATTCATGTTCACTCTTATGTGATAACAACAGATGCTACTTGGGGTCATCAGCATAAAGTGCTTGGGATATCGTGTCAGGCTTGTAAAAGAGGACCGTCTCATGTGCATAAATTAAATGGCAGGACAGATTATGATACTGCTAATAATGAAGGACACTGGCATTCTTACGATATTCTAACAGATATTGCTTTTCAAATGCCTGATGGCAGTCATGTTCATTATTTTTCAGGAGTTACCGGTACTAATGCGGGACATAGTCATAATTTTATAGGAAGTACAGAGTTGGTTGCTGCAAATATTTTTGATGGTTTTGGTTCTCAGTTTGGCGGTAATTATAATTACAATCAAGGTCAAAATTATGGTTATGGACGTCAAAGCGAGTATAGTGATGATGAGGATGAGTAGATTATAAATAATCAAGACGGTTATCAGACCGTCTTTTTATATTAAATAATTAAAGATTAATGTGTTGACAATGACAAGTTATGATTGATATACTAAGTGTAATTTATATCTTAAAATCAATGATCAGAGATAGTAAATATACAAAAAGGATTTCAGCGAGCTGATGGTAGTGTAAGATCAGTATTACTTGGTATATTGAATGGGTCTGTGAGATGCAGTCTGAGCCTGAAAAGGGGTAGGCGCTGCCGGGATTTTCTGCCGTTATTTTAGAAATGAGTATCGAGTCTTGTTTAAGATTCCGTACTTTATTGAGCCGGATCAATTAATTTTGGTCAACCAGGGTGGCACCGCGAGTTTAACCTCGTCCCTTAAAAGTTTTTGGGATTGAGGTTTTTTTAGTTTGAATCGCATGGTAAGCATGCATCTACATACTTCTAATGCGTTTTTGGCTGGGTGATAGGTAAAGTCTTTAAAAAGGAGTTATTTTATATGAATATTGGGTCAGTTAAGTGGCGATGGTGGAGCTGATTTGGATAGCTTTTATATATAAAAATTAATGGTTGAGGAGGCAAAATCGTGATTTGGAATAAATATGAGACTATGGATCCTTCTAAGATGGAGTCTTTGCAGGAAGAAAGATTACTTAAGGTTGTAAAATATACTTATGAGAATGTTCCTTTTTATAATGAGCTTTTGAAGGAACATAAAATATCACCACAAGATATTAAATCTAAGGCTGATATTAGTAAACTGCCTTTTATTACGAAACAAAATATGAGAGAAAGATATCCGCATGGGATGTTGGCTGTGCCGATTAAGAAGTTATCAAGGTTTCATACTTCAAGCGGAACTACCGGCAGACCTACAGCAGTAGCTTATACTGCACATGATCTTGATATTTGGGCAGAGGTTCTTGCTCGTTCGCTTGCGGCAGGAGGGCTTTGTGAAGAGTCGATTTTTCAGGTGACTGTTAAATACGGCCTTTTTACAGGTGGTCTTGGTATGCAGTCTGCTGCTGAAAAGATTGGTGCAACTATTATTCCGTCTTCTACAGGTAATACTGCCAGACAGATTATGCTTATGAAAGATTTTGGCACAACACATTTTATTGCTACTCCTTCTTATGCTCTTTTCCTAAGAGAGACTATGGATGCAGAAGGTATTAGTATAGATGAGTTGAATATACAGTCTGTTTTCTGCGGGGCAGAGGCTTGGTCAGAAGATATGAGAAGAGAACTGGAAAGACAATATAAGGTTAAGACATATGATATTTATGGCTTAAGTGAGATTATAGGACCTGGTGTTTCTTGTGATTGTCCAGAGCAAAATGGGCTTCATATTCAGGAAGATCATTTTTATTTAGAGGTAATAGATCCTGAGACTGGCGAGGTTCTGCCAGAAGGCGAGGAGGGCGAGCTTGTAATAACTACTTTAACAAAAGAAGCTATGCCTATGATCCGTTATAGAACTAGAGATTTAACTAGACTTTATAGAGATAAATGCCCTTGTGGCAGGACTACTTTGAAGATGAAAAGGGTAATGGCAAGATCTGATGATATGCTTATTATTCGTGGTGTAAATATGTTCCCGTCTCAAGTGGAAAGTGTTCTTTTAGGTATGGGAATTCTGGCACCTCATTATCAGCTTGTAGTAGATAGAATAAATAATCTTGATATTTTGACTGTTAGGGTTGAGATGACAGAAGAGTTGTTTTTAGAGAGTCAGACTAGGTTGATTAAGTTGGAAGCAGAGATTAAAGAGCGACTTAAAGGTGTGCTTGGGGTAAAAGCTATTGTTAAGCTTGTTGAACCTCAAAGTATTGAACGGAGTGAAGGTAAAGCCAAAAGGGTCATTGATAACCGTAGATAAAAAACACACGATAAGCATCCATCTACTGCGTTGGTTAAAAAATCCAGACCAGTTACGTACTCAAGTACGCGCCTGTCCTGGATTTTTTAATCCGCCTTGTATCTGGACACTTCTCGTGTGTTTTTGGCTTGGTGGCTGATTTTTACGGGCTGTTCTTGAGCTTTGCCAAGAACTCGCTTGTTTTGGGGAGTTTGTTTAAAGGGTTGAAAGGGTTCTTGTATCTGGATATTTTTTTGTGGTTTTTGGCTTGGTGGCTGATTTTTACGGGCTGTTCTTGGGCTTCGCCAAGAACTCGCTTGTTTTTTGGTTTTTTTTAAGGGGATGAAAATTAGTTTTGTCTTTTTGGAGACTTTAGTGAAATTATTAATTTAATTGACTATGAAACAGGCTATATACTATAATTATAAGATACTTGTATTTGTACATATTTTTTAATAGTGGAGGGGAACATTTTGAGCCAAGGTGATTTTCTTTTGAGAAGACTTCACTCGCTGACTGGAGTCATACCTGTAGGACTTTTTTTATTGGAACATATCTTTACGATTTCTTTAGCGATTTTTGGAGCAGCTTATTTTAATGCGGCAACAGAGTTTTTTGGAAATATACCTGTAAAAGGGTTTATTGAGATATTCTTTATTGCTATTCCGCTGATATTTCATGCTGGATATGGATTGTATGTAGCGCTGCTTAGTAAAAATAATGTTTTTACATATAGTTATTTTAGAAATTGGACGTTTTTCTTGCAAAGGATTACAGCATACATTGCTTTTGTATTTATTATTTGGCATGTATGGGCACTTCGTTTTGGCGGAGCAGGACTAGGTTCTGTTAATACTTTTGAACAGTTGACTCAAATTATGTCAGACCCCTGTTATTTTATAATTCATATAATTGGTTATTTGGCAGTAGTATTCCATTTCTGTAATGGTTTATGGGGCTTTTTAATTACTTGGGGTATTACTACTGGGGAAAAATCTCAAACAATTAGCCAGGTTTTATGTTTGAGTTTAGGTGTGTTACTTGCTGCTTTAGGTATTGTTGCAGTAGTAATGTTTAAGGGGGGAATCTGATGAAAATCATTGTTGTAGGCGGCGGTGCAGCTGGGCTGATGGCTTCGCTTCGGATCGCAGAGATGAAACAAGAAGTAGAACTGTTTTCTCTTGTTCCTGTTAAACGTTCTCATACAGGTTGTGCACAAGGCGGGATTAACGGTGCGCTTAATACTAAAGGCGAGAATGATTCAACTGAACAACATTTTATAGATACTGTTTTTGGAGGAGACTTTTTAGCGAATCAACCTCCTGTAAAGGCTATGTGTGAAGCTGCTCCTAAGATTATTTATGCTCTGGATAGAATGGGCATGATGTTTACTCGTACTCAAGAAGGGCTTTTAGATTTAAGACCTTTTGGCGGAACTAAACATAGAAGAACAGCGTTTTCTTCAGCAACTACAGGACAACAGCTTTTAAATACTTTAGATGAACAAGTCAGAAGATATGAAGTTCAGGGTTTGGTTAAGAAACGTGAAGGCTGGGAGTTTTTATCTGCTATTTTAGATGATAATGGTTATTGCCGCGGTATTGTAGCTCAAAATATCTTAACTATGGAAATTGAAGCTTTTCAGGCAGATGCTGTAATTTTGGCTACAGGTGGTTTAGGTATGATTTATGGCAGAAGTACAAATGGCATGACAAGTACTGGTACTGCTGCTTCTATTGTTTATCAGCAAGGTGCTTATTTTGCTAACGGAGAGTTTATTCAAATTCATCCAACTGCTCTTCCTGGCGAAGATAAACGTCGTTTGATGAGTGAATCTGCTCGTGGTGACGGCGGCAGGATTTGGACTTATAGAGATGGTCAGCCTTGGTATTTCTTAGAGGAATGGTATCCTGCATATGGCAATTTAGTTCCTCGTGACGTTGCAGCCAGAGCTATTTTTAAGGTTTGTAATGAACTGGGCTATAAAATTAACGGCGAAGATGTGGTTTATCTTGATTTAACTCATCTTGATCCTAAAGAACTTGATCGCAAACTTGGCGGTATAATAGAGATTTATGAAAAATTCATTGGTGAGGATCCTCGTAAGATTCCAATGAGAATCTTCCCTTCAATGCATTATAGTATGGGCGGTCTTTGGACTGATTACAATCATATGACAAATATTCCGGGGCTTTTTGCTGCTGGGGAATGTGATTATATGTATCATGGAGCTAATCGTTTAGGCGGTAATTCCTTGATGTCTGCTACTTATAGTGGTATGGTTGCAGGTCCTAATGCTGTTAATTTTGTTAATGGTTTAAGTGAAAGAAGATATTTAAAAGAAAGCACTATAGAAGAATATAAACAAAAAGAAATTGAAGCTTTCAGAAAAATTACTAAGATGGACGGTTCTGAGAATCCTCATGTTATTCACAGAGAAATGGGCGATTTTATGACAGAACATGTTACTATTGAAAGATATAATGATAAATTAAAAGAAACTGACAATAAGTTAATGGATTTAGAAGAACGCTGGAGCCGCATTAAGCTTAACGATAATTCTAAATATGCTAACCAAAATGCCATGTTTATTAGAAATTTAAAAGATATGATGAAACTTGCCAGAGTTATTACAGTGGGTGCTCTTGCTAGAAATGAGAGCAGAGGTTCACATTATAAACCTGATTTTCCTAATCGTGATGATGAAAACTGGCTTAAAACAACTAAAGCTCAGTATACTCCTGATGGACCTGTGCTTAGTTATGAAGAAGTTGATACTTCGCTTCTGGCGCCAAGAGAACGTCGTTATGATGTGAATGTTAACAAAAAGGAGGGTAAATAAGTGATTCATCTTATTATAAAACGTCAGGACTCTCCTGATTCTAAGCCATATACTCAAGAGTTTTTAGTTCCTGTGACTAAAAATATGAATGTTGTTACAGCTTTGATGGAAATAAAGAAAAATCCTGTTACTAAAGACGGTCAAATGGTTAATCCTGTTGCTTGGGACTGCAATTGTTTGGAAGAAGTTTGCGGTGCTTGTACAATGCGTATAAATGGTAAAGCGCGTCAGGCATGTTCTGCTTTGATAGCTGATTTAGAACAGCCGATTAGATTAGAGCCTTTGACTAAATTTCCTGTAATGAGAGATTTAATTGTTGACAGGTCTAAGATGTTTGAAGCTTTAAAGAGACTTAAAGCTTGGGTAGAAATAGATGGTTCTTTTGATGTTGGCAGAGGTCCTAGACTTCCTCGTCATAAACAAGAAGAAGTTTATCCTATTTCCAAATGTATGACTTGTGGTTGTTGTTTGGAAGTTTGTCCGAATTTCAGTAAGGATTCTGATTTTATTGGACCTGCTCCAATTGCTCAGGTTAAACTTTTTAATACTCATCCTATAGGTAACATGCAAAAAGCTGATAGGCTAGAGGCTCTCAAAGATAAAGGTGGTATAGCTTCTTGCGGTAATGCGCAGAACTGTGTAGAGGCATGTCCGAAACAGATACCTCTTACAGATGCTTTAGGGAAGTTGAATCGAGAGGTTAATATATTTACTTTGAGTAGGTTCTTTGATTTTTAAAAAACGCATTAGAAGTATTTGGCAAAACCATATAAAACTGCAGACAAAATTCACATAAAAAAGGAGGAAGGGGGTTGGGTAATATGCCAAGGAACGATGCGCTAATAACGCCAGAGCTTCTTATTTGGGCACGAGAGCGAATAAGTATGCCTGTTGAGCTGGTGGCAAAGGCCATTGGTGTAACAGTTGAACAATACCAAAGCTGGGAATCGGGAGAGCAGTTACCCACCATAAATCAAGCTAAAAAGTTTGCACAAAAAGTCAGGGTAGCATATGCCTGGCTTTTTTTGGATACCCCTCCTCAAAAATTTAAACTTCCTAAAAATGCTGATTATAGGACATTTGCCAATCAAGCAATGTCTGATTACTCTATAGAACTTAATTACCTACTTATTGATATTTCCATGCGCCGTGATGCGATGATAGAATTGTATGCAGAAATGGATACACCGCTTCCTCGCTTTGAAGAGTACATGGATGCTGAAACTGTGAGAGATATTACTATTGCTGAAACAATAAGACAATTACTTGGAATCACTTATACAAAACAGCAGAAATTTAAAGACAGTAACGAGGCATTTAATTACTATAGGGAAGCATTGTCTTCGATTGGTATTCTTGTCTTTCAGGCCGGCAATATTGATAAGAGTATTATGCGTGGAATGTCTGTTTATGATCCAGTTTTTCCGATTATAGTTGTGAACCGAAAAGATGAATACAATGCAAGGATATTTACTTTGCTACACGAATTTGTACATATTCTGACAAGAACACCGGGGATTTGTGACACTTTTAGCATAGAACATCAGAGCCAATTTGAAATTGAGATTAGGTGCAATCGAATTGCTGCCGAAGCCCTTGTGCCACAAGATACTTTAATGAATGATAGCCACTGGAATAAGATTGCTCAATCCAATTTGGATGATGTTTTCATCCGAAAAACAGCTAGAAAATTTTCTGTAAGCCGTGAAGTTATTATTGGGCGTTTGCTTACTCTTGGTAAAATAACTTTTGATTTTTATAATGCTAAACTATCTCAATACAACAATGAGTACGAGCAATATCAACGCAATCAAAAAAGCAAAAAAAGAGGCTTTTTGCCGCCAAGTACAAATATATGTTCGCAAGTAGGAAAACTTTATGCCCAAACCGTTATGAATGCCTATACTCAAGAGGTTATCACTCCGAGGGATGCATCTCAATTTTTATCGGGATTGCGTGTGCAGCATTTCGATAAGGTGGAAAGGTGGTGCTTCTCTTGAGCAATGCAAAATATGTTCTAGACACTAATGTTTTCATCAATATGCAGAGGCGTCATCCACTTGATGTGTTTGGTAGTCTATGGACAAAAATGGCCAACACTATTGATAGCGGTATTGTTATTTCTTGCGGCGAGGTACTTGACGAAATATCTATAGGTAATGATGACTTGGTTAATTGGGTTAAGATTAGGAGTGCAGCATTTGTGACGAGCGGAGTAGATGTGCAATTGATAGTGCGTGATATTTTGCGAAAATATCCAGGATTGGTGACGGGAACTAGAAAATCTAATAATGCAGACCCCTTTGTTATTGCATTGGCAAAGCAAAAGGACTGTACCCTTGTTTCGGACGAAACAAAAGCGGGCGATGGACAACCTGTGAAAATCCCCAACGTCTGTGAAGAGTATGGCATTAGGTTGATAAAATTCGTAGACTTCCTGCGGGAAGTAAAAATTAGTGTTTGAGGATAACGAGTTATAACAATATACTGGCAGACAGCAATGAAATAAAAAAATAGACACAAAAAAGTGTCTGTTTTTTTATAATTATTTTATTTTGGTTGGTAAGGTTTTCTTTCATCAGTTCTATCCATGAGATAGTCCAAACTGGTTTTGAAATAATTTGCTAAAATTAATAAATTCTCTATAGTTGGGATGCGTTCGCCGTTTTCATACTTTGATATTAGAGCTTGATCTATTCCTGTTTTCATTTGAAGTGCTAATTGTGTAAGATTTTGTTCAAGACGTAATTTTTTAATATTCTTCATAATATCACCTAAGTTTATTATGACCGAATGACATATTGACTATCATGACAATTTGTCATATAATTATTTTAGGGAAACAAGTTTTTTTAAGATGAGCATTAATATTTGGGATACTTAGGAGAATATAATGGTTAGAGTAATTTGTGAAAATGATTATTGTATTTATTGGAGTAAAGAAGCTTGTACATTAAATGAAATAGAACTTAATGAAATAGGTTTATGTGCTTGCGGAATTCTGGTTAAGATAGACGAAGATGAATTGAAGATCAAAAGGAAGAGATTGTTGGATGGGCTAAAAGAGCACTGAAAAGAAACCCGTATGGTAAATTTTCTCATAAGGATTTTTAGTTTGGTTGTATGAGTTTTTTTGTTAAAAGGAAATAGCGGTATTTTGGCGAAGTTTAGGTTATAAGTCGTACTTTATGTGTAAAGGAGCGATTTATATGCCGTTTTGCCCGACATGTCGTGTGGAATATCGTCAGGAGTTTACAGAGTGTGTAGATTGTGGCGAGGTGCTTGTTGAAATACTGGAGCCATTGCCTGCTTTTGATATAACAGCAGATACAGAACCTGTATTGCTTTGCGAAATTTTTGATGATATAGAGGTCAGCATGCTGATGGAAGTTCTGCAAAAAGAGGGGATTCCAGCAATGATGAAAAGCAGTGGAGCCGGGCAATATCTTTCTGTGTATATGGGTTTTTCTAAATATGGCAAGGAAATTTATGTTCCGCCCCATTTGGTTGCTGAGGCACGCGAAATAATGGTTGGAATGATAGGATCAAGTGCTTTGCTTCATAAACCATCTGATTTTGATGATTTTGAGGCTGATGGTGATATAGATATTAAATCGTTAAAAAAACAAATAAAGACATTCTTTATTTGTGGGACAATAGTAGTGATTGTTGGTATTTTTTATTTGATAAGTCTTTTGGAAAAATAGATCGAAAAAATGAACATAATAGTCTAAATGATTATTATGTTCATTTTTTTGCCCGCAAAGTCAAATCTCTATAATCTTTAAATCTCTGCCTAATTTTCGGGCGTAATTGATTGTGTTGATGGTGCCGCCTTTTTGTCTACCGTCGTAGACTGCTATTACTCTTCTTGAATTTTGAACCATTAACTGGCTTCTTCTGATAAAGCAAAACGGTGCATAATATTCTGAATAAATTTTTATACTGTTGCATTTATAAATAAGGTTTTGAAAGGTTCTGTTTTTTGTTTTCATAATGTTGACATATGGAATATACGCAATTAGGTTGATAGGATATTTTCTTTGCAATTCCACAATAATATCTGCAAACATCAAATCTGTCCCTGGTGAGAAACCAGAGATAAAATTTGTATAGCCGTCCTGGATAGCTTTTTTGATTTCTTGTTTTAATTCAGCTTTCACATAGCTTCTTTTGGTTATATCAATTTTTCTATGCCCTATTACACAACAAAAAGATATATTCATAATTTCACCTCATGTCTGCGAATATTTACCTGTACCTCTTTTGTGCAGAGGGGAGATAAATGTATGTTAAAGAAGAAACTGTTTTATTTTTTGGGAATTTGTGTAGGGAAAATGATATTAAGTGTGATTAATTAACAAGCTCAATCAGGAACTGTTAATTTGGCTATGTATAGTATGTCAATGAGCAAAGAAAAGATATATTTTGTATTATCTTAAAAGAAGTTGTATGGTCGGCTGAATTTACCAATTTCTGAGTTTTTAATACTTAATACAAAAAGTGGAAAAAAACGACTTGCGTTGAAATAATACTTTATGTTATTATTATTGTGTTAGACAAGATGATAGTCATATGACATCATACTTTATTTAACCAATGATTTTGAAAAAATTAAAATGATATATTCCGCTTAGATCAATGTTGACTGAGACGGTAGATAATATTTTAGTGTATTTTTCTGCCTTCCAGACAATGTTTGGAAGGCATTTTAATTTATACGGAAAAACGGAGGTGCAGCCTTGCTTAACTCTGGTATTGCTATCATCGGTGCAGGCAAAGTAGGAAATGCTCTGGCAAGAGTTTTTTTCGAAAATGGTTTTAAAGTTGCCGGCATTGGAAGCAAAACTGAAACATCTGCAAAAGAGCTGGCTGAGAGAGTTCGAAGTATTTATTCAACAGATTTGTCTGAAATAACTAAAAAGGCTGATATAGTTTTTTTAACAACAACAGATAACGCTATTGTTAATACTTGCAGACAAATTGCTGAAAATGGTGGTTTTAGAAAAAATCAATTTGTCTTTCATACATGTGGCGCGATGAGTGCCGAGGTTTTAAAAGATGCAGAGGAATGTGGTGCATATATAGCATCCTTTCATCCGCTTCATTCGTTTGCCCATAAAGATGTTACTAAAGAAGATCTTATAAATATTTATTATGCTATTGACGGCAGCGTGGAGGCTGTGGAGCTGGCAAAGAAAATTGTGGAAGTTTTAGGTGGAAAAACAATTTTTATTGATCCGGAGAACAGGGCCTTATATCATGCTGCCGCTTGTTTTGCTTCAAATTATACTGTTGCACTTGCTAGTGCGGCAAGTCAGATACTTTCTTGTTGTAACTTAACTTCTAAAGAAGCGACTGAAGCTCTTTTGCCTTTATATAAAGGAACACTTGAGAATATAGCAAAACTGGGAGTGGACAAGGCTCTGACAGGTCCTATTTCCAGAGGTGATAACCAAACAGTTTTGGAACATGTTAATAAAATGAGAGAAAACAACAGCTATGATGAAATGAAGTTGTATCAAAGTCTGGGTAGTTATGCTTTGAAAATAGCTGAAAAAAATAGAACAATAACAATAGAAGAAAAAAAAGAATTAGAAAAAACTTTAAAAATAGAAGGGGATTTTAATGAATAGTAGAATAACAAAAAGTGTTTTCTTAAAAAGAAAAGAAGAAAATGTACCTATTACTGTGATTACTGCTTATGATTATGCTATGGCAAAGATTATAGACAGATGTGGTATGGACGCAATTTTAATAGGTGATTCATTAGGCAATGTGGTGCTTGGATATGATTCTACTTTACCTGTAACAATGGAAGATATGATTCATCATACTAAAGCAGTTTGTCGTGCTGCTAAAAGAGCTATGATAATTACTGATTTGCCTTTTATGTCTTATGAGACCAGTATTGCTGACGGAGTGCGAAATGCTGGCAGACTTCTTAAAGAAGGCGGTGCCCAGGCGGTTAAGATTGAGGGCGGCGAGGAAATTGTACCTGTGGTGAAAGCTATAGTCAGTGCAGGAATTCCTGTTATGGGGCATTTGGGGTTAACTCCTCAGTCAGTTCATCAATTGGGTGGTTTTAAGGTTCAGGGCAAAGATGAACAAACTGCTCAAAAACTTATAAATGACGCAAAAATGCTGGAAGAAGCAGGTATGTTTTCTATAGTTCTGGAATGTGTGCCAAGTAAATTGGCTGACAAAGTATCAAAAAGCTTAAAGATTCCTACTATCGGTATTGGTGCAGGTAATGGTTGTGACGGACAAGTAATAGTTATAAATGATATTTTAGGAATGGATGCTGATTTTACTCCTAAACTTGCTAAAAAATATGTTGATTTAAATAAAATTATCAGTGAAGCAGTAACTTCTTATATGACAGAAGTTGTGGCAAGAACTTTTCCTGGTGAAGAAAATAGTTTTAAAATGTCTGACGATGTTTTAGAAAAATTATATTAAGTGAAAGTGGAGAAAAATGGCGATTAGATTAATAAAAACAATTGATGAAATGAGAGAATTGATAGAACAGGCAAAATCCAAAGAAAGGGTTATTGGTCTTGTTCCTACAATGGGTGCTTTGCATGAAGGACATTTGAGTTTGATTAAAATGGCAAAAGAAATGTGTCATTTGGTAGTTGTAAGTGTTTTTGTGAATCCGACTCAGTTTGGTCCAAATGAAGATCTTGATAAATATCCGCGGGATTTGCATGAGGATTGTTCTAAAGCAGATTCAGCCGGCGGTACAGTGGTATTTGCTCCTGAAGCCAGTGAAATGTATCCAGATGGATTTTCTACTTTTGTTAATGTTAGTGGTATTACTGAAAAAATGTGTGGTGTTTCCAGACCAGGTCATTTTCAAGGAGTAGCTACTGTTGTAAGCAAACTTTTCAATATTGTGAAACCAAATTATGCTTACTTTGGTCAAAAAGACGCCCAGCAGGCGCTTGTTATTGAGAAATTTGCCAATGATTTAAATTTTGATGTTAAGATTTGTGTGGGCTATACAGTTCGTGATGAAGACGGACTTGCCCTTAGTTCTCGTAACCAATATCTTTCTGATGAAGAAAGAAAAGCCGCTTTAGTTATACCTCGCAGCCTCAATTTAGCAGAAGATGCTGTAAAAAATGGCGAGAGGGAAATTAAGAAGTTAAAAGAAATGGTTGTAAATGAAATCACGAAAGAAAAGCTTGCTGAGATAGATTATGTAGAGATTTATGATTGCCCGAGTTTAGAAGAGATTGATGAAATAAAAGATATTGCTCTTTTGGCAGTGGCGGTAAAAGTAGGAACGACTCGTCTTATCGATAATATTGTTTTGGAGGCAAACTAATGTTTATTACTAGTTTTAAATCTAAGATTCATTGTGCGACAGTTACAGAGGCGAATTTAAATTATATGGGAAGTATAACAATTGATGAGGATTTATTGGATGCAGCTAATATACTTCCTAACGAAAAGGTACAAGTTGTTAATAACAACAATGGTAATCGTTTGGAGACGTATACTATTAGAGGTGAACGTGGTTCTGGTGTGATTTGTCTTAATGGTGCTGCTGCCAGACTTGTTCAGCCTGGTGATGTTGTTATTATTATTACGTACGGTATAATGACAACTGAAGAAGCTAAAAGCTTTTCGCCTACAGTTGTTATGGTAGACAAGGATAATAAGATTAAAGAAGTCCGTCAAGTGGAATTACACGGACAGACTTCCTAAAAGTTTATTTTATTTAGACAAATGATAGGCACACGGCTCATGGTGCGAAGAATGTTGCTGCATTTTAAGAGAATAGGATAGAGCGTAAATTACCTTGTAAGGGGTGGCAGGAATTTATGTGCTATAGTAACTTAGAATATTCTCGATATAAAGATGAATGTCATAAGCCGTGTGCTTATCATTTGTCTTTTTTTTTAGGCATAAATCATTTCAGAATCAGGAATCTGAGGGATGGGAGGCATGTGAAGATAGTCTCTCAAAAATACTTCTTTTCTGATATGCGAATTTCTCATAATTTTCATGTCGTTAGCAATGCAAATGCCAGGACCTATTAAAGAAATATCTTTTGTGCATATTCTGCTGTCTAAAAAAGCACTGATGCCTTTTTCTGTTCCAATTTCTGCGTTTGTTCCTACAAATGCGTTTTCTCCAATAATTGATTTATATATTTTGGCACCTTTGCCAATAACAACACCTGGCAATAGTATGGAGTCTATTATTTCTGCATCTTTTTCTACAGTTACAGAATGAAATAAGATAGAATTGCTTATTTTGCCATATACGTTACAGCCGTCAGCAATAAGGCTACGCTTAACTTCTGCCATAGCCGAGATGTAACATGGTGCATGGTGTTGTGTTTGTGTGAGTATTTTCCAGTGGTTGTTGTTTAAATTTATAGGAGGGATATCTTTGAGTAAATCCATGTTAGTTTCCCACAAATTTTGTATTGTACCTACATCTCGCCAATAACCTTCAAATTCGTAGGCATATACATTTTGTTTGGCAGATATTACAGCAGGTATTATATTTTTGCCAAAATCATGTTCTGATTTGCTGTTGTTTTGGTCAAAAGAAAGATATCTTTTTAAACTGCTCCATTTAAAAATATATATACCCATAGAAGCCAGGTTGCTTTTTGGTTGTTTAGGTTTTTCTTCAAATTCAATAATTTTTTTATCTTTATTTATGCTCATAATACCGAATCGTGACGCTTCTTCCCATGGTACAGAAGTGACAGAAATCGTTATATCAGCGTTTGTTTTTTTGTGAAACTCGAGCATTTCTCTATAATCCATCTTATAGATATGGTCAGCAGATAATATCAATACATGTTCTGGGTTGAATTTGCTGATAAAGTCAAAGTTCTGATAGACTGCATTGGCAGTGCCTGTATAAATATTTCTGCATCTGGAGGATGGCAACATGAAAACATTGCTGTTTAGCCCCGTAAAGTTTGGAGCTTGTCCATTGGTGATATAATCATGCAGAGCCATAGAGTTATATTGGGTCAATATTCCCAGTGAGTCGATGTTAGAGTATGTACAGTTGCTTAAAGTAAAATCAATAATCCGATATTTGCTGCCAAAATGTACTATAGGTTTTGCAATATGGCGGGTTAGTGCTCCTAGTCGCTCTCCTCTTCCACCTGCGAGGATCATTGCGATGCATTCTTTTTGTTGCATATAGAATCCTCCTTGTATAGTATTGTGGTTTAGTGTGTAGTGTGGGTGAATTAAATTCAATACTAACTATCGCTCGATAGAGATGTGTATATATTATACCAACCTATCGATAGTTAGTCAAGAAAATTCTAACAAATGTTAGATGTATTTATTGACATGTTAGGAGAACATAGATATACTTAAGTTAATACAAACTATATTTGGGAAATATTTGCTTATTTTTTTATTAAAAATATATTTCTAAATATATTTTTAATAAAAAAATGTTGAAATAAGGAGAAAAGGTAATGTCGGTGAGAGAAATTCCTAGTTTGGGTTATGACAGTGAAACAAGAAACAAGATTTTAGACATAGCTTCTGAGCATTTTGCCTTAAAAGGCTTTGATGCTGTATCTATGAGAGATATTGCCAAGGCAGTAGGAATAAAAATGAGTTCTATTTATTATTACTATGAAAGCAAAGAAGCTTTATTAGAGGATGTTTTATCACGTTTTGAGGAAGGATATAGACTTTATTTTGATTGGCTGTCAAATGTTAATTCCAAGGTGGAATCTTTGGAAGAACTCATGGATAATATGTTTAATAAAGAATTTTTGGAAATGCTTAATCCTCCGGCTTGTCTTGGTATTTCACTGGCAATCAAAGAACAGCATAATAACGAAGTTGCCCGCAGACGAGTTTTTGAACTTTTGTATGAACACAGCATAAGACTTATGAAAGCTGATTTTGACAGGCTGATAGAAAAAGGGATAATTCCTCCTTCAGATACCAAAACAATAGCTACGATTTTTATGTTTTGTGTTATGGTCGGAAATGACATAAGCATACATCAATGGGCAGGCGCAAACCCTCCGATTGATTCTAAAGAACTGTATAGAAATATGAAAAAAATTTTAACTGCGTCACTCTTACAAGGCAGTCAGGATTCTGATGAAAATCAGGAAGAAGTCTAGCCTTTTGTTTTGTTAAATAAATATCATTTTTAAAGCTAATATTTAAATTAGGGGTAGAGTAATATGTGGTCAGAGGAAAATAATATGAATATGGGATAATTAAATTAATGGATGTAAATGATTCTGATACAAAAACACAAATTTTTAATACGGCTTTGCGTTTATTTGCTGCAAATGGTTATGAGAATGTTTCTATAAGGAATATAGCAGATGTGGTTGGCATAAAAACATCTTCAATTTATTATCATTATGGTAGTAAAGAAGAAATTTTAGATGATTGTTATAATTTTTATCTTGAACATCGTCATGACACCAGGCTGGAAAAAGACCAATATGAACCTATCATTAGGAGTGGAACAAAAGAAGAAGTTTTTGCTACTGTAAATTATCTGTTTTCAGAGGAAGTTATTGAAAATATGGTTTTAACCTTATTTATAATTTTTTCCCGAATGTACACAGATACTAAAGCAAAAGAAATATATATGGATGAAATAAATTGTTCCATGAAATATTTGGGGGAATTTTTTAATTTTGGGGTACAAATTGGCAGATTTCATGAGTTCAATATTCCTGCTGTTAGTTTGGTTATTCTAAGTTTTAAGATGTTTATTGGGCAATCTATCTTGATTGAACCTGAGCAAACAAGTAGTTGGCAGAAAGCAGAAAAAGAAAGTTGCAGTGAACTACCAAAGTTAATACCGTTTAAGTATTAGGTAATTGTGAATTGTTTTCTTAAAAAAATTTAATTTAGTTATATATTTTTAAATTACAAATGGAAGCGACACTCTCTATTTTGAGAGTATGTCGTTTTTTTGTATTTTTATTGAGAAACAGGAATGAAATTTATTAAAATCCTTTTATATCCATTGACAAATCCTAGATATTTTCGTATGTTTAAATAATTAGATATTCAATAGTTTGAATTTTGGGGGATATTACATAGCAATGGAGACGGTTGATTTGCAAACATCGATTTTTGCCAGTTGTCTGATTTTCTTTTTAATAGGTGGTCTAGCTACTTTTTTAAGTTATAAATCAGAGAGGTTGGCACACTTTTTTGCGATTTTTTGTGCTTTTGCAGGAAGTGTTTTGGGTGTGGTTTCGTCATTAGGTGTTTTATTAAAGACAAGTAAAATTAGTTTGTATTTATGGAGTATAGTAGAAAGTTTTCCGCTTGTTTTAGCGATGGATAATTTATCTGCTTACTTTGTGTTGGTAATTTCTCTGATAGGGATTGCTGTTACTATTTATTCTATTGGCTATGTCGGAGAATACCAGGGCAGAAAGAATATCGCTTGGCTTAGCGGTTTAATGAATATATTTATGTTGTCTATGATAGCGGTTGTTACTTCTACAAGTGTTTTTTCGTTTTTGTTATCATGGGAACTTATGTCTTTGGTGTCTTTTCTTTTGGTAATGTATGATCATGAGAAGAAAGAGGTAAGATCTGCCGGTTATATTTATGTTGTGATGACTCATTTAGGCACGGTTTTTCTTACTTTGTCATTTTTAACTTTGTTTTTATATACAGGAAGTTTAAGTTTTTCGGATTTTACTGCTCTTGGCTCTGCTATACCTCAAACAACAAAAGATATTATATTTGTTATGAGTATAATTGGTTTTGGTACAAAAGCAGGGATACTTCCGTTGCATGTTTGGCTGCCTAGGGCACATCCGGCTGCTCCAAGCAATATATCTGCTTTGATGTCTGCTGTTATGCTTAAAACAGCTATTTATGGTTTGTTTAGAATGAGTTTTGATTTTCTGGGCGGAGGTCCTGTTTGGTGGGGTGTACTTCTTATAGTAATAGGACTTGCTTCAGCTTTTATAGGGATTGTTTTGGCTTTGGCTGAAAATGATATGAAACGATTTTTAGCTTACAGCAGTTCTGAAAATATGGGTTTGATTTTCGTGATTTTAGGTACTGCTCTTATCTTTAAAGCAGAGGGACAAATCTTTTTGGGAGCTCTTGCTGTTACTGCATTGCTGTTTCATGTTATGAGTCATGCTTTGTTTAAAAGTTTGCTGTTTATGAGTGCAGGCTCTGTTTTGTATGCAACTCATACCAAAGATATAAATTTACTTGGCGGTTTGATTAAGAAGATGCCAAAAACGGCTATTTTATTTTTAATAGGCGGTATGTCTATGGCTTCTTTACCACCACTCAGCGGGTTTATAAGCGAATGGGCTATATTGCAGTCTTTGCTTCATGTAAGTTTTGATTTGTCCAGCGCCTGGCTTAAGGTGATGGGTTGTTTAGCTGTGGCAATACTTGCTTTGGTAGGAGCTTTTGCTCTTGCAGCACTTATTAAACAGTTTGGTACTGCTTTTTTAGCTATGCCTCGTTCAAAATTGGCAGAAGAAGCTAAGGAAGTTCCTTTGGCAATGCAATTGGGTATGGCTTTTGTAGGTGTATTTATAATTGTCTTTGGCTTTATGCCACAAGCTGTTCTTGCCCTTACTTCGCCTTTAAGTAAACAATATTTTCTTACTGAGATAAAAAGCAATATGTTGTTCTATATACCTTTTGTAGGAGGCGAAGGGATTTCAGTAGGTATTGCTACATTTGCTTTTATAGTTATTATTTTGATAGCATTAGCAGCAATTACTTGGTATTTTGGCAAAAGTAGATATGTAATTGATGAAACTTGGAATTGCGGTACACCTTTGAATGATTTGATGGAGTATAACGGTACTTCTTATTCTCATTCTGTTATGGTTGTATTTAAGAAAATCATTGGTCTGGAAAGTAAGGTTCAGGTTAAACAAAAGTATGAATATTATCCTAAACAAATTAAAGCCAACATCGAAGTAGATATTGGCTTAGAAGATAAGATATATAAACCTATGATTGATTTAGCAGTTACTTTATCTCAAAAAATAAAAATGATTCAAAGCGGCAATTTGCAAAGCTATTTGGCTTATATGGTTTGTGCCTTAATTATTGCTCTTTTGTTTTTAGAGTAGGAGGAGTTAGATGTTAGAAAAAATATTGTTGGCTTTAACACAAGTGATTTTATGCGTCTTACTGGCTCCTTTTATTCAAGGGATTATAAAAAATGCCAAAGCTAAGATGCAAAATAGGGTTGGACCCAGCATTTTTCAGCCTTATCGTGATTTAATAAAATATTTTAAGAAAGATGCGGTTATTTCAGATCATGCATCTTGGTTTACAAGAGTAACGCCGTATATTTGTTTTACTATTGTTCTGGTAATAAGTTTGATGATTCCGATGATTACTTTGTCTGCTCCGTTGGGATTTGCCAGTGATTTAATATTGGTTATTTATCTTTTTGCTTTAAGCAGATTTTTCACCGCACTTACTGCACTTGATGCAGGAAGTTCTTTTGGCGGTATGGGTTCAAGCAGAGAAATAATGTTATCTGCAATATTAGAACCGGCACTTCTTCTATCAGCTTTAGCTATACTTTTGCAAATAGGGACAACTAAGCTTTATGTAGCAGCTACTGCTATAAATAGTGCTCCTGGTTTAGTATTACAGCCAACTTACTTTTTGGCTTTTATTGCCATGGTTATTGTTATAATTACGGAAACAGGCAGAATACCTGTTGATAATCCTGATACTCATTTAGAGTTGACTATGATTCATGAAGGTATGCTTTTAGAGTATTCCGGTCGTTATTTAGGCTTGATGATGTGGGCATCTCAAATAAAACAATTACTTATTTTCAGTATTTTTATAAGTCTGTTTTTCCCTTGGGGGATGTCGGCTGTAGCAAATGATATTGTTAGTTTGGGTTTGGGGCTTGTTGTTTTTATCTTAAAGCTGGTTTGTCTAGGTGTGTTTTTTGCGGTGATAGAGACAATGTATGCTAAGATGAGATTGTTTCAAGTGCCTAGACTTTTAGCGTCTTCTATGCTTCTTTCCATTCTGGCAATAATAATTACGGTGGTTAAGTAAGGAGAAAAATAATGGATGCATTTTTTGCGATAGTACTTTTGCTTAGTACTTTGATGTTATTTAGAATAAATAAAGTCGTAGATGCTGTAGTGATTATTGCTCTGCAATCTTGTATTCTAGCTATTATTGCCACAATGATCTGGCTGGAGACAGGTATAGGGCATGTTCTTCTTGCTGCCTGTTTGACTTTTTTGATTAAAACTCTTCTTATTCCGGCTATTTTGTTTAGGGTTTCCAGAGGTGAGATGGCTAAAAGAAAAATTAAGAGGGTTTTTTCTTCTCACTATTCAGTGTTTATAGCACTTGTTTTAATGATACTTGGCTATCATGTAGCAGCATATTTGCCTTTGGCAGAGAATCATCATGGGCAAGCTTATTTAGCTACATCAATTAGTCTTCTTTTGCTTGGCACGTTTGCGATGATTGATCATAACCATCCTATTATGCAAGGTATTGGTTTGATTGTTATAGAAAATGCGATATTTTTAATTCCGCTGGCGATTAGTTATGGTATGCCATTGTTTATTGAACTGGGAATTATGCTTGACATGTTAGTGGCTGCTGCTGTAATTGCTACTCTAACTCTTAAGATTTACAATGTGTTCCATAGTATAAATACAAGCAGAATGCAGAATTTGAAGGGGTGATTAGATGGAATATGTATTACTTTTATTTATAACACCTCTTTTAGCGATAATCAGTTTAAGTATTTCTAATCATGTAGTTTATGGCAAAATACAAGCTGTTTTTTCTGTTGTAATGTTTTTTGCAGCAGTTGCGATGGCTTATACTGTTGTTTCGACAGGTGCACCTATAGTTTTTTGGGATCAGGCGGTTTATGTAGATGGTTTAAGTGCTTTGAATGTTTTGCTGATCTCTTTAGTAGGGGCTTTAGCTGCAATTTATTCTAAAGATTATATGGAAACTGAATTTAAGGAAAAGTTAATAACAAAAGGTCAGTTAAGATTTTATTATTTATTTTTCTATTTATTTATAATTTCCATGTTTGTGGCAAGTGTTGTTAATAATTTAGGTCTTTTGTGGGTTGGAATTGAGCTTACTACACTTATTTCAGCTCTTTTGGTTGCTTTTTATGGCAAACAATATGCTTTAGAAGCTGCCTGGAAGTATTTGATTATGGGTAGTGTAGGGATATCTTTTGCACTTCTTGGCATTATATTTATTTATATATCTTCACTAAGTATAGAAGGGCATCAAATATTTGCTCTGCAATGGACAGAGTTGTGCAAAGTTGCCAGTCAGCTGGATCCGCATTGGTTTAAGATTGGGTTTGTTTTAGTTTTAATAGGTTTTGGTACTAAGGCAGGTCTTGCTCCTATGCATTTTTGGCTACCAGATGCACATAGTCAGGCGCCTTCTCCTATTAGTGCTGTTTTGTCAGGTGTGCTTTTAAATACTGCATTGTATGGTCTTTTTAGAGTTTATACAATTGCCAATATGACTATTACAACAGGTGTGGCTGAATATTTAATAATTTTTGGTTTGATTTCTGTTGCTGTTACCGTACCTTTTATAACAGTACAGTCAGATTTAAAAAGAATGCTTGCTTATTCAAGTGTTGAGCATATGGGGATTATTACTTTAGGTATTGGGATAGGTGGTCCTATCGGTATTTACGGAGCACTTTTACATATGTTTAATCACTCTTTAACTAAGTCTTTGCTGTTTTTTTCGGCAGGTGTGATATGTCATCATTATCATACTAAACAGATGCAAAGGATTACCGGTTTGTTAAAAACAATGCCTATTATAGGCGGAATTTTTCTCTTATCTGCCTTTGCAATTGCAGGTTCGCCGCCGTTTAGTATTTTTATGAGTGAACTTATGATTTTAATTGCAGGTTTTAAGGCAGGGTATTTAGTTGTGACAATTTTGTTTGCTGTTTTGATAGTGCTTATTTTTGCGGGTATGATGTATTACATTGTAAGAATGGTATTTGGGACAGCATCTACTAGAATAGAAAAAATCAAATTTAGTCCTTGGATAGCTTTTTCACTTTTTGTACCACTTACATTTGTTATTTTGTGTGGTTTTCATGTTCCCAATTTTTTAAATGAACTTATTAGTGCAGCGTCTAGTGTTATTCAGCAAGGAGTAGTGAAATAATGGAGCTTACCAGAGAACATTTTATTTTATTGCTAATTCAAAAAATAGGAAATAAGGCTGTATCTATTGATAAATCTAATCAATTGAATACAGTATTAAAAGTTAATAAATATAATCTTTTAGAGGTGTGCCTGTTTTTAGAGAAAGAACAAGGCGGTCGTTTGTTTACTATGGTTGGCACTGATGAAAGAAAGGTTACAGGATATTTTTCTCTTTACTATGTTTTTGCTTTTGACAAATATCAAGTATTTATGACTGTAAAAATTGATATTGATGAAGCAGAACCGACTTTTCCTTCAGTTTCGGCAGAGCTTCCTGCTGCCAATTGGTATGAACGGGAAGTCAATGATTTATTAGGTTTGAGAGCTTTGGGACATCCTGACAGGAGACCTTTGGTTCTTCACGGAGATTGGCCTGAAGATGTTTATCCGCTTAGGAAAGATTATGATGCCAAACAAATGGCTCCTAGGGTGGAAAACAGAGAATCTTATATGGAGTATGAAGGCAAAGAGGTTGTTCAGATTCCTGTAGGTCCTATTCATGCAGGCATAATTGAGCCAGGTCATTTTCGTTTTGGCGTAGTTGGAGATACTGTTCTTCATCTTGATGCCAGGTTGTTTTTTACTCATCGCGGCATTGAAAAGATAGCAGAAGGGATGAGTTTGGATAAAGCTTTATTATTAGCTGAGAGAGTTTGTGGTGTTTGTGCAATGTCTCATGCAGTATCTTTTGCTCAGGCGGTGGAAGATGCGGCAAATATAGATATTCCTGAAAGAGCTAAATATTTGCGTATGGTTTTATTGGAGTTGGAAAGAATCTATAATCATGTTGGTGATGTAGGTAATATTTGCGCAGGTTTTGGTTTTGCTGTGGGCATAAGCCATGGCAGTCGCCTAAAGGAACAGTTGCTTAGACTCAATGAACATATTACAGGTAACCGCTATTTGAGAGGGATTATTGCTTTAGGCGGGTTACACAGAGATATCAGTTCAGATGATTTAAAATTAATTTTAGAAACTTTAGATGAAGTAGCAAAATCTTTTGATGAACTTACAGAGATTTTATTGTCTCATGATATAGCAGTAGACCGTATGGCTACTACTGGAGTTTTGTCTTTGAAGCAGGCTGAAGATCTTGAGGTAGTTGGTGTGGCAGCAAGAGCTTCCGGGCGTAATGTGGATTGCAGAAAGAGTCATCCGTATGCTTTGTATGATAAGGTGAAGTTCAATGTTGTTTGCGATGAACACGGAGATGTTCTGGCAAGGGCGAATATTAGAATAGAAGAGATTAAAGAATCTATGGGAATAGTTAAACAGGCAATTGCTAATTTAGTTGAAGGTGAAGTTTGTACTAAAGTTGGCATGATAAGACCTTATACCATTGGCATTGGCTGGACTGAGTCAGCTCGTGGCGAGAATTGTCATTGGCTTATGATTGGGCCGGATAATAAGGTGTTTAGATATAGAGTTAGGTCTGCTACTTATAATAATTGGCCAGCAGTGGCACTTGCAGTGCCAGGAAACATTGTGCCAGATTTTCCTGTTATTAACAAAAGCTTCGAGTTGTGCTATGCCTGCTGTGACAGGTAGACAAAAAATCATGATAAGTACTCACCTACTGCGTTGGTTTCAAATAGCCCACAGTCGACGTACAGGGAGTACGACGACTCCGGTCTATTTAAAATCCGCCTTGTATCTGAGCACTTCTAATGATTTTTTGGCTGGGTGGTAGTAGGATTGGTTTGGATTTAAGTTGGATAGATGGGATGGTTTTTTATGTTAGAGATTATTTTTAAGATTTGGAAAACGGGAACTGTTACTCAGGAGCAGACTTTTACTAAGGCTTCTGAGAATTATCGTGGTCAGTTGAAATTGGATACTGGCAAGTGTAATGATTGCAGGGAATGTGTTAATGTTTGT
>JAJDHX010000104.1 GCA_030266395.1 Selenomonadales bacterium OttesenSCG-928-I06 | reverse complement strand
TTTTAAATATTGACAAAGAGGGAAACCATCAATATAATTTACATAATAGCTTAAACAAACGACAAAAATCGACAAAAGTATCAGGAGGAATAATTTTGGGAAATTTAAAGTGTTTAAAAAAAGATGGTTCGGGATTAAAATTAAAAAATCTAATTCCGTTTTCTGCTTCTTATTTGACAGCCTCGCTTTTATGTGCAACAGTTGCAGCATCTTTTCCAGTGTTGGCAGATGCTGCTACGTATCCTGAGGCTGATATAACAAGTCAGGTTAAAATTGACAATGGTAAACATACAAATTATATTGAAGATACTGTAATTTTGGTTAATAGTACATACAATAATTATAATGTTTGGGTTACTGGTACAGGGTCTAAGTTGACGATTGCTGACGGCAAAGTTTTAACTTTAATTGATAAAACTTCAGATAATTATGCTGATAATTTTAATAAGGCTAATGGTATTTATGCTGCGAACGGTGGTGTTATTGAGCTTGGTAAAGTAGATGTAACAGTTTATCATGGAGCTCTTTATGCTGCCTCTGGTGGTAAAGTTACTGCTGGTCATGATAGCAAGCTGCATGCTTTAGGAAGTGAGGCAGGCGTTGCTATAGTTTCTGATGGTATTGGTTCTGAAGTTACTGTTGGAAATAACGCTAAAATTATTGGCGGTGTTCGTGGTTTTGGAACAGGTGTTGTAGATGCTAATAGTGGCGGTAAAGTTAAGATAGGTAATAAAGCTTATATTTTAAGTACAACTCTTGGTGGTATAGAAGATGGTTATGGCAATACTACTGCTCCGCTTGCAAAGAATTATTTCAATTATTTTGCCTTAAGTGTTTTTATGGGTGGTAGTATAGAAGTAGGTACTGATAGCACTATTGAGGTAAAGGTTACTGATAATTTTTGGCATTTTAGTGGAGCTTTGTGTCTTTTATCAAATTCGGAAGCTAGTAAAGGGTATATCACTATTGGAGATAGAGCAACTATTAATGCTTCTGGTAAGATGGCAGTTGGGATTCTTTGCCAAACATATGGTGAGGTGAAAATAGGTGCTAATTCTACAATAACTACAGATGGTGCAGATGGATATGGTGTTTATTCAGATGACAATAGTATAGTGACTCTTGGTGCCAGTAATACTGTAACTACTAACCAAAAAGATTCTTATGGACTTATTGCAACTAGAGCAGGAGACATAGTTGCTGGTGAGGGATTAACTATTACTACAAAGGGCGAAGGCTCTTATGCAGTGTTTTCAGAAATTGACAGTAGTATTGATATTGCTAAAGGTGCTACAATTACTGCAAACAATGCAAATGTTATAGTTGCTGAAGCAGGTGAAATTAAGTTGGCTGGTGCAAAAGTTGTAGCTGATACCAGTAAAGATTATAAGGCTTTTTCTGCAGTAGGAAATGATGATACAGAAGCAGGTATTATTACAGCAGATGGAATATTTAATATAAAAGGAAATATTGCTGTAGATGAATATGGTACAGTTAACTTAACTATGCGTGGTGCAGATCGGTCTATATTTAATGGAGCTACAGAATTTATAAGTGATACTGGCTCTGAAATAAATTTTAATTTATATAATGCAACTTGGAATATAAGTGAAGATTCAAAGCTAACAACTTTATCGCTGGATGGAACAACAGGGGCTCAAGTAAATTTTGCAGGAAGTGATTTTGGTACAACTCTTACTGTAGATAAACTAAACCATTCAACAGATGGTGGGGTGTTTGCGATGAGAGTAGATGCAGCAGAACAGACCTCAGATAAAGTGATAATAAATGAGGTTGATAACAGTGGGATTTCAAATCATAAAATTTTTGTCTCTGATTATAAAACTCCAGGATCAACAAAAGAGATAACAGGAGATGAAGAAATAATCCTTGTTGAAGTAACTGGGATAAATAAAGATAACGCAGCATTTGGGCTATCAAACACAAACGGACAAACAATCGAAAAAACAGATTTGCGAGGATTCCAATATGAGTTATTTGAAGTGG
>JAJDHX010000103.1 GCA_030266395.1 Selenomonadales bacterium OttesenSCG-928-I06 | reverse complement strand
GCTATGGTAATATCTCAAGTAGCAAACGATGGTATATACTATAGACCACATCTTATAAGTAAAATTACTGACACTAACAACAAAATCATCAAAGAAATAAATCCTGTATCAATAAGAAAACTCGAAATTTCACCTAAAACACTCCAACTAATCAGAGCATCCTTAAGAGATGCCAGCACTATAGAAGGCGGCACATCTTCTTATCACTTTAAAGATTTCCCAATAAAAGTAGCAGGAAAAACCGGTACTGCAGAAAACCCTCACGGCAAAGACCATGGTTTATTTATGGCTTTTGCCCCATACGACGACCCGGAAGTAGCAATTATAGTTATAATCCCCCAAGGCGGCTATGGTGCTGTAGCTGCTGCTCCTATTGCCAAAAAAATACTCGAAACTATCTTTAATATAAACCAACCACCTGTTTTGCCTGTTGCAGAACAACAAAAGCAACAACAAAACAATCAAGTTCCAAACCAACCTGCTCTAAAACAAGAAGAACAAACTAATCCTACAAAACAAAATTAAAAGACAAATACAGAAAATTATCCTGTATTTGTCTTTTTGTTTTTAAAAAATTTAATTAACTTGGGAAATCCAAACCATAACCTACACCAATCTCCTTGACTTTTTCTAAATTAGACCTCAAAAAAAATCTGGAAAAAGCATCTGTACAATGACACAAATAAAGAGAACAGTCTGGCATCTTTTTAAAATATTCAACAATACTATTCAATTGTTCCTGTTGATTATTAGCCAAAAAGAACCCTCCCACAACAGCACAAACTTCATTATTATTACAAACCTTCTTGGCATATTCAACAATATTACACAACCCAGAATGGGCACACCCTGTTATAACAACAAGACCTTTAGCTGAATTATAAACAATTGCAGTATCATCAGCTACATAATCATCTGTTTCCTTGCCATCAACCAAAATCTTACCAACTTTGAAACCACCCTCAAAAGAAAACTTTCGTTCAATTTCCCCTAAAACAACTAATTTATCATTAATCCAGAAAGGTTCTTTTGTCTTTTTTAACTTAAAAGCTTTTTGAAGCTTTTCTTGAGGTATCCTAGCCCCTATATTTTCCGGATTATATTCTCTTTGAGCTAAAGCCCATGGATGTAAAATAAGTTCAGGTTTCACATCATTATTCTCATATAAAGCAATCAAATGTTCAATCCCGCCAACATGTTCATCATGACCATGGGAAAGAACTACATAATCAAGTTCCCCTAAATCAATACCTAACTTTGATGCATTTTCTAAAAAAACATCAGAACTTCCTGCATCAAATAAACCTTTCATATGATTCTCATCTTCCAAATAAACACTAAATCCATGCTCACCCTTAAGACCAAAAACATCGCAAGTATTATCTACTAAAATAGTTAGTTCCATAAAAATTCTCCTTAAAATAAAAATTGCTAAATAGTAGTCAGCTCGTAAATTCAAGTTTACTACCAACACTTATGTCATAAAAATTGCTAAGATGATTTTTTAATTTAAATTTTGAATATTGATCTGTACAATGACATGAGTAAAGATAACTTTGTGGTGATTTTTTAAAATATTCTATAGTCTCTCGTATCTGTTCTTCTTGTCCCTCCTTTAAATGAAATCCTCCAATTACCGCTCTTACCTCATCACAATTACACACCCTTTTAGCTTGCTCCACAATATTACAAATACCAGAATGTGAACACCCTGCAATAATTACAAGACCTTCTGAGGTTATACAAGCAAGCGCAGTATCATCAATCATATAATCATCTTTTTCCTGCCCATCAACTACAATCTTTCCTATTGTATAATTACCCTCATAAGAAAATGATCTGTCTATTTCTCCTAAAAAAACCACCTTATCACTAAGCCAAAATGGTTCTTTAGATTTTTTAACATTAAATACTTTATCAATTTTTTCTTTAGGAAATTTTAGACCAATTTGGTCAGTTTCTTTAAATCTTTGAGACAAAGCCAGCGGATGCATCACGATACTTGGCTTATTTTCCTTTTGTTCATAA
>JAJDHX010000102.1 GCA_030266395.1 Selenomonadales bacterium OttesenSCG-928-I06 | reverse complement strand
ACCGTCTGCCTGTGCAGTGTGATTAATGTTGCCTTGGAGGTTACTGTTATTTATTTCGACAGTTCCTGAGTCTGGTGCTGCTAGTAACCCAGCTGCTCCGGTAGTGGTTGCTGTTGAATTTTTGATATTTATTTTGCCATTGTTTAAGGCTATAAAACCAAGGGTGTTTTCATTTGTGTCTGAGCTTATGGTCACAGTGCTGTCAGTCAGGTTGATTGTAGAATTGTTTGATCTAAGTCCGTAAGCTCCGCTGCCTGTTACTTCTACATCTCCTGTGATGTTTGCAGTTGAGTTATCAACCATGTTTATGCCTTTAGCATTAGTTCCGCTTACTGTAGTTTTGCCTGAGACATTTAAGATGCCTATTGATCCATGCACTTGAGCACCAATAGCTTCTTCGCCAGAAACTGTAAGGTTATTTAAGGTGGCTGTTCTGGTTGTTCTGTTATAACCAGAAAGGTTGTTTAAATATGTACCGACAGCATTTTTGCCTTCAACAGCCAGGGTTCCTTCTACAGTTATGGTACCCATGTCTAGATAGGCGCCATATGAACCATTGCTGACTAACTGGATATCACCCTTAATTGTTGCTTGTACTGTATTGTCCATATACATTACGAGCCCAAGTTGATCAGTACCATCTTTTACAATAATGTTCTTTTCAACTGTAAGATTGGTATTTCCTACAATATGAGCTGCTTGAGCATCATTGCCAGTTACAGTTATGTCTTTTTTTATTGTTATTACACCACCAGATGCTTCTACCCCCATAGCAGCGTCACCGCCGACTGTAATTTCGCCATCTACTGTTATTGTTATTACTGATGGGTCTGCATATAGTCTTACTCCAGAAGCTTCTTGTCCTGTTACGCTGATGTCGCCAGTCATATTAGTATTTCCGTGGGTTGCCCAAAGTCCAGAGGCATAGTCGCCAGATACTTCTATGTTTCCTGTATAAGTATTATTAGATGCTCCTGTTACTAGACCGTTTGCATACGTACCAGAAACAGTAACATTGCCATTTATGATTGCTGTGTTTCCTGTTGATTTATCTTGTCTTGTGGCAATTCCAGAGCTTGCCGCACCGCTGGCAGTTATTGTTCCTGTGTAATTTAAGTCAGAATCTCTTGTTTCGATTCCACGACCATATCCTCCAGCTGATATATCACCTGTGGCAGTTAAGTCTCCATTTAAGATATAAATTCCCCAAACAGAGTAAGAAGAGGTTGTAGATGCATGAATATTGCCAGTAAAGTCTATTGTTCCGCCATCCTGGTGGATACCATAGGTAAGTGAATTGTCAGTATTTGTTACATTTATATCACCATTAATGGTTGTTTCCATATTTTCGGCTTTTACTCCATAGCCACCAGAAACACTGTTTAATTTTATGGCAGATGAAGCAGTGTTTCCTGTTAGTTCTAATTTGCCGTTGGCAATTTCGATGCCGTTTGCGCCGTTTGCTCCGCTTATATTGATGTTTTCCAGTTTAGCACTGCCGTTTTTTATTTGAATGCCACGACCGCCGTATCCAGTTGATTCTATATTTATGGCTTTGTTTAATGTGATATTGCCGTTTTCCAGTTTTACGCCAATGTTGCCTTGTCCTGATATATTTATATTTTCTGCTGTTATTGTGGCGGTATTTGCGGTAGAAACGCCTATTGTTACCCACAAGTCACTTAATGGGCGGTCGCCGCTGACTATAATATCTCCGCCTACATTTAGAGCGCTTGTTCCATTTAAAAGAACACCTGTTGATCTGTGCCCTGAGACTGCTACATTGTTAGTGACATTAAGAGTGTCGCCATCAGCAACTGTTTGGCCTGTGGCGTTGCCTGCTGTGACAGATACGCTGTCGATTGTGCTTTCAGCAGCTAGGATGGCTTGCGGGCAGAGTAAACTCATAAGTAATAGATTTAGACAGATTTTTTTACTGTATTTTTGCAGATTTTTAAATTCCATTTAATTATCCCCCTACAATTGTTTTTGTGACAAAATTACACCGTTATCAAGATTATAAGTGATGTTTTGTCAACAAGTCAACCATAAAAAGGCT
>JAJDHX010000101.1 GCA_030266395.1 Selenomonadales bacterium OttesenSCG-928-I06 | reverse complement strand
GGGGAAAATGAACCTTTCTGAAGGAGTTGGAGGAGGAGAACCTGAACATACCTACGGACCAAAAAGCGAAATGTTAGGCAGTTTTATTCACACTAATGAAGGTTGGTTTCAGCTTCAAATAGTCGAAGAAGGTTGGTTTGGAGATAAAAAAGGTTATGTGCCAACAGACCCACCACCAGCTGGAACTTATTTTTGGGAAAAAGACTATAATGACCCAGAAGATGCAAATGGCTCGTTTTGTATAAAGGGGGATGGTATTGATACTAATGACGTCTATTTAAGTGATCCTGATTGGCAGGAGAAGAGGAGTGTTAAAAAGCCGGGATATACACAGTACTTGGAGAATCTAGGGTTTAAAGAATCTAGTAATAGGTATCATATTAAGAATGAGCATGGTTATCTTGGTAAATATCAGATGGGGTTACCTGCTTTACACGATGCAGGTTTTTATGATATTGATAATGGAACATGGACTGATAAATCTAAGGAATATGGAGTATCATCTGAAGACGGATTTCTGAATAGCCCTGAAGCACAAGAAGCAGCAATTAGAGAATATCATAAGGCGTTATGGAGACAAGTTTGTACTTATGGTTATGATAAATACATAGGTACTGAAGTTCATGGAATTAAAGTGACAGCATCTGGACTAATTGCAGGCTCTCATTTGGTTGGAGCAAAAGGTCTTGGTAAATTGTTTGGAGAACATATTGATGTGCCAGTAGATGATAAAGGAATTCCTATAGATGGCAATAAAACTAAATCAACAAATTACATGAAAGAGTTCGGTGGACTTGACTTAACAGAACTAGTAGGATATAATCCAGATAAATAGTATAAAAGGAACATTGGTGAACGATATGAGGATATATATTACTGTCATTTTGATTTTAATAATTCTAACTGGGCTACTAACTGGTTGTGGAATGAATAGCACAAATAAAATTAATGACAGTAAATCAAATATTTCTCATAGTCTAACAGATAGTCCTATCGTAGAGATATATGAAAATGATATAGAGTGGTTATCATTTAGTTTTACTGATTATGAAGAGGAAAGAGCACTTGTCCGTAATTACTTTGCTGAAGATATTGCACGAGCAGAATCAGATAGATATGAAAATAGCAAAGTAAAAATAGCTATAGCAAAAGCAAATATTAGTGGAGACTCAAAGCCAGCTATCGTATTTATATTAGTTCATAAATATTTTAGCATTGCTCCGAACTTAGGTAATTTTGGCATATTGGTGCATGATGGTAATGATATAAAATATATTGTTTTACCATATACAACTATGTTTCCGAATTTTGCTAATACAACTCAAAGGAATTTTGGTATTGTAAATAGCCAAACCTCAGAATTTAAGGATTTTTATATTAACGGTAATTTATGGAAATGGTCTGGGGAAAGATACACATGGATTTCAGAAACAGCAATTCATCCCAATAAGATGTTAGCATTTATTCGGAAATTTTTTAAAATACAAAGTGTGTACAATTTTCCATTAGATAAATATTACTTAGATTATAATATATTGGAATTTATGAAAGATGGGATGGAAGATACTGTAGTTTCAGATTTTTATCAACAAGATATAAAAGATGTGCAAACTCTAACCAATCGCCCCATCAAAATAAAATACTTTGATGTTGATTTAAATGATGATGGGTTGCAAGATAAAATAGTAATCATTAGCTCTTCGCTACATTCAGGCTCAGCTGGTGATGCGTTTAGGATATTAATTAACGATGGAAACTCATATGTAAATTCATGTTATTTAACGGTAAGATTAATGTCGCACTTCGTAAATTCAAATTTTCCATCTAGGTCATTAGAACCATATGTTCGTATACTAACAGAAAAAAAAGATGGTTTTCGTAGTTTGGAAGTGTTTTTTGAGAATTCGATTTATCAGCTCCAGCAAGATAAAATTGGTAAAAATGAATATATCAAAGTTTCAAATAAGCAAGTTACATTTAGGTTAGAGTATAAAGATGGTAAATATAATTATGTTGAATGTACGTCTTTTCGGTAATTGTGGTAAATAGAGTTAATTAAAGCTGCCGTAGG
>JAJDHX010000100.1 GCA_030266395.1 Selenomonadales bacterium OttesenSCG-928-I06 | reverse complement strand
TTTTATTAATCTTATTTTTTCTTTTCAAAAGTTTCTATAAAATTAATACAAATGAAAAAATCTGCATATCTTTAATAGACTTTATTTCTGCCGTAGGATTTATAATACTGGCTACAGTTGTCTTTGAAAAAGGACTTATAGAATCACTAAAACCATATTCAATGAATTTAGAAGAATATTTCGAACTGATAGCTTATTGGAATTTGTTTAGCGGCGCCAAAATTGCAATGGATTGTCATAAAAATTCAACTTAATAACATATAATCATTCATAAAATTAATATTTGATGGTTATAAATAGAAGATGTATAATATTTCTCTATTTTTAATAGCTTTTGATGTTTAAAGGCATACTAAATTAAGCAAGGAGGCACTTTAAATGACAAATATAAGAAATATAGGTATTATCACTTCAGGCGGAGATTGCGGCGGACTTAATGCGGTTGTGCGCGGAGCTGCATTAGTAGCCATAACCAGAGGCATTGGTACTTACGTAATTCCTAATGGCTACGCAGGACTATATAACCTAATTGATTTTAATGAACTCGTACTATTAGATAAAGAAAGAGTAGATATTGTAAATTCTTCTTTCGCTGGCAGCGAAACAGGGCACTCCAGAGTAAAAATCTCCAAAATTGCAGATGAAAATAAATATAAAAGAATTCTGGCAGGTCTCAAAAAATTCAACATTGATGGCTTGGTAATATCAGGCGGAGATGATACTGGCAGTGTTGTTGTAGATTTAAGTGAAAATGGTATACCATGTGTTCATGCGCCTAAAACTATGGACCTTGATCTGCAAACATATTCAGTAGGCGGCGACTCTGCTATTAATAAAATTGCCAATATTGTTAACGACATAAAAACCACAGGCAGAACTCATAACAGAATAATGATTATAGAAGTATTTGGCCGTTATGCAGGACATACTGCTTTTCGCGGCGGTATAGCATCAGATGCTGATTGCATACTTATTCCCGAAATAAGAATAGACTTTGACTCAATCTATGATCATCTTAAAACTCGCTATATGCGTAGAATTGAAACCAGTGACGTAAGAGCAGGTACCTATGTTATAGTTGTGGCAGAAGGAATACTGGATGAAGACGGAAACGTCTTTACAGATGAAGCAATTGGCTGTGACTCCTTCGGACATCAAAAACTATCTGGCGGAGCAAAAGCAGTAAGAACACGATTAGAAGCAAAATTAAAAGCAGATCCTGAAATTAAAGAATTCATGAAAAAAAATGGCATGTATATACCTGAAATATTTGAATCACCTGAAGTCAGAGATGTAACACCAGGACATATAATTCGTTCAGGATACACCTTTGCATATGACGTTAACTTTGGTAAAGAAGTAGGCTCAGCTGCAGTACTGCTCTTAGAACAAGGTATTACCGGTGTAACTGTAGTAGGAGTAGAAAAAGGAGAAATTCGCTATATACCTACCAAAGAAGCTATTGTCCAACGACATGTTGATTTAAATATGGTTTCATATTATGAAGAAATGGGAGTAGCTTTTGGCAGACGCCCAGTAGGCTTTAACCCAACCTTTAAAAAAGTTTGTTGCCCAATAGAAAGATGTATGTAATAAAAACAATTATAAAAAGCAGAAAAGCCGGTTTTATCCGGCTTTTTTATATTGAAACTAAAAAGATTATTCGCTTGATTTTCATTTGGCTTTACAAGACCGCTTTCTATTAACATCCAGTCCATAAAACAACCATATCCCAAAGTTGGTTCATGAACAAAAACATGTGTTACTGCACCAATTATTTTACCATCTTGAATAATAGGACTACCACTCATACCCTGCACAATTCCACCTGTTTTTTCTATTAATCTTTCATCAGTAACTTTAATAACCAGACCTTTTCCTTCAGGCTTTGCCTGTAAATTTATTTTCTCAATTTCTATTTCAAACTCTTCTATTTTTTGTTCTTCTACAACAGTTAAAATGTAGGCTTTACCTAATTTAACCTGACTCATAGAAGCTACAGGAAGACCTTCAGAATATTTTTCATTTACCGGCAGGGCATTTGTCGTGATTTTTCCGTATATCCCAAACTGAGTATTT
>JAJDHX010000010.1 GCA_030266395.1 Selenomonadales bacterium OttesenSCG-928-I06 | reverse complement strand
GTAGCGGCGGCGTTTTGTTGATGAAGGTATATTCAGTTCTTTTCTATATTTAGTAACCGTTCTCCGAGAAATTCTAATACCTTTATCCCCCAGCCTATATACCAAATCACTATCACTTAAAGGATGTCTGGAATCTTCATGAGTAATTAAATCCTTAAGCTCTCTTTTAATAAGGTTTGTAGAAATAGCTACACCGCCTACACCCTGCAATCCTTTAGTAAAAAATGAACTCATAGAAAATATTCCATGCGGAGTCGCTATATATTTATTTGCGACTGTTCTGCTGACAGTAGACTCATGAATACCAGCCTGTTCTGCCACTTGTCTCATAACAAGAGGTTTTAAAAAATTCGCACCACTATCAAAAAATTCTCTTTGCATATCTACAATAGTTCTAGTTACATTAACTATTGTTTGTCTGCGTTGCTCAATACTTCTTATAAGCCAAAGAGCAGAATTTAATTTATCTTCCACAAACTTTTTGGTATCGCCATCCATATCATATGACTTATTTCTGGTTATTTGACGATAATAAGGATTTATAGAAAGCATTGGTACATGTTTATCATTCAAAGTAATTACATAGTCATCACGATCTTTTGCCACAATAACATCCGGATGAATATATTCAGCATTAAAATCACTAAAAGCTCCACCAGGTTTTGGTTCAAGTTTTCTTATTATATCAATTGCATTTTGAACTTCCTTAATGCTTATTTTAAGAGCTTCAGACACTTTTTTAAGCTTGCCTTCACCTATATCAACCAAATGATTTTCAATAATCTCTTTAACAATATAATAAGACTCATAAGAGGAACAACATTTAGTCTGGTTTATCTGGATAAGAAGGCACTCTGCTAAATTTCTAGCTCCCACACCAACAGGATCAAAAGTCTTTATTATATTTAAAACTTGTTCAACCAAAACAGGACTGACTTTTAAAATACTTGAAGCTTCACTTATACTACACCTCAAATACCCATTTTCATCTATACATCCTATTAAAAACTTTCCTATTTTTAAAATTTCTTTTTCAATATTATAATCAATGGGATTTTTATTTTCTGATAAAGAAAAATTTAATTGCATTTCTAAATGTTCATGAAGTGACATTGTTGAAACAGGATAAATACTAAATAAATCTACCTGTTCTTTATTTCTATCAACAGGCGAATAAACATAATCAGAAAATATATAAGAAAAATATTCTGACCATTCATCATAGTCCAGCTTTTTTTCTTTAGTAACATTATACAAATCTTCCATAGAGGATACTTCGCTCTCTATAGCGTCAGGTTCCTCAGGGCTTTTGGTATCTTGGCTTTCATCAACTTCTAAAATAGGGTTTTCTAAAAGTTCTTTTTCTACAAGAGAAACTAATTCTGTTGATGATAATTGCAAAATAGATATTGCCTGACGTAGTTGTGGCGTCATTAATAACTTTTGAGTTGTCTCAAGTTGAAGATTATGATCCATTTGCATTTTATCACCTCCCAGTTTCTCTTGAATTTCTTGTAATGTTATTTAATATTTCTTAAATAATTATTTTATGACGACAATTAAAAAATCCTTCGACAATCACTTATAAATATCCTTCAATTTAGGATTTAAATAACTTTAGTAGAATTTTCATCTTCACAAAGAGCATTAAAAACTTGAATCATAATTGCACATTCCAGTCTTTTCTTTTGAAGCCTGCAACCAATCTCATACGGTTCCAGTATATCTTTATTAATTAAAATATTATTTGCCTGACAACCGCCACTGCAATAAAATCTAGCCCAACATTCTCTGCACTTTGGTTTATTAAAAACATAAGCTTGTTTAAACTTTGCAGAAATTTCTTCATTTACCGCACCAGCAAAAACATTACCCAGCAAAAACTCTTCCTGTCCTACAAATTGGTGACAAGGGTATATATCTCCCTTTGGATCAACTGCAAAATATTCATAGCCTGAACCACATGCCCTCAATCTTTTAACAAGGCAAGGTCCATTTTCTAAATCTATATTAAAATGGAAAAAATTAAAGCCTTTACCTTTTTTATGTCTATCTAAAAACTCTAAAGTAAGTTTTTCATATTCTGCTTCTAAAATAGGAATATCTTCTTCTTGTATTTTAAATTTCTCTAAAAACTTATCACCCACTACCGGTTCTACCGAAAGTTGGGTAAATCCTTGATCTGCCATATGTATAACATCAGCTGCAAAATCAAGATTGTTTTTTGTATAGGTGCCTCTTATATAATAATTTTGATCGTTTCTGGAATTAACAGCTCTTTTTATATTGCCAATTATATCATTATAGCTTGCTTGTCCATTAGAATAAGGTCTCATAAAATCATGAACATCTTCTCTGCCATCTAAACTCAACACTAAACTTATCTCATTTTCATTGAGATATTCTGTTATTTCGTCTGTCAAAAGTGCAGCATTTGTAGTTAGAGTAAGACTAAATTCTTTGTCTGTTTCTTTTTCTCTTTTTCTTATATAAGTTATTAGTTTTTTAACATTATCTATATTCAACAGCGGTTCTCCGCCAAAAAAATCTATCTCTAAGTTATTTCTGTCCTGGCTGTTTTTAATCAAAAATTCAACCGCAGCCTTGCCAGTTTCAAAATCCATAAGCTCTCTCTTGTTGCCAAAAGAACCGGTAGAGGCAAAACAATATTTACATCTTAAATTACAATCATGTGCTACATTAAGACACAAAGATTTTACCGGCGTTTTTTGCTGAAATAATGTTGGAACAGGAGGAGCCGGTACAAATAAAAGACCATTTGCTTTTAATTCACTAAGCTCGCTCAATGCTTCTTCAACATCATCCAGGTTATATCTATTCTTAAAAGCTTCTTTAGCTCTGTCAGTGCTTTCATCAGAACCATCATATACATCAAGCAAATCATAAATAAGCTTGTCTACACTATGTACTGCCCCACTATTAATATCAAGGACTATATATAAATTATTTAAAAAGAATTTATGAATAAACATTTCTACCTCTTTACCTTAAGTTTATTTATAACAATAGGGCTGATGCATTTATTATTTATTTTAACCTATTGCCACCTTTTATGCACACAAAAAAATCAAGCCCCTGCTAATAAAAGCAGGGGTATCTTTTAAATTTTACTTTTTACAAACTTGATTTCCTACAGTACAAGATGTTTTACAAGCTGATTGACAAGAAGATTGACATTTACCGCAACCACCATCTTTTAGTGATTTTGTAAGTGAATTTGCATTAATAGTTTTTACATGTTTTTCTTTAGTCATTAAAAATTCCCCCTTATTTACTTTTTATGCTTTTCTTCATTAGGTACTAATATTAGTTTTACAGGCAAATTTGAAGCACCAGGCGGTGAGAATGTCATCCACAAAGAATAACCTCCTCTGAAGTCACCTAAATGTGCAAAATCAACTGTAGAATCCTGTCCAAAAAACAGTCTGTCTCTTGGGGTTTTCACATTATCCTCAAATGCATGTTTATAAGAAATCAATACATTTCCTGCATATACCCCGCCTCTTGGATTTAAAAACATTGAGAAATTGCTTTCAGAGTGAGACGGCAGATATAAATGATACATTACTCCATAATTACCATAATTTTGAGTTTGGCTACCATCAGTTGCATCTATGCCATAAGAAAATTTATCAACCTTATTGTCAGCTAAAGTAATTACCTTATAGCCATCTTCAAAAGATTTATAATTCTTATCTAAAATTATGAGTCTATCTTTCCCTTTAAATGTTCCTCTTAGTCTTTCTTTATCACAAGGAAGTATTTTTGCTATCTTTAAAAAGTTTGGTATTTTTTCATATACAGGCATCATCATTACAACAACCTTAACCGGAGCTGTCGTTTTAAAATCATACATGCCATTTAAAAGTTCCCCGGATTTTACTACAAATGTATCTAACTGTGGATCTAAAAGAATAGTTTCGCCTGGATATGCAATACGTTTTTTATAATTTTTCTGATCGAAATACTCGTCCTGAACATCTTTACCTATTTTTAAATAATCATAACCCGGACCACCAAGCCCATAATTAGTAATTGTAATCTCTGCTGTTTCTGTACCTTCATTTATCAGTAGTACCAAAATTTTCTTGATTGATGGAGTATCATTTACATGATGAAAAAATAATCTAACATCACCACTTACCGTATCCTGATACATAATTCCAACTTTTTTAACCATTTCTGGACTGTCTGATAATATCAGTATATCATCAGATTCTCTAACTTTAACAGACATTTCTTCAATTTTTAAAATATTTTTATTAAGAAGCCTTGATTCTGGCTTAAGAATTTGATTTTCATTTGCATCTTTAGAAAAGCTCACTAAATTAAAAGATGTAAAGAAGAAACATATCATCAAAATAAAAAAAACACTTTGAATAATTTTCTTCAAGAACTTCCCTCCTAGCAAGTTGTTGTTTAAGAAATTATAATAAATCAATTTTTAAACAATATTTATTATACCACATGTATTCGACAGGTAAATACCTAAACCTCCAAAAATTTATTATTTATGATGCAGGAAGGAGACAATTATTAAAACTTTAAAACAAACATAAATGCACATGTAAAAACTAATTTTTCTCTAATCTCAAATTTTCGGCAATAGCATTTATTTTTCTGAACCTATGATTTATTCCGGATTTGCCCACTTTATTCGCAAGCAAATCAGCAAGTTCATTTAATGTAGCCTCAGGATTCTCAAGCCTTGCTAAAGCAAGTTCACGAAGTTCTTTTGGGATACCTTCAAGTCCCATTTTTTCTTGAATCAATTTTATGTTTTCTATTTGTTTAAAAGAAGCTCCTACTGTTTTTTCTAAATTTGCAGTTTCACAATTTACTATCCGATTAACTTTGTTTCTCATCTCTTTTAAAATACGAACATCTTCAAATTTTAAAAGAGCGGTGTGAGCACCTATTATTTGCAAGAAGTGAGTAATTGCATCTCCTTCTTTTAAATATATTATGTATGTATTCTTTCTATCAGTTAGCTTTGCAGATAAATCAAAAGATCGCATAAATTTAAGCAAAGTTTCTGCAAACACTTTATTTGCTGTAAGAAGTTCTAAATGATAAGAACCTTGTGGTCTGCTTACTGAGCCACCACCCAAAAAAGCACCTCTTAAATAAGCTCTTTTGCAACACATCTTGCGCGCAATTTTTATACCAGGCCTTTGTCTTATAACTCCATCAGAAAGAAATCCAAGCTCTGTTAAAAGCTCTACAGTGTTTCTATCAGGAACCACCCTTACATGGTATGTATTATTTTTCTTAAGACGTTTACCACGAGTAACTACTACCTCAGTTTTGGCTTTTGATCTATCTTTTATAAATGTTAATACACGTCTGGCAACGGCAGCATTTTCTGTACTAAAATTAATTCCTACGTTTGCTTTCCCTGCTATAGTCATTGTTCCTTGCATACGAAGCAATGCTGCCAATTCAGCCAATTGACAACATTCATTTTCTTCATTATAACGTGCTAATTCATTTTTTACATCGCTTGAAAAAGACAACTCTTAGTTCATCCTTTCAGCAAATCATTTGTTTTCTAATATTACTTTAAGTTCATAAATAAGCGATATCAACGCTTGATATAACTTTAGCGGATCATGACGCACAAGATTTGTTTCACTAATTAAATCAGCTTTTATAACCTTAACACCTAATTTTTCAATTTCCGCAATATCAACTTTTACCGGCTCCGAACCTTCTTTTGCATAGACTTCTTTTAAATCATCTGCAACTTCTTCCACATTCACTAAAACATAATCAATGCAGCCATCTCCCACGTGATCTATAATGGCTTTAACATGATCTTTTGCTGTATATCCATCTGTTTCACCAGGCTGGGTCATCACATTGCATATATATACTTTAGGAGCTTCAGTTTCTTTTAAAGCTTTTTCTACTTCTTTAATTAAAAGATTTGGCAGCACACTTGTATAAAGACTTCCGGGACCTAAAATACAAATATTTGAGGTATAGATTGCATCAATAACACTTTTTAAAGCTTTAGCATCTGCAGGCTCAATATATACTGATTCTATTTTCTTCCCTGCTAACGGTATTTTAGATTCTCCCTGAACAATACTGCCGTCTGTCATTTTAGCTACTAAGTTTATTCTCTCTTTTGTAGAAGGAAGAACTCTCCCCCGCACTGCCAGAACTTTACTGGTCTCTTTTAAGGCAATCTCAACATCACCAATAATTTCTGTTAAAGCAGCAAGCAATAAATTGCCCATACTATGTCCGGCAATTTGTCCTGTACCGCCAAATCTATATTGAAAAAGCTTTTCCATTAAAGGCTCTGTAGTTGCAAGAGCAATTAGGCAGTTTCTAAGATCGCCGATTGGAATTATACCTAAATCTTCTCTTAATCTGCCTGAAGAACCACCGTCATCTGCGGCAGTAACTACAGCAGTAATATTTTTAGTTAAATATTTTATACCTCTTAAAAGAACTGGCAGCCCTGTACCGCCACCAATCACTGTTATTGATAAATCTCTAAAAAATTTACGTAAATACACAATAATTCACCTTCTTTTACAAACTTATCTAAAAAGTTTGAAAAAAATTCTTAAATCTCTACTTTAATTTTAATGCTTTCTCAATGTCTCTATGTTCTATATTTATTCTATAACCATTATTTTTAAAATGATCAGCTAATTTTTCTGCAATAAATATAGACCGATGCAAGCCGCCTGTACAGCCAAAAGCAATAACCAAATTGCTTTTACCCTCTTTTTCATATTGTGGCAACAAGAAATCAACTAAAGAATTTAATTTTTCTACAAACTGTCTGGTAACAGGCCATTTCCAAATATATTCTTTTACCTCAGCCTCCAAACCACTATGATGTTTTAATTCTTCTATATAAAAAGGGTTTGGTAAAAACCTTACATCAAACATCATATCTGAATCAATAGGAATACCATATTTAAAGCCAAAAGAAAGAAATGTTATATCCATTTTCTTTTTAAGAGAATCATCAGACTCAAAAATAGATATTATTTCATTTTGCAATTCTTTTATTGACAAATTTGAAGTATCAATAATGTAATTTGCTCTTTGCCTTACTTGCTTAAGCTTATCTTTTTCTTGAGCTATTCCCTCTGAAATTCTACCACTGGTAAGTGCCATTGGATGACGTCTTCTGGATTCTTTATATCTTCTTATTATGACTTCATCAGACGCTTCCAAAAATAGTACTTCAAATAAGAAACCACTCTCGTCCAGTTCTTCTAAAACATTAACTAGTGCACCAAAAAACTCTCTGCCACGTATATCAACAACTAAAGCAACTTTTCTTACTTTGCCGTTTGATTGTTCACAGAGTTCTGTTATTTTAGGTATTAAAAGAGGCGGTAAATTGTCTACACAAAAATACCCCAAATCTTCCATAATCTTTATAGCACCGGATTTACCCCCACCTGACATGCCTGTAACTATAACTAACCTAATGTCATCCATAATACACCTCTATTTTTTATGATAATAACAATATATTAGCTGCCAAGAGCATATTTTTCTATCGCCACCGCTACACCTGAATCATTATTGGATTTTGTCATTATTTTGGCAACTTCTTTAGCTTCTGCACAACCATTTTCTACAACAACAGAATAATTAGCTAGCTTTAGCATAGAAACATCATTTTTTGAATCACCTATTACCATTATATTTTCACAACTTATAGCCAAGGATTCTGCTAACATACTTAAGGCTGCCCCTTTATTTACTCCTTGTGCTGTTATTTCCACATAAGTCGGTTTTGAGGTAGTAATTGAAACTTCATCTAAACCAGAACCTTTGTTGTTAAAAATAAAGTTTAGTTCGTCAATTATACCTTTTATTTTACTTTCCTCATCTTGAATCATAATTTTCGTAGGCAATCTTCTTGTATCAAATATTTTATTACCTATTACACGAGCACTAACATTGGCAAGCTTGCAATAAAAAGCAGTATATTCAGTTGCTTCTTTTACATACAAGTAATCATCAATATAAGTTTGAATATACCAATTATGTTTTTGAGTAAGCTTATATATTTTACTTAAAGAACTACTAGGTATAGGCTTATGGAAAACAATTTCTTCAGATAAAGTTTTTTTAACAAGTCCGCCATTATATACTATAAGCGGAACATCCAAGTTTAGCTGCTTAGCAAAAGGAATGGCTGCTCTAAACATTCTGCCTGTAGCAATTGTTACAACAATGCCTTTTTCCACTGCTTTTAATATTGCTTCTTTATTTCTTGCTGATATTTCTAAATTATCATTAAGCAATGTATCATCTAAATCTATAGCAATTAATTTTACTGACACTAATTTTCACCTTCTCTAGCGATCTTCAATAAATTTATTAAGAGTAGCATTTAACAAGACAAAAAATATCAATACTCCTAAAAGAGAACTATTAAAAATCACTGTTATTCCCGGCAATATATTTATCAGTATAAATGAAATGATTATATTTACTGCCAAGATACTAAAAATCAGATATAAACTGTTCTTAAGCGGTATTTTAAACAATGAGAACCCAGGTCTTATAAGAGCATTAAAAAAACTTATAATTGACACTGTTAATATTGTTCCACCTAATGTTTTTATATCTATACAATCTGTTTTAGAAATAAGCGCAAATAAAATTACAGCACTAATAATAATTCTAATCAAAAATCCAGTAATATTATTCACTCCTAAATCTTTTAAAATTATAGTACCAGAATATACCTTTATTTCATCTATTTTCTTGGTAGTTTGTAATAAATCCTTCTTTTGTTTTTAGGCTTAAAATATAAACAAGATAATTAAAAAAGATGCTCTGTTTTTGCAGAGCATCTTTTATCCAGGTTTAGTGGCTTTTAAAATAATAATGTAAGAGTTCATAAGAGAGCTACAGTTAGTGAATATAGACTTACTTGTATAAATCACATATATTGAGCAAATTACCAAGGTTATAAAGAGTATTTTGTTTCACAACTAAAAACTCAGCCTAAAACTTTCGGGAAGTTTATATGGCAAATGCCAGTCTAATACTTGAAAATCATATACCTATAATCAAGATATACTAGAAATTTATAAAAAATCTACTCAAGTTATAAAAGACTTACTAAATTGCATCCAGCTCAATTCTTATGAACTCTTACAAATAAAGTATGCCCTTAAAAATTAATAAAAATACATTTTATTATATTGTAATAAATACTAAAATTGGATTGGTTATAACTAGTTATTTAATTAACTTAGAATAAGATATAGTAAATTCACATAATTTACTGTATAATAATTGTAAATTTTTTTATAAAGATAATAATTGGAGGACTTTTCTTTGAGGCTCAGAAAAAACCCAAAAGCTAAAGAAGCTTTAAATAACTTTAAAGAGCTTGTCATCACTTCTGGCTTTGATAAATACAAAAGTCACTGGAATGAAGTCTTCGAAAACAAGAATCTGCCTTTATTTGTTGAACTTGGTACAGGTAAAGGTAAATTTATTTCTGAATTAGCCAAAAAATATAAAGATAAAGCTAATTTTATTGGAATAGAAGCACAAACAGAAGTAATCTTACAAGCAGCAAAAAAAGCAACTTTAATTCAAAGTTCCAATTTAAAACTTCTAGAGTTTAACATTAACGATATTGTAGATTTATTCTCTGCAAACGAAGTGGACAGGTTTTATATTAATTTTTGTGATCCTTGGCCCAAAAAACGACATAGCAAGAGAAGATTAACCCATAGAAATTTTTTAGAAAAATATAAGATGATTTTAAAACCAAAAGGCGAAATTTTTTTAAAAACAGATAATGAAAAACTCTTTGAATTTTCTCTTAATGAATTTGCCAGTTTCAATACTACTTTTCACAACATCACATTTGACTTACATAAAAGTGATTACAAAGAAAATATTTTAACAGAATATGAAATGAAATTTAGCTCACAAGGCATGAAAATTTATAGAGCAGAATTTCAATTTAATTAAATGATGTCTTGGGAGGCTTTTTATGAGAAACTTTACTATGTTAACAGATTTATACCAATTTACAATGATGCAAGGTTTTTATCTATTAGAAAAAGATAGTCAAGAAACTGTTTTTGATAGATTTTATCGAATCAATCCCTGCAATGGTGGTTATTCTTTAATTGCAGGTCTGGAACAAGTAATAAATTATCTGGAAAACATTAATTTTTCAGATGAGGATATAAAATATCTTAGAAGTTTAAATTTATTTCAAGAAGAGTTTTTGGAATATCTAAAAGGATTTACTTTTACCGGCGACCTTTGGGCTATGCCAGAAGGTACTGTAGCCTTCCCTGGCGAGCCATTACTCAGAATTAAAACAAAGAGAAATGAGGCTTTGTTAATAGAAACAGCCCTGTCAATGTTCTTAAATCATGAAAGCCTAATTGCAACAAGAGCCAGCAGAATGCGCTGGGCAGCAGGCAAAGATTTTTTAATGGAATTTGGCTTAAGACGCGCTCAGGGTGCAGATGCTTCGGTTTATGGAGCCAGAGCTGCTATAATAGGCGGATTTGATGCAACTTCAAATGTTTTAGCAGGACAAATGTTTGACATTAAAGTAGTAGGCACAACAGCACATAGTTGGGTAATGAGCTTTGACGATGAGCTTACAGCATTTCGCGAATACGCAAGATATTATCCAAACAACATTATTTTGCTTGCAGATACATATGACACATTAAATAGCGGCGTACCAAATGCTATAAAATTATTTACTGAACTTAGAGAACAAAACAAACTAGGTGAAAATTGTAAATATGGAATACGTTTAGATAGCGGAGACCTTGCCTATCTTTCTAAACAAGCAAGAAAAATGCTTGATGCAGCCGGATTCCCTCAAGCATCAATTACAGCCTCTAATGATCTTGATGAAAATTTAGTAGCTGAATTAAAAATACAAGGAGCTAAAATAGATTCTTGGGGCATTGGAACAAAACTCATAACTTCTGATGGATGCTCTTCGTTTGGCGGAGTATATAAAATGTCTGCTGAAATTAAAGATGAAAATGTAATACCTAAAATTAAAAGATCTAATAATGTTGAAAAAATCACGAATCCCGGCATAAAAAATGTACTTAGATTTTACGATAAAGAATATCACAAAATAATAGCAGATATAGTTATTTTAGAAGGAGAAGAAAATGACTATAATAAGGATATTATCTTAAGAGATCAAGAACACCCCTGGCAAAAAATGACTTTAAAAGAAAATACTTATATTAAAAGAAATCTTTTAGAGCCTATTTTTAAAAATGGCAAATGTGTCTATAATAAACCAACTTTAAAAGAAATAAAAACTTACGCAGAAAGTGAACTGTCTACTTTATGGGAAGAATACAGACGTTTAGTAAATCCCCAAACAATGAAAGTCAATTTAAGTGACAATCTTTACAAACTAAAAAATGATTTGTTATTTATAGCAGAAAATAGTTAACCTGTTTTTCTCAGTATAAAATAAGATATTTTGAGGAAAAATTAGAATACCAAGTGTTAAAGTAATTTAATACTTGGTATAAATTTTTCTTTTTTTGTTTTTTCAAAATTTTAATTGTCAAAATTTAAAAATCAAACCTTGCAATTAATATCTGGAAAAACGAATATGTAGGGCGGCTATTAGGAATAATAAAAATTAGCCGAAATTATTACTCTTATTTATGGAGATGAATCAATGAAGAAAAGAGAATGCATCGCTATGGTTTTAGCTGGCGGTAAAGGTACGCGTTTAGCAAGTCTTACAAGAAACATTGCTAAACCTGCCGTTCCTTTTGCAGGTCAATATCGATTAATTGATTTCACTCTTAGTAACTGCTATAACTCTAATATTGATGTTATAGGAGTACTAATGCCAAATGAACCTTTTGAAATTATTGACCGAATCGAAAACATAAAAGAGGAAAGCTACAATATTTGTAACATCCATTCTTTAGCTCCTAACTTTCCCAATGAAAAAAATAGTTCTTACAAAGGAACTGCGCATGCTATTTACTGTAACATTGAATTCATCGAAAAATTTTGTCCTGAACATGTCTTAGTATTATCTGGGGACCATATTTATAAGATGGATTATCGAAAAATCATTGACTTTCATAAAAAGAAAGGCTCTGATGCTACAATAGCTGCAATTGAAGTTGATTGGAAAGATGCGAGTCGATTTGGAATTATTAATACAAATTCTGAAGATAAGATAGAAGAATTTGTAGAGAAACCGGCTGAACCAAAAAGCAACCTAGCTTCTATGGGAGTTTATGTTTTCTCTTGGCAGAAGTTAAAAGAATATCTTCTCCAAGACAATTTAGATCCTGAATCCTGTCATGATTTTGGAAAAAATGTTGTACCTAAAATGCTTTCAAATGGCGAAAAAATGTACACATATAAATTTGAAGGTTATTGGAAAGATGTCGGCACAATAGAAAGTTTTTATAACGCCCATATGGATTTATTGGAGAAGCCAAAACTGTTAGAATTAGATGAAATAAATTGGCCAATATTTTCTTCTGCATTTAGAAGTGGTTCTACTGAAGAAATCATACTTGATAAAGATAGAAAAAACCTTATTGGAAAAGATTGTTCTATCTTAGGAAATGTCAAAGATACTGTTTTATTTTCAGGAGTTCATATCTGTAGTGATGCCACAGTAGTAGGTTCAGTTATAATGCCAGGCGCTTGCATAGGACCGGGAAGCTATATAGAAAAAGCTATAATAGGACCAAATGCCGTAATCACAGCAGGTTGTAAAGTACTGGGCAGTTATGACGGAACTTTTCCTGCTGTAATCAGCGAGAATAATATTTTAACAAAACATCTAATTGAAGAAAACAAACCAGAAGAAACAACAATAGTAACTAAATTAGAAAGAACCAAACTGGCTTCTTCTGTTAGAAACAGTATTTTAACAGCAACTTCTAACAAAAATATTATTAAACCTCAAATAAAAGATTCATTATCACCTTCTTTACAAAGTTAAGCTTAATAAAAAACAACTCTGTTAAAAACAAACATTTTTCAACAGAGTTGTTTTTTATTTATATAAGATAACAAAATCTCCAATCTATTATTTTTAAAGTAACTTTACAAATAAATTTATTCAATAATTGATGTAGCAAGTTTGCTAAAAGAAGATTAATTTCCTGGAAATATTTTCTAAAAAACCTTTTGGGGAATTACACTTAAAGCTCTTGCTTTTTGCATAAAAATATGCTAAAATGACATGGTTTAAACGAGAATATTAAAATATTAAAGGGAGAGAAGTAATTAATGTCTATCGAACCAAAGAAATTTGCTAATCCTGGGCCACTTGGACTTTTAGGATTTGGCATGACAACTGTTCTTTTGAATTTGCACAACGCAGATATCATTCCACTTTCTATCGTAATATTAGCTATGGGTTTTGCTCTTGGTGGTGCAGCACAAATTATAGCAGGAGTATGTGAACTTCAATTTGGTAACACTTTTGGCGGAACTGCTTTTACTGCATATGGCTTCTTCTGGTGGTCATTATGTGTAATCTGGATTAATCCTTTTAGTAATATTAAAGCAGCTGATCCAATTTCTATGGGATATTATCTAGCATTATGGGGAATATTTACTTTCTTCATGTTTATAGGTACTTTTGCCCATAACAGAATAACTCAAGTAGTATTTGGGTCTTTAACTATACTATTTGCACTTCTTGCTTTAGGTGATTTCACAGGCAATCATTCAATTACAATCATAGCTGGTTATGTTGGTATTTTCTGCGGAGCTTCTGCTATTTATTCAGCAGTAGGTCAAATTGTAAACAACGAATTCAAAAAGAATATTTTTCCGCTATAAAATAAAACATTTATATACATAGCATAATATTAAAAAGGAAAGAACATAATGTTCTTTCCTTTTTTTATTTAAATAAAATATTTAACTTGTTTTTGCTGCCGAAAGCATTAATTTTATCCTATTAAGCTGATTAACACTACTTATACCTGGATCAAAGTCCAACGGAACTATATTGGCCTTAGGATAAGATTTTCTAATCTTTTTGATTATTCCTTTGCCTATAATATGGTTTGGCAAACAACCAAATGGCTGCAGACAAACTACATTATCAACTCCATCTTCCAGTAAAGACAACATCTCACCTACAAGAAACCATCCTTCACCTGTCATATTTCCTACAGATATAAAATTATCTGTCTTCTTAGCCATAGTCTTTATATCATGCAGAGGGAAAAATCTCTTACTATTCTTTAATTCATTTTTTATATCTTTCCTTAAGAAATTTAAAGTAGCAATAAAGAAATCAGCAACAACTCTATTAGTAAAAGACCCTGAAAGCAATTTATGTTTAGTTATATTATCAAATAAAGAATATTGGAAGAAACTAAACATATCTGGAATTACAACTTCGGCTCCTTCTCGTTCCAAAGTCTCCACAATATGATTATTTGATCCTGGATGGAATTTAACTAATATTTCTCCCACAATACCAACTCTTGGTTTTTTTATGGTCTCATCTAATTCAATATTGTCAAATTCTCTAATCATCTCACAAATATTTTTCTTAAATATCTTGCGTTTCAAAGGATCATTAATGCATTTTTCTACCCATTTCTTATAAAGAGCGTCTATTTGTCCTTTTTCTTTTTCATAAGGTCTGGTACGACAAGTAAGCTGCATTAAAAGATCACCATAAAGAACACTTAAAATCATCTTCCGAATTAAATCCATATTTAATTTAAATCCTGAAGATTTTTCACCCCAAATAGATAGTACCGGTATATCAGGTAATCCTGCGTCAGTTAAAGCTTTTCGCATTAAAGGAATATAATTTGTGGCCCTGCATCCTCCGCAAGTTTGTGATAATATAACCGAAGTATTATTTATGTCATATTTTCCTGATTTTAAAGCAGTCAGCAAATGACCTGTTACAATAATGCAAGGATAACAAGCATCATTATGAATATACTTTAACCCTTCCACAATTGCTTCTTTTTCATCTATCTCAGGTATAACAATGTTATAAGGAGTATTTTTAAAACAGTTTTCTAAAAACTGAAAATGAATCGGAGACATCTGAGGTGCTAATATAGTATGTTTTTGTGCCATCTCTTTGGTAAAATGAACTCTATCATATTTGTATTTTTCTAATTTTACAGGTTTTTGACTATCAAAGTTCTCCCTTTCCAAAATGGCTGCCAAAAGTGATCTTATTCTTATACGAACAGACCCTATATTATTAATCTCGTCAAATTTAACACAAGTATATATCTTATTATCATGTTCTGTTATCTCTTTAGCCTGGTCTGTAGTAACAGCATCTAAACCACACCCAAAAGAGGTAATTTGAACTAATTGAAAATTCTTTTCTTTAGCCGAAAAAGCTGCTGCATTATATAGTCTAGAATGATACATCCACTGATCTACTACCCTAAGCGGTCTGATAAAATCACCCAAGTGATTAACCGCATCTTCTGAAAGTACTGCAAAACCATAACTTTTTAAAAGCTCTGGAAAACCATGATTTATTTTAGGATCTATATGATATGGACGTCCGGCTAAAACAACTGCTTTCAAATTATTGTTTTTAATGTAATCTACAACAATACTGCCTTGATCTTGAACATCTTTTTTATAGGAATAAAGTTCTTTGTATGCTTTTTCAAGTGCTGCTTTTATTTCTTTTTTTGTAATATGTTCATCTTGCAGTTCCTCAAACAGACGCTCTGCCATTCTCTTAGGATCATTAATAGGTAAAAACGGCTTATAAAATCTTACACCACGTTCCTCTAAAATCTCCATATTGCCATCAATAGTTTCCGGATAGGAAGTCACTACAGGACAATTATAGCAATTATCTGCTGAACTATTTTCACAGATATTATAAGGTATACAAGGATAAAAGATTTTTGGTACACCTTTTTCAACTAAATTAACTATATGACCATGTGCTAATTTTGCCGGATAACAAACAGTTTCTGAAGGTATTGTATCCATTCCGTTAGTATATGTTTTCTCTGAAGTAGGATCAGATAAAACAACTCTGTAATCTAATTCATTAAAGAAAGTAAACCAAAATGGATAATCCTCAAACATATTTAAAGCTCTGATTATGCCAATTTTACCTCTTTTAGCCTCTCTAATTGGTTTTGGTTTATAGCTAAAGAGTCTTTTATTTTTATATGCATATAAATCAGGTAAATCATTTTTAACCTTATCAATATTAACCCCACGCTCACAACGATTCCCTGAGCTATATTCACTGCCATTGGAAAAAATTCTTGTTGTAATCAAGCAACGATTTGTACATAAATTACATCTGCGAGTTTTTGTTTCTGTAGAAAAACCAGCTAATTCTGCTGCTTCTATAATTGTTGATTTTTCATTATAACTACATCTTTCTTGGGCAATAAGAGCTGCTCCGTATGCACCCATAAGCCCTGCTATATCAGGTCTTATCACGTCAACTCCGACTAGCATTTCTAAAGAACGTAAAACAGCATCATTTTTAAACGTGCCACCTTGAACAACTATTTTATCGCCTAATTCTTTTACATCTTTTAATCTTATAACTTTAAACAAAGCATTTTTAACTACTGAAATTGCAAGCCCTGCTGATATATCTTCAATTTCAATACCTTCTTTTTGTGCTTGCTTAACTTTAGAATTTATAAAAACAGTACATCTAGTTCCTAAATCTACAGGTTGTTTCGCTTTTAAGGCAACTTGAGCAAAATCTTCAACAGCCATACTATTTGATTGAGCAAAAGTTTCTATAAAAGAACCGCAACCTGAAGAACATGCTTCATTCAGCATGATATTATCAATAACACCGTCTTTTACGAAAAAGCTCTTCATGTCTTGTCCACCAATATCAAGAACAAAAGTAACATCTGGCTGAAAATTTTTTGCAGCTTTTAGATGTGCTACTGTTTCTACTTCGCCGATATCTATTCTTAAAGCAGATTTTATCAGATTTTCACCATAACCTGTTACAGCTGCACCTGCAATAACTGTCTTATTATTCATAAGAGTATACAACTCTTTGACTGCCTCAACAACACTTTCAAGAGGTTTACCGCAATTACTATTATAATAAGAATAAAGAAGTTCTCCTGCCTCACTCAGTAAAACAAGCTTACTAGTGGTAGAACCAGCATCTATTCCTAAAAAGCTTCTACCTTCATAAGTTGCTAAATCTTTTCTTTGTATTTTATTTTCTTCATGACGGTTTTTGAATTTTAAATAATCTTCTTTATCTTTAAAAAGAGGTTCTAGTTTTAATTCTTTATTTGATTCTCTTAAATCTAATTCCAGAGGAAATCTATCATACATACATTCTACTGTTTCTGATTTATCACCAGAAGACATTGCTGCACCTAAAGCAACAAAATATTGTGCTTCTTTCGGTGTTATAACTTGTTCTTCTGTTAGATTTAAAGTCTCAATAAATCTTTTTCTAAGCTCTGGCAAAAAATGCAGTGGTCCTCCAAGAAAAGCTACTCGCCCTTTAATAGGTCTGCCTTGAGCCAGGCTTCCTATGGTTTGGTTTACCACAGCTTGAAATATAGAAGCTGCTATATCTTCCTTAGAAGCTCCTTCATTCATTAAATTTTGTATATCTGTTTTCGCAAATACACCGCAACGTGAAGCTACAGGATAAATAGTTTTATAGTTTTTAGCAAGTTCATTTAACCCTTGAGGATCTGTATTTAACAGAACTGCCATCTGATCAATAAAAGCTCCTGTACCGCCAGCACAAACGCCGTTCATTCTTTGTTCCAGCGTAGCACCAAAATAAGTTATTTTTGCATCTTCTCCACCAAGTTCTATAACAGTATCTGTATGAGGAATCATTTGCTTAACTGCATGAGTACAGGCAACTACTTCCTGAACAAATGCATGCCCTATTTTCTCAGATAGGCCCATTCCTGCAGACCCTGTAAAAGCTATTGACAAAAACCTTCCAGCAAGTGCACTATGTACATCATCAACTACATTTCTAAGTGTAGAAACTACATTTGAAAAATGTCTTAAATATTTCTGGAATATTATATTATTATGCTCATCAATAGCAACTACTTTAATTGTTGTCGAACCAATGTCTACGCCTATACGAATTGTTCTATTCATTTCTATAACCCCTCTTCGCATATCTACATCAACTCAATAAAGCTATATGTCCTTCTATTATTTACTATTACACAAACTATCTATTAATAAATATTTAAGATTTTTTCATCAAATTTCATTGTTATCTATTATAATTCCTTTAAGATAAATATCTAATGCTTCTTTAGGGTAAGTAGTCAAATCAGCATCTGTCACAGAAGATACTTTGCCAATCATAGGTCTAGCAAAAAAGTAAAAATTCAAGATGCTAACTAAAGATACTGCTGAATAATTAATATTCAAATTTTTTCTAAAAATTCCTTCATTTACACCTTCTTGAATTGCTTGCCTGAGAAAATTATAAACTCTTGATAAATGATTCTGAACTATAGAACCCCCATTTTTCGTTGGATTATTTAATTCACTGCTCATAAATTTAATAAGTAACGGGTTTTCCATATGAATCTTAACTACAAGCTCAGACCATAATTTTAATTTTTCAACAGGAGTAACATCTTTTTTTTCTTCTGCAATATCTACAGCTTCTATAATTGGATACAGCTGTTCTTTAAGAACTTCTTTATAAAGCTCCTCTTTTCCATGAAAATGATATGAGATTGCAGATATATTTACATCAGCTGCGATTGTTAATTCTCTTATAGACACACCTGCGAAACCCTTTTGAGCAAATAAATTAGTTGCTATTTTTAAGATTTTTTCTCTTGTATCAATACTCAAACTATATTCACCACCAAATCAAACGAACGTTTGTTTTATTATATATTGCTTTTTTGTAATTGTAAAGAAAATTTTACTAAATTTCTAAACAATTTATAAATAATTTATATTTATTTAATAAATCAGCCCTACCCTATTTTTATTTTTCATGGTAATATAATAAATATTGCACTCTTGCAATAATCAATTATTAGAGAAAGGTGAAAATATGGAAGAGAAAAAAACATTACATATTTTATGGACAAATTCTGATTTGCACACTTCTCAATATATGGTTTTTATGTATGCTACAAATAGCATGTTAAAAAATTGGTGGGACAATGTAACCGTTATCATCTGGGGAGCAACAGCTAAATTAGTAGCTGAAAACGAAATAATTCAAGAAAGAATCAAAATTGCCAAACACGCTGGCGTAAAATTTTCTGCTTGTATTTCTTGCGCTACCCAATTAGGTGTATTAGATGAAATAAAAGCACAAGACATCGAAGTGGTAGCATGGGGACCTCTTCTTACCGAAATTCTTCAAAATAATCAAAAGTTAATAACTATTTAGATTTAATGTTTTTAATAAAAAAAGGGGACTTTTATGAAAAGAAAAACAATAATTTTAACCTTAGTACTTATATTTGTTATAGGAATTTTCAATTTCTCGCTTGCCCAAAATCCTGAAGATCAATATTTGACTCAAGGAATAGATTTTCTTAATCAACAAGATTATTTAAAAGCTATAAACTGTTTTACCAAAGTTTTGGAATTAAACCCAACTGATATCAGTGGTTATTATTATAGAGGAATCGCTTATAATCAACTTGAAAGACACCAGGAGGCTATTGGCGACTATACCAAGGCACTTGAAATAAATCCAGAAATTGTAGAAGCCTATCTTAATAGAGCGTATTCTTATGAATCTTTAGAAAAATATCAAGAAGCTCTTGCAGATTATATTAAAATTACTGAAATAAATCCTCAATTTGCCGAAGCTTATTACTGTATAGGTGTAATCCATCAAGGATCAGACAAGATTGAAGACGCTTTGACTAATTACGCAAAAGCAATTGAAGTTGATTCACAATTCTTTGAAGCATACTTTAATAGAGCTGTAATTTACCATGCACAAGATAAAATCGAAGATGCTATTGCAGATTATACTAAAACAGTTGAAATTAATCCACAATTTCTTGATGCCTACTACAATAGGGCAACTATTTATCAAACTCAAAAGCAATATCAAAATGCAATTGCAGACTATACAAAAGTAATAGAAGGAGCACCTGGTTTTAAAGATGCTTATTATAAAAGAAGTTTTTGCTATGCAGGTCTAGGTAATATGGAAGCTGCTAAAAAAGATTATGAAACAGCTGATAAAATAAATTGATTTTTTATAAAAGAAAGACCTTTTTAAAAAGAAGGTCTTTTTATTTTTGTAATAGAATATAGTAAAATCCGTATTTAGTGCTGAATAATAGTTTTTAATAAGGAGATTGCATGAAGAAAAAAGCTGTACTCATAATAATATTTGTAATTGCTTTATTTGTGACTGTAAATAACATGAAATCTGAGACTCCAAAAGATGATGCATTTTTTATAAGTCAAGCAAAAAATACTGGCTTAACTTTAGTTATGGTAAATAACTATGATTCTGCCATAGAATATTATAACAAGGCATTAGCAATAGATCCTAACGATTCTGAGTGTTATTATTGGCTTGCAATAGCTTATTCTGGCAAAGAAGATTCTGCACAAGCACTTAATAATTTTAATAAGGCAATAGAGCTGGATCCTAAATATATAGAAGCTTATACAATGCGCAGTGAGTTACATAGAAAAATGGGTAATCAGGATTTAGCAGAAGAAGATTTGCGTAAAGCTGCGTCCTTAAAAAAAATATAATATAAAAATAATTATATAAATTTAACATAATAATCAACTTCCATTAGTAAATAAAGTATGATAAAATGTTATAAAAGCTAACAAAAAATAGTTGGGAGAGACAATTATGCAAAAAAGAAATTTGATTTTAGTTTTAACTTTAATTGTAGTAACAATTGCTGTAATAGTAATTGTCGAAAGAGAAGAACAAAAAAATGCCTTGAAAAAAATTTGGAATGCACTAAGAAAAAATAAAAAAGGAAGAGAAATAGAAATCTTTGACGAAGATTAATACATCATTTCTAAGTTCAAAATAGAGCAAAGTTACAGAACAGTTATTTACTGTACTTTGCTTTTATTTGTTTTCAATATTAAGTTTTCTAAAAGAAAGGGGATCCTTGTTTATGCAAAAAAGAACCATTATTTTCACTCTTGCTTTAATCTTTATCGTTGGAATATTTACTTTTACCAATGCTCAAAACACTACTGATACTAACTTTGAAAATGGAGTTAAGTTTTTCCAAGAAAAAAATTATTCAAAAGCTGTTGATAACTTTACTAAATCTATTAGGTCAAATCCTAATAATGTTAATGCTTATTATAATAGAGCAGCTTCTTACCTTTACCAACAAAAATTTCCAGAAGCAATTACAGATTACAATAAGGTTATTGAATTAGACCCTAAAAATATAAATGCATATAATTTTAGAGGCTATGCCTATATGCAACAAAAAGATTTTGATTCAGCAGTTAAAGACTTTTCAGCTATAATAAAAATAGACCCAAAACTAGTAAATGCTTATTTAACCAGAGCCAGTATTTATACTCAAACTCAAAAATATAAAGAGGCACTTGCAGATTATAAAAAAGCCATAGATATAAATCCAACAAATGATACTACATATATAGCGAGAGCAAACAGTTATCTTGCTCAAGGCAAACAAAACGAAGCACTTGCAGACTTCTCCAAAGCTATTAGCTTAAATCCAAGTGCTGGTAATTATTATTTAAGAGCAAGAGCATACGCGCAAATGAAAAACCTCACAGAAGCTATTACAGACTACTCGCAAGCAATTAAAATAAAGGGTGATTTTGCTGATGCGTATTACTTCAGAGGTATTCTTTATCTGCAAACAGACAAACCTAAAGACGCTTTAAAAGATTTTACAAAAACTATTTCAATAGTTCCTAACTCACATAATGCCTACTTTTACAGAGCTATTACTTATGAGAGACAAAACAAACTGGAAGATGCCCTAAAAGATTACAATAAAACTATAGAACTATACCCTCAAGCTGCCGGAGCTTATAATAACAGAGGATTAATCTACGAGAAACAAGGAAGAGACCAAGAAGCAATAAAAGACTTTACTAAAGCAATAGAAATAAACCCTAAATATGCTCAAGCATATTTCAACAGAGCTAAAGTTTATGAAAAAATCGGAAATATTTCTGCTTCTCAAAAAGATTATAAAACAGCTGAAAGTTTAAAATAAAATTAAAACTATATAAAAAATCAATTTAAAAACCAGGTATTTTATACCTGGTTTTTAAATTGATTTTAACTAATAATTACTACTTAATTTTGTCCAAAAAAATATAACTCTTCTTTCCTCTTTGTGATACAATAGACTTATATCTCTAGGGAAAGAGGGTTATTATGAAAAAAATATTAATTCTCATTTTAGTTTTAATATTTTCACTGAATTTTTCAGTATGTGCTGAAGAATTATCAAATGATGAATATAAAAAACTTGGCGATGAATGCCTCTGGCAAAGAGATTATCGCAAAGCTGTAGAATACTATGACCAGCTTGAGACTGCTTACATAGCAAGGTTATCAAAAGGAGACAAAACCAATATAGCAGATGCATATGTTGGTTTGGGAGATGAAATTTTTGATCCAAATCCTGAAAAATATACTAATCTTATAGAAGCAAAACAAAAATATAAAGAAGCTATAAAATATTATGAAACCGCAGTCGAGATAGCTTCATCTGCTGTTGCGACTGTTAAAATTGCTGAAGTTAAAACAGCCGAGCAAAAACTTGATGAGAAAAAACAAATACTTCAAGAACAAGAAAATAAAATAAAAATTGAAGAAATAAAAAGGACTTTACACTTTTATCCTAATTATATAAGCACAGCCAATAGTTTTCTTATGCAAAAAAGCTATGCTTTAGCAGCCGAAAATTACAAAAAAACAACAGATGCAGATGAACTTTATCCCCTTCCCTTTTTATCAGATGATAAATACAAAGCTAATATTTATTACAGGTTAGGTTTATGTAATTTGTATTTAAAAATGTATAGTGAAGCTATAGATAATTTTAATAAAGCATTAAAGCTAAACGAATATTTAACAGAAGCTTATTTTCACAGAGGAGTAGCTTATGAAAAAAGTTATAATAAAAAAGCTGCTAAAGATGATTTTGATTTAGCAGAAGCTTTAGTAATCTCAAATCAATAAAATTTTTTATCATTAGGTAAAGGAAATATTAAGATGAAAAAAATTTTTTATACTTTAACTTTAATAATATTCTTAATCAGCTTTGGCACTCAAGCAGCTTTTTCTAATAACGATGCCAGCTCCTATTACAATCAAGGAATAGTCTATAATAGTTCAAGAGATTTTTCCAAAGCTGTAGAAGAATTTAATAAAGCAATTGACCTTGATAAAAATCATATTAAATCTTACTGTGCAAGAGGTTATGCCTATTTGCAACTAAAAGAAAATACAAAAGCTATCAAAGATTATACAAAAGCTCTAACACTTAATCCTGTAAGCGAAGAAGCTTATTCGGGACGAGCATATGTTTATCTAATGAATAAAGACTATACAAAAGCCTTTCAAGATATAGATCAAATATTTAATATTAATCAGTTTTCTCCACAAGGTCTTTTTGTCAGAGGAGTATACTGTACCATCAATAATATAAACTCTGAAGCTATAGAAAATCTTACCAAAGCAGTTAATGCAAATCCGAACAATATTGATGCTTATTTGTGGCGAGGTACTGCATATCAGCAATCAAAAAATTTTTCCGATGCTATTTTAGATTACAATAAAGCACTGGAACTCTCTCCAAATAACATGGAAATTTATTTGTCTAGAGGAAATGCTTATACTGCAAATGGTGATAATTTATTAGCACTAGAAGACTATAACAAGGTCATAAATACTGAACCTAAATTAGCCAAAGCTTACTTAGCAAGAGCAATTTTTTACGAAAAAGAGCAAAAATATGAAACCGCAATTAAAGACCTGACAAAAGCAATTGAATTAAATCCTAATGAAATTGCAAGCTATTCGCATAGAGCAAAAATTTATACTACAACAAAAGAATATAATGCGGCTTTAAATGATTATGAAAAAATCATCCAATTAAATCCTCAAAACACAAAATATTATTATTTGAAAATAAATACCAATATTAACCTTAAAAATTATCAAGAAGTAATCAATGATTGCTTAAAAATAAGCGACATCAATCCTGGTGCTATTGATGTTTATTTAATAAAAATGCTTGCTTATGAAGAATTAGGCGATTTTAATAAAGCAAAAGAAGAACAAAAAAAATATCAAAAAGCTTTATTAAAGTTATAATTTAACTCCACTTGTCAATTATTTGTGTTAAAATAGTTTTAAGAGCAAAATAGGAGGACTCCCTATGCAAAAAAAAGTCATTTTATTGGCTTTAATTCCGATATTTATATTTAGTTTATTAAACTGTGTTCAGGCAAAACCATCAGCTAAAACTTATTATAAGCAAGGAGAAACATATCTTCAGGAAGAAAAGTTTGATGAAGCTATTAAAAATTTCTCTAAAGCAATTGAATTAAAACCTAAATATCATGAAGCTTATATTAAAAGAGCAGAAGCTTATTTAAATTTAAATTCAAACTTAGATGCTATAAATGATTTTTCTAAAGTAATTGAATTAAAACCTAAAATCACTGAAGCATATCTTGGTAGAGCAATAGCTTACAATAACACAGAAAACTATGCCAAAGCTATAGAAGATTTTTCTCAAGTAATAAAATCAAAACCAAAATTAGGTGAAGCTTATAATGGTCGCGGCAGTGCCCATTTATTTACTAATGATATTGATAAAGCTATAGAAGATTTCTCTAAAGCAATTGATCTTAATCCTAACAATTGTGAAGCTTATTTACACAGAGGTGCTACATATTACAATATTCATTGCATTTCTGAAGCTATAGCTGATTATACTCAAGCCATAAAGTCAGAACCTAAAAATAGTGTTGCTTACTATTTTAGAGGATTTGCCTATTACAGATTAAAAAACTATGGTAATGCAGCAGCAGATTTTTCAAAATCAATTGAACTTAATCCCAAAGACGCAAAATCATATCTTAATAGAGGATATACGTATATAAAATTAGGAAATACCCATAAAGCTATCTCAGATTTCACAAAAGCCATAGAATTAAACCCTAATGACAGACAAGCTTATTATTGCCGTGCGGAAGCTTATGAAAAAATTGGCGATAGAGCTAAATCTGACTTAGACTTAAAAAAAGCATTATCTTTATAAAAACATTCAAAGGAGACCCCTGCCATGAGTAAAAGATTTTTCATTTTAATATTATTTACATTTTTTCTACTAGGAATTTCTAGTTTTTCCTCAGCAAATCAAACTGAAAATATATATATAGAAATGGGCACAGGACATCTTGTAAACCAAGAATATTTAAAAGCTGCTGAAAGCTTTTCCAAAGCAATTGAAGTAAATCCTAACTCTAGCAAAACTTATAGTGCTAGAGCAACTGCCTATAACAATTTAGGGAAAGAACTACAAGCAATCGCAGACTGTACAAAAGCTCTGCAATTAGATCAAAATAATGCAGAAGCCTACTTTATACGCGGAAGTATATATTTAAATAATGAAGACTATTCAAGAGCTCTTTTAGATTTAAATAAAGCAATTAATCTAAATATTAACAACAATAATGCTTATTTTTTCAGAGGATTAATTTATTATCAGCAAAAAGATTATCAAAATGCTCTTAATGATTATAATAAAGCACTGGAACTTTATCCCAATGATGCTGATGTATACTACAACAGAGGTTTAATTTATTATAATCAAAGACAAGAACAAAAAGCTATCGCTGATTTCACAGAAGTAATTAATTTGAATTCAAATTTCGCACCACCATATTATTACATAGGAACTTGCTATTATTATCAGGGAAAATACCAAGAAGCTATCGCTGAATTTACTAAAGCAATTGAATTAGATCCTAATTATGCAGACCCTTATCTTGGCAGAGGTTTGGCCTATAGACAACAAGGACAATATCAAGCAGCAATTTCAGATTATACAATGGCAATCGAGCTTGATCCAACAAACCCTACAGCTTATAGAGGAAGAGCAATGGCTTATGAAAAAACAGATGATAAAGCAGCCGCTAGAAAAGATTTACTAATGGCAGTGATGTTTAAATAAGAAAGGATCTATATGAGAACAATCAGAATTCTATTAATAATTTTAGTAGCAATATCTGTAGCAATATTGATTAATAATTATCTAAAAGGAACTTCTGCAGACTCCTATTACAATAAAGGGGCCCAAGCCTTTCAAAATAATGATTATTTAGTAGCTATAGATTGTTTTACAAAAGTAATTGAAAAAGAACCTGATAAACCTGAAGCTTATTGGGCTAGGGGTAAATGTCACGACAAGACCAAAAACTATCCTGCAACAATTGAAGATTTTTCTAAAGCAATAGAAATAGATCCAAACTACTTTAATGCCTATCTTTCTCGTGGTCAAACATATGCAAACGCAAAAAAATATCAAGAAGCATTAGCTGATTATAATAAAGCAATTGAATTAAATCCATACAATTACGAAACTTTTTTCTTCAGAGGAACAACATATTCTACATTAAAAAATTATAACCAAGCAATAACCGATTATAGCAAAGCAATTGAGTTAGCACCATCTGTTACTGCAAATTATATGATTCGTGGTTATACCTATCAATATACAGAAAATTATAATGCTTCTATAAATGATTTCAGTAAAGTAATTGAACTGGATCAAACCAGCAGCGATGCTTATTATGCTAGAGGTTATGTTTATTACAAACAAGCTGAATACAATAAAGCAATTTCAGATTTAAATAAAGTCATTGAATTAAATCCAAATCACAAAAAAGCATTTATAGTCAGAGGCGATATATACAATGAATTAGGTAATTCAGCTCAAGCTCAAGCTGACTATTATGCCGCAAGCGCCTTAGAATAACTACAATTAAACACAAAAAGCCAAATAAAGAATTCTTTATTTGGCTTTTTTATTTTTAATTATTAAATTTTACTTAAATAAGCAAAGTAGCCGTGCGCTTATATTAAATCATCTTGTAGTAAATAATTAAGCATTATCCTATTTTGCTTGACAAATATTTAACATAATCAAAATTCTTCCCATATCACAAATATCAAATTCTTTTGAATAGGCTAATAGACACAGCGCAAATACATTAGCCTCATATTCTAGAAGACCATCAACACCATAATAAATGGGGGAATTTTTCCAGGATGTAAAACTGCATGTCCTAATTCATGACAAAGTACAATTTTTCGATTACTTTCAGATAGTTTTTGGTTTAATCCTATTGCTTTTTTAGTTCCTAAAAAAGTTTCTATTTCGGTATATATGCCTCTTACTTTTTCAGGAAGTTCTCCTATACACAAGCAAATATCAAGTTTTTTAACTAATTCATATGGATTGTGTGTGCCATATTTTTCTACTAAATCTTTAACTGTTTTATGAATATGAATCGCAACTTCCACCCCTACATTTTCTTATTAAATTTTCTTTTTTAAATCTTTAATCGTTTTATCATAAAGCGCGATAAAAAATTGTTCAATAATTTTCTTATCTTTTTCAGTTACTATTTCGCCGTCAAATAAAACTTTTTTCTCTCTAAGGATCTTTTTTAAATCTTTAGGGAGTTCTTCTTTTTGTGGTTCATAACCTAAAAGATAATCAATTGTTACATTATATAAATTAGCTAATTCTTGCAGTTTTCTTGTAGGTTTACTTACTCCTTTTTCCCATTTCACATACGTACTTCTATCTATATATAATTTTTCAGCTACCTCGCTTTGTGTTAAATTATTTTCTTTTCTTAAACTTTTTAAAATCACAGCAATATCGCCCATAAACATCCCTCCTTTTTTCATTATAAGTGAAAAAGTTTCACAAGTAAATATATGTTTTTTTCATAAAAGTATTGACAAGGTGATGTTTTGTCACTACAATAAAATTATTATGTTGACATGATAGAACGTTTTTTTGCAAAAAAAGTGAAGGAGGAAAAACTTTTGAATACTATAAAAATTTTAAGAAAAAAGCAGGGCTTCAGCCAGCAATTTCTCGCTAAAAAACTCTCTATTGACAGATCCACCATAGCCAAATGGGAAACTCAAAAATCTATGCCACGAGCAGATAAATTACCAATACTAGCTAAAATTTTCAATTGTACTATAGATGAGTTATATGTAAACAATAACAATTCTATTCAAAAATATTTTAAAAAATAAAATAAGATTTTTTAAAATGAATTAATTTGGTATTTAAATTTAAAATACGCAGTAAATTACTAGGAGGATATCAATGAATCTCGGTTCTATTAAAAAATACAGTAAAAAGATCTGTCTAAATCTATTACTTATGAGTTTACTCTGTCCGCAAGCCATCCTGGCTGCTGAAAGCACAGTTTCAAGCATAACTGTAAATACAAACAATACTATCGGGCAAACTATTGATGGCGGCAATACTTTAAATGTTACTAATGACATAACTGTATCATCTGCTTTTGGACAGGGCGTTTTACTTAATGGAGCAAGTATCTTAAATATAGGTGGAAACATAGTCGTTTCTGGAGATCACTCCACTCCATCATCACAATATTACCAAACTATCGGAGCCAATATCATAAACAACGGAAAAGTTACAGTGGAAAACATATCAGTAGCAGGCAAGAGAAACATAGGCGTAAAAATGGCAGATGGTACCCTTATTGTAAATGAAGGCATATCTGTATCTGGACCACAAAACGGAAATGCCCCCTATCTTAAAGGAATAGAAATATCTGCTGGAACTGCAAAAATAAATGGTGATATTAATGTCGACGGAGGATCATATTCTAAGGGAATTGATATTTTAGGCGGTTCCCTTGAAGTAAAAGGCGATATAAATGTGGCAGGAAAAGGTTTCAATAGTGGAATTTATTTCACTGGCGGTACACTTGATTTTGAAGGAGATATACTAGGAGAAACTTCTTCAAATACAGGTATAGATGGTTCATTTGCTACAAACGGCACCATTAATGTAAAAGGTGATATCGATGTTAAAAATGGTGCCTATGGAATAGCAATAAAAGTAGGAAATGAATTTAATTTCACAGGTGATATCACAACAACTTCTACAGATGCTATGAATAATGGCATAGGAATCTCACTTTTAAATAACAACGATATCGCTACAGAGGATACAGTAGCAAATATAAATGCTGGTACTGTAACTATCAAAGGCGTTAATGGATACGGAATTGTAACAAGAACTAATAAAGCAAATATTAAAGGAAATATAATAGTAGACAGTAATTCATACGCATATGGTCTTGCTGTATTCCAAGGAGCTAAATTCACAGAATACGAAGGTGAAATTACTGTAAAAGGAGTTCTATCCAGTGGCATTCAGGTATATTCTGTTAACAGCACAACAAATGTTAATGGAGACATAAATGTCACAGGTGATAGAAGTTCAGGAATTGACATAAGCGGCTCCGGTGGAAAAACTCCTACAGAAACAACAAATACTTTAACAATTACAGGAGATATAACTAATAGCGGTGCAGGAAGCCAGGGTGTCAGAATAGGCGGCGCTGCTAAAGCAATCATAAACGGGGATATAAATGTTGCAGGCGGACTATATAATAACTCTAGTAATTCCTTTGGAATTTTACTTACTGATCTCACTTCCATTGGCGAAGTTAATGGTAATATCAACGTAACAGGTTCAGAAGGTCTTGGCGTGTATATTACAGGAGGTAATTTCACTTCCAATGGCAATATAAATGCTACTAGTTTTGAAGCATATGGAGTATATATAGCATCTGGTGGTAGTGCTGCAAGACCAGCTGCAGTAACAGCTAACTTGAAAAATGTCACAGCTTCTGGCGAAGGGTCTACTGGAGTAGAAATGTTTACTACCAATGCCTATGGCAACATAAACACAACAATAACAGGGCAAACTACTGTTTCTGGCAAAGATGCTGTTGGAATCTATACATATAAACGTACTGCTGGTGCTGATGGCACTGTTACAGCAAATGTATTAGGCAATGTATCAGTAACAGGAGATGGTGGTACAGGATTATTTGCTCTTGATACCACTACAATCAATATGGCTAATTCTACTTTAACTGTTAACTCTGCTACAGATGACACAACTATCGGCTTTTTAGTTGGCAGAGGCGGCACAATAAAACTTGATAATGTCACTGCTTCCGCAACCGGACAAGCCCAATTAATTTCTGCTATAGCTGTAAATGCAGGAACTGTAGAAGCTAAATCAAGTTCTTTAAGTGGTAATGTTAATCACGGTGGTCAAAAAGATCAAAACAATGTTTCTGCTGGCACACTTACTGTAGTACTTACAGATAATTCGTCACTAACAGGAGCTGTCAATGTAGGTGACGTCAGCACAGATGCAGATAAGAAAATAGATGTAAAACTTAACAACACAACAGACACCTGGAACATAACAGGAGACTCCACAACAAACGGCACCCTAATCAACAACGGCACAGTAAACTTCTCTTCACTCACACCATTTAAAACCACAACTGTCAAAGAATACACCGCAGGTACCAACTCCTCAATGTATATGAACGTAGATATCGATGCTGAAAAAGGTGACCATTTCATAATTGACGGCAAAGCTACAGGTTCAACTAATCTTTACGTCCAAAGCACTACTGATTCTCTCGGGCTTAAAAACCGCATGGACAAAGCTCTCATCTTAGCCAACGACTGGGTTGCTAATTCCAGTGATGCTGAGTTCATCCTTGCTAACTCAGAAGGTTATGTTGATGCTGGTGGCTATAAATACATACTTAATAGTGGCCTCACCAATGACGGAACAGGAGACGATATGGAATGGTTCCTTGTCAACAACGGACTTGCTCCTTCAGGTCAAACTCTTGCTCTTGGGTCTGTCATATCTCCTGAAATCTGGTATCTGGAAACTGATACTCTCTTTAACAGACTTAACAATTATAAAGACAAAGATTATAACGGCGGCTTCTGGATGGCTGCTGCTTCCAAGAAAATTGAACACTCTAATTCAAGTTCTTTCGGACATTTTGACCAAACTCTTTACACTATGTCTCTGGGTTTTGATAAAAAGAAACAACGCACTAACGGCAACTGGTTCACTGGCATCATGGCTGGATATGGCGAAGATGACAGAAATACCATTAACGGTATTGGTAATAACGACATGAAATCTTTCCAAGCTAGTATCTACACAATTAACCAAAGAGACAATGGGTTTTATGCTGGTGGACTTATTAAATATAACCGTTACAGAAGTGACATTTCTGCCAGAATAAATGACAGTTACGAAAGAATTGGCGGACATCTTAACCAAGATGGTTTAGGTACTTCATTTATCATGGGTAAAAGGTTTGAAAGAAAAAATGGTTGGTATGTTGAACCTGTAGCCCAACTTTCTTATCTTAAAATTTATTCTGATAGTTATACAAGCAGTTCAGACAGTAATATAAAAGTTCATGACGGAGATTCATTAAGAGCAAGAGGCGGAGTATCATATGGCCGTAAGAGAACATTTAATAGCGGCAATGAACTTGATATGTATCTCGAAGCTTCATTAGTACATGAATTTGATGGTGAGACTGATGTTGTTATTGACGGACTAAAACTAAAAAGTGATTTTGGCGGCACTTGGGGTATGTATGGAATAGGTACTAATTACAAACTTAAGAATGGCAACTATTTAAGTGCCAGACTTTATTATGCTGACGGTAACAACAGACGCGAGCCTTGGGCTGCTAATGTTTCTATTTCGTTTAGGTTATAGAAGTTAAAAAAGATCACGAGATGAAAAAGTGCAGGAAGCTTTAGTTTTATTTAATAGCTTCAATTACCCACCTGAAGTTAATTAATTATGTGATACATAATCAAAAACTTAAACACATAACGCTCCTTGTGGGCTTCCTGCACTCTCTCATCTCGTGATCTAGATAAGATTATTTCTAACAGCTTTTTCATGAATTACAGATGGTTAGTGCCCAGCTGTAAATTCCTCAATGCAGGGGTTAATTAAAGACCCCTGCCCTTTTATTTAATCATCTTAATCTAAAAAAAGAAAAACTCCCGCTTCCGAAACGGGAGATTTTTCTTGATTGCATATCCCCTAGCAAAAATATACAATCAAAACAAGCAAAGTGAGACTTTCTATGCTCTTTTATTATAATATACCATTTTTTGGAAGTCAAGTCTTTTTTAATAAATACCTAATTTAAAAAACTTGTTTTTTTAGTGTTTTTAAATTCTGATGAAACATTTTATATTACTGACAACGAGGTTTCACTTGATGGCGATAATATATTAAGAGAAACGTACATATAGAAACAGCGAAAACCTCCGTTCCATAATTACTACTCAACGGAGGTTTTGCTGTTGAATTACGCCTCTTAACTGAGTGCGCACTCATTTCCTTACTACACTTTACGGACCGTGTATATAAAGATCTTTATGGTTTTATTATAAGGTATGTATTGCCAATTGTCAATATCTTTTTAAAATATTTTAAATTTTCTGAAATATATTTTAATATTCTACAGTCCTTGTGTTTACAAGTGTTTTTATAATATTGATTTAATTAAATTTTTTATTAAATTTAATTAAATTTTCTGACAACTTATTTTCTTTTTTTTGTCGCCACAAACCATAATTTGACAATGAATTAAAACTGCTATAAACTTTAAATAAATTTATGTAGCAAGGGATAGATATATGTCTAAAATTGAAATGTTTAATAAAATGGCTGCTAATCCAGAAAACAAACCAAAAGAAATTATAAGTGTTTTAGATTTCAAAAATGGTGACAATGTTCTGGAAATTGGAGTTGGTGGTGGTTATTATGCTAATATGATTGCTCAAATTATTGGTCCAGCTGGAACATATTATGGTTTTGAAATAAATGAAGAGTTTATTGATAATTTAAAACAAGTTAATTTAGCAAGTAAATATAAAAACATCAAACCAATAAAAATAACCGAAAATAGCATTCCTAAACTTGATAAAAAAATGGATTTAGTTTTTACTCGCAATTCTTATCATCATCTGGAAAATAGAGTTGAATATTTCTCTAACCTCAAACCTTTGTTAAATAATGATGCAAAGATAGTTATCATAGATTTCAATAAAAATCACCTAACTATAAAACCAGATGGACATTTTGTAAAAAAAGAAGTTATAGTAGAAGAAATGACAGAAGCTGGATATGTATTAAAGACAGATTATGAAATATTGCCTTTTCAAAGTTTTCTAGTATTTAAACAAACTAATAACTAATTTACTTACTAAGGAGTGATTTTATGAAAAAGTACATAGCAGAATTTATTGGAACATTTACACTTGTTTTTATGGGATGCGGTAGTGCTATTTTTCTTGGTTGCGATATTAACGGCGGACACCTCGCTGTAGCTTTTGCATTTGGTCTTTCCATTGTTTCTATGGCATATGTTATTGGCAATATATCAGGATGTCATATAAATCCAGCAGTTTCTTTTGCAATGCTTCTGCAAAAAAGGATGTCTTCTTCTGATTTTATTGGCTACATTATTGCGCAGATATTAGGTGCAATTGTGGCTGCTACTATTTTGCACAGTATTGTCTACGGTTTTCATCTTATTGACTACACTGGCGGTCTTGGCTCTAATGGAGTTGCTGGCGCAGGTGGTGTTTGGGGTGCATTGATAGTTGAAATAATACTTACTTTTATATTTGTCTTCACAATTTTAGGTGTAACTTCTGATGAAAGTAAAAGTAGTGTCGCAGGACTTATTATTGGTTTTACTTTAACTTTTGTACATATTGTTGGTATTCCATTAACAGGTACATCTGTTAACCCTGCAAGAAGTATCGGCCCTGCTATATTTGCTGGAGCCGAAGCACTTGCCCCGCTTTGGGTTTTCATTGTAGGACCACTTGTAGGTGCTTTAATTGCTTCTCTTTTGTTTTCTTTGTTGAAGCCTAATGTAGCAAAATAGGATATAGATAAAAATCTTATAATATAAAAAACCTTTCAGTATTAAAACTGAAAGGTTTTTTGATGTGGTTAACAGAACTCGAATCTGTGACCTCTACGATGTCAAAAACATTCACAAGAGCGATTAATCTTATAGTATTTTGGGGTTAAAAAACACTTCTATATTTATTAGTTTTATAAATCTCTATTTCTGGATCATAAGGCACAAAAAAACCTCAATATTAAGAGTTGGTTTAATTTTGAAATAAAATTAAAAATTCAGCATAAATTGATTATTAGCAACAGTTATAGTAAAATTATGCTAAATAACTTAAAAACACAGAAAGATGAAAAAACAATGAATTTATATTTTGATAATGCCGAAGGACTGATTTTCCGTCCACCTAGCGAAGCAACAAGTTTTATTCTAAGAGTGACAACAGGTTGTTCGCATAACAAATGCACATATTGTATAGCTTATCGTTCGGTTAAATTTCGCATTAGACCAACGGAAGAAATAATGGCCCAAATTAATGCTGCCAAACCGTATGCACCATATATTCGCCGTATATTTTTAGCTGATGGCAACGCCTTAGTGCTGGACACAGATAAACTGCTGGCTATTTTAGCTGAAATACGCAATGCTTTTCCTGGTTTACAGCGGGTATCCTGTTATGCCGGGCCACAAGATGTTTTACGAAAAACTCCGGCTCAATTAGAAAGTTTGAAAAATGCCGGACTGAAAATGATATATTATGGTCTGGAATCTGGCGACGATACAATATTGAACCGTATTTGTAAAGGAGTAAGTGCAGCAGAAACCATTGAAGCCGGGCAGAAAGTGGTAGCGTCCGGAATAAAACTATCGGCCATGATTATTGCTGGCATTGGCGGTAAAGAACATTGGGAAAACCACGCCAACAACACTGCTTTGGCAGTTAATGCTATTAAACCTAATATGCTAAGCGCACTGACGCTGATGTTACATCGTGGTAGCGAAATAACCAACGAATATGAAAGCGGTGAATTTGTGCCTTTATCGCCGTTTGAGATAATGAATGAGATGCATCTTTTGATAAGTTCTATTGACTTGCCGCCACAAAAAAGCTGTATTTTTCGCAGCAATCACGTCTCTAATCATATTTCCCTGGCAGCAACTTTACCAAAAGATAAGGAAAGGCTGCTTGACGACATTTCTGTTGCCAGAAATAAACTTTCCCGATATACCAACTGGGATCCTTATAATGATACTGGTTTTTTTTAAAAAAACAGTATGTATTAACTACGTTGTTTTTCTTTTTTTATCGCTTGTAAGAGGCAAACATAAAAAACAGGCTTTTGGTTAAATACCAAAAGCCTTTATATTTTCTGGTGGGGTTAACAGAACTCGAATCTGTGACCTCTACGATGTCAACGTAAAAAAAGGCTTTTGTTTACATTTTATTATGGTTGTAACTCCTTATTTTTATTGACTTTTTAGAAATTGCAACTGGTGACACTTTGTTGAAATTGGTGACAATTTTTAAGCTATTGTCACTAAAACTGTCACTAATATTACTCAGATTATTTTATAAGGATTTTGAGGAAATTGCCTTTTGTATCCGTTGTTAATTTTTAAGGGACATTTGTATGTAATAAGGGACAAGAATTTGACTAGCGTTAATTGATTTTATTCCACAATCCTCTATTGTTTTCTTTAGCTTCTCGTTGATAATCTAAAAACTGCTCTGAATATTTAACATTCGGCGGAACAGTCATTACTTGAGCATATCCTTCTAACAGTAGAACAGAATTAAACATGTCTCTTAAATCATTATCATCTGCAGATAACCATACATAAGCCAAATGCCTACCATATTTATCTTTATTTGTAACATCATATTCAAGATATACAGTTTTTCCTTCTAGTTTTTCTTTTGTGAATTGATAAGCTTCTTCCTCATAATACTGTATATATTTATTAGGGTATTGAGCTTCAGGTATATCTACACCAATTAAACATACTATTTCAGTTGAATAATAAAGCCTAACTTCTATAATATCCCCATTAATTACTTTGATTACTTTGGCCTCTTCATATTTTAGAGAAGAATCTTCATCTTGTTGATACTGAATAGTACGGTTAGGAGAATGGTAATCATGTTTTGTGGTCTGATAAGTGGTATGAGTTTTTGATTGTACATAACTTTGTGGGTTATCAAAACTACTGCTAGATAAAAGATAAATACAGAAAAGACATATAGAAGTAAGCAGTATTGTTATATTACGGTTTTTTTTAATTTTTAAAATTATAAAAGATAAGATTAAGAAAGTTCCTGCCCAGCTTACAAACAGCAATGTTATATAGAGAAAAACACTTTCAGCATGTATGTGTTTTTGACATACAAATAAACTGAGCATTACAAACAATACAATCAATACTACATGGTTAGTAGGGATTCTTTCCATTGTCACCTCCTAAACGCTCGCAAACAAACTAAATCTAATTAATAAATTAAATGAAAACTAAAAAGGGTGCCGGATAAAAAAATAAAAAAATACTGTTATCGCCATTTATCAGCAGATACTATTACGCGTGTATTATATTTTCTGTTTGGCACTTTCTCATCAATATCTACATATACTATATCGTCTTTTTCGATATCCCAATAAGTTTTATCTATATTAAGTCGACCTTTTACTTGTATCAGATCCCCAATATTAAGTTTAGCAAATTTACCTTTTTGATTAAAAGGAAAGTCAATCGCCACAAATCCCGTATTGTCTTTTTCGGCAGTATATATAACAGCACGTAGACTTATTCCATTTCCACCAGATGTTGACACTACAGCAATTATCTTACCTCCTATATTGATTTCATCTCCGCTTTTAACTTCTTGTTTAATTACTTTATTAAACAAAGATTCAGCGTTATATATATCATTGTTACCTTGCCACGAAATATTTTTATCTTCGGCCTGAAATATTTCAAACTTAGATATTTCCGAACAAGATAAAATAACTAAAAAAATAATTAATATGCACATCAAAACTTGCTTTAAACGTTCTGTCAAAATTATCACTCCTTATATATTTGTCTTGTTTCAATATAACAAAAAAATACATATTATGTCAAATAGTAACAAGTTACTAAATTGCTTGCTTTTTCATAGACCGAGATAATTCTTTGTAGTTCTAAAATATCTAGTCACAAACTTTATTTTTGCCTAGTAGAGCTTATCCCTAAATTGTGAAAAAGTCCTCCTGTAGTGCTTAAAAGACATTTAGGCACAAAAACAGACTAGATAGTGTCTAGCCTGTTGTAAATAGTAAGTTTTTCATTTATTGAATAACTTCTTTGACTTCTATTTCCACCGCCGATTTACCATTCTCAAAACCTGTAAAGTATGCCTTGCGAACGTACTCGCTTAAAATTTGTGGAATCCTTGAAGTTTCACTTGCTTCTACTTTGCATTGCTCCTTATAGGTGGTAAGACATTCTTTAATGAATTCCTCTATTGTCTCATATTTCATAATTAAATTATTCCTTTCTAAGCCTAGGGGCGGATTAAACCGCTTCCCTTTTACTATTTCTAAACTCATCCGCTTCCTTGATTTTTTCCAAAGCTTCAGCTAAATTATCAATTGTCTGGAACAGTACCACTTGAGTAACTTTATAACTTCTATCAAGTTCACGTAGTCTAAGAACGTCAATCTCTTCCTTAAAAAGCTCGGGGCTATGTGTAAAATGATTTGCTTCTAAGTCTTGGAGAATTACCATAACCCTATCAAGGATTAAATCTACATCATCTATAATATTAATTAATTTTATATTAGACATCTAGGTCATCTCCTTCATCAATTATTTTTGATATGCGCTTTATAATATATTCGGAAAATTCATCTGGCTTTGCTTGGTCTTTTTCAAAATCCCATATAAAAGCAAATTTTTCTTTAGTCTCTTTATCCGAATTTTTAATTCTTTTCTCAATATTTTTATTAACTGCTCTTAATACCTCAACACAGTCAACTAA
>JAJDHX010000001.1 GCA_030266395.1 Selenomonadales bacterium OttesenSCG-928-I06 | reverse complement strand
ATATAATTTTTAAAAGCTTAAACACTATTAGTATTCTAGCAAACCAAGTATAGTTTGTCAACAAAATATTACAATAACAAGCATTTATTTTTAGATAAAAATATTACTTAATATTAAGATTATTTCTTAATTTATGATTTCGTAAAATACCGTATTAACTTGCGGAGTGGCCCTGGTATCGACATAATATAAAATCTCATTTTATCCCTCCTCTTATATCATATAAAAACAATACCACCTATAAATTATCTGATTTTGATTTTCTATAGTTTATGCACAACAAAAATATATGTGCATTTTATATAAGCTTAAAACGGGAATAGGATTAAAATTAACTTTTAAGAACAAAAATATACTTACACATAACCCCTACCCCACCAAGCTAAAAAACGCACGAGAAATGTTCATATGCAAGGCGGATTTTAAGATCCGGGGCGGGAGCGTACTTGAGTACGTGACTGATCCGGATCTTAAAACCAACGCAGCAGATGGACGTTTCTCGTGCGTTTTTTTATTCGGCTTCTACTCTTGATAATACAAAACACAAATCTGACAGTCTATTCAAAACAATTAAGACATAGTCTTCTTTTTCTATATTAATTTCATTTTTAGTTTCATTTAATCTTATAACTTGCCTTTCTGCACGTCTGGTAACTGTTCTGGCAAGATCCAGTGCAGCTGAACCAAGATTATCTCCAGGTGAAATAAATGATTTTATTGGTTTTAATTTTGAACTGAATTCGTCTATCAGACTTTCCAGATTTTGTACATGTTCTATTGTTATATAAGAAGGTTCGTTGTTATTTTTATCTCTACTTGCTAATTGTGCCATAAGCAAAATAAGCATTTTTTGCAAACTACAAATTACTTTTTTTACTTCTGGCTTAAGTACTGTTGCTTTAGCTATCCCCAGGGCAGAGTTAATTTCGTCTACTGTACCATATGCTTCAACTCTTGGACTAGCTTTACTTATTCTTTCTCCTGTAAGAAGGCTTGTGAATCCTTTATCGCCGGTTTTGGTATAAATATCCAACGCCTTCCCTCCTTACCTTTTGTATCAATATTAAAGATACTTTTTAAATCCATATATACTATGAATAGGATAAAAATGTTGTGCTATTTATTTTCGATTTTTTCTTTTATAGCTGTCAGCATGTTAATACTGTTATCTTTTACTTTTCTTTTTAAGATAGGGTTAAGCAAAGGAGCAATCATAGGTACTCCAAATTCAAAATCTACTGTTAACGTAATTTCAGTACCTTCAGGAGTTTCTGTTAAAAGCCATTCACCTTCCATTTTTTTAAGGTCGCCTTCTATTTGTTTATAGGAAATATGCATTTCATGATCATCAAAAGTATCAAATTCTGTCCATTTAATAGTTTTGCCATCTACATTTGATACCCATTTAGTAATAGTTGTATTGTCTTTTCTTTCGACTACTTCTACACTAACTAAATCTTGCATATATTCCGGGAATTTTTCCATTTGTTTTAGAATAGGATATATTTCTGCTTTACTGCCTTTTACAGGCATTTTAACTTCAACATATGGCATAATATTTTATCCTCCTGTATTATAAGTCTTCTAAAATTTCTTCAGCTTTAGCAAAGGCATCTTTAAACACTTTAAGAACGTAATCAATTTCTTCTTTTGTGATTATAAGAGGTGGTTCAATTCTCATAACTTTAGGGTTGTTAAGTGTATAAGCTACTATAACTCCTTTATCTATGAGTTCTGCTATTAAAAAGCCGCCGACACCTTCTTTAAATAGATCTATTCCTATCATTAAGCCTTTGCCACGAACTTCTTTTATCACAGCTGGATGTTGTTCTTGAATTTCTTTTAAACCTTCTAAGAAGTATTTACCCATTATTTCTGATCTTTCGATAAGACCTTCTTCTTTAATGAAATTTATGGCTGCTATAGCAGCAGCACAGGCAAGAGGATTTGCTCCGAAAGTAGATGTATGTAAAAACGGGCTTTCTATGTATTTTTCCCAAATATGCGGTCTGGCTGTAAAAGCTCCTATTGGCATTACTCCGCCACCTAAGGCTTTTGCTGTAGTTATTATATCAGGTACCACATTATAATGTTCTGATGCAAACATAGCTCCGGTACGACCTAAACCTGTCTGAACTTCATCTAAAATTAGTATTGCTCCTGTTTTATTACAAAGTTCTCTTACTTTAGGCAAGTAATCTTCCGAAGGTATTATAATGCCGCCTTCTCCTTGGATTACTTCTAAAATCACAGCTGCAGTATCTTCATCTACAACATTTTCTATAGTTGGAATATCGTTAAAAGGTACAAGCTCTACGTCAAATAATAATGATTCAAAAGGTTTTCTATATAAATCTCTGCCACTAACACTCAGTGAACCTATGCTTTTGCCATGAAAAGCATTTAAAGCAGAAACCACTTTTTTTCTGCCTGTATGTACACAAGCAAGTTTTAAACTTCCTTCAACAGATTCTGTACCACTATTGGTGATAAAGCTGTATGTTAAATCTCCAGGCGTTATTTCTGCTAAGAGTTCTGCCAAATCGCCTGTTGCTTTAGAAAATAAAAGTTTGCTTGATAAAGGCATTTTTTCAAGCTGAATTTTAACAGCTTCAATTACTTTAGGATTACAGTGTCCTACACTAAATACACCATAACCACCAAGACAATCTATATAACTTTTTCCATGAATATCATAAATAACAGAACCAATTGCCCTGTCTTCAACAGTATTTAGACCCATGAATCTAAATAGTTTTGCTGTAGAAGGATTAAGATATTTTTCATATTTAGCAATTGTATCTTCTACAATCAGTGTTTTTTGATCTTGATCTTTCATTGTTATATCTTCCTCCTTGGTTTTAGGATAAATCAAATCCGTTTTCACTAAAACTATAATATTCTGTACCTGCTACAATAATATGATCTATTAATCTAACTGATATAGCATTTAGCGCAGTTCTGACTCTTATAGTAGTGCTTTTGTCATCATCTGAGGGCACTAGACTGCCACTGGGATGATTATGAGCTAAAACTACCATAGCTGCATTATATCTTATTGCTGCCTCTACAACCAGTCTTGGATATACAGATACTTCATCTATAGTGCCTTCGTGCAGTAAGACAGCATTGTTAAGATTTCCTTGATTATCTAAACATATTAAAAAGAAAGATTCATAAACTCTGCCAGTAAATAAGTCTATGGCATAATTACCTACTTTAGAAGAAGTATTCAGACAAGGTTTATTACCCCATTTGTCTTGATTATATCTTTTTGCTAAATGAGGTACCAAAGATATAAGAATAGCTATATTTTCAGTTACATTACATCTTTTCATTATGTCATTAGGATGTGCTTCAAAAACATTTGAGATTGAACCAAATTCTTTTAATATTTTATGGGCTAGTTCGTTTGTATCTTTCATAGGTATGGCATAATATAATAGAAATTCTAATATTTGATGATCTGCAAAACCATCAAGACCTTCTTTTAAAAATCTTTTTTTAACTCTTAATCTATGCCCTTTGTGTAAGTTTTCTGCCAATATAAACACCTCTGTAGAAACCAATAAATTATTTCTTTGTTTTATTTCTGGCTGGAGACAGTTTTCTTTTTTTGGGGTTTTTTACATTAATCTCTTTTTTAGGGATTGATGTTTTATGTTTAGGACGTATTAGGCATTTAGGTTCATAGCCAATTAAATCTTGTCTTCCTGCTTTTATTAAGGCTTCATACACTAAATGATAGTTTTTAGGATTGCGATATTGAATTAATGCTCTTTGTAGCATTTTTTCATGAGGGTCTTTAGGAGTATATACTTTTTCTCCAGTTAAGGGGTTTATACCGGTATAGTACATACAGGTAGATAAACTACCAGGTGTAGGTATAAAATCTTGTACTTGTTCTGGATGATATTTTAAATCTCTAACAAATTCTGCAAGTTCAATTGCTTCTTTTAAACCAGAACCAGGATGGCTTGACATTAAATAAGGCACTAAATATTGTTCTTTATTTAGTTCTTTATTTACTCTTTTAAAATCATCCATGAATTTTAAGTAAATTTTCTTGCTGCTTTTCCCCATCAGAGAAATTACTTTAGGTGAAACATGTTCTGGTGCTACTTTTAATTGTCCGCTAACATGATGTTCACATAGTTCTCTTAAAAAAGTTTGATCTTTTGAGGCAACTATATAATCATATCTGATGCCAGACCTTATAAAAACTTTTTTTACTTTGGGAATTTTTCTTAAAGCTCTTAATAGTTTTAGATAATCATTATGATCAACTTTTAAGTTTTTACAGGGATTGGGGAAAAGGCATTGTCTGTTTTTGCAAGTACCTTTTTCAGCTTGTATATCACATGCTGGTATTCTAAAATTAGCTGTTGGACCTCCTACGTCATGGATGTAACCTTTAAAGTCAGCCAAATTAGTTAATTTTTCTGCTTCTTTTATAATAGATTCATGACTTCTGTTTTGAATAATTCTGCCTTGGTGAGCATGTATGGCACAAAAAGAACAACCGCCATAACAGCCTCTTTGGCTTAACAGGCTAAATTTCACTTCTTCTATTGCTGGTACGCCGCCGTCTTTTTCATATATTGGGTGATAAGTTCTTTGATAATCCAGATCATAGATTTCATCAAGTTCTTTTTGAGTAAGTGGTAAGGATGGAGTGTTACTTACAACATATTTTTCGCCGTTTTTTTGAACAAGTGGTTTTCCTCTTATAGGGTCTTGTTCCAAATATATATCTTTAAAAGCTTGAGCAAATTGCACTTTGCTCTCTTTTACTTTTTCATAGTCAGGTAAAAAGAGACATTCAGATAACTTGTCTATTTCCTCTTTACTTTGAACACTATAACATGTTCCTCTTATATCTTTTATTTCATTTATCTTACTGCCACCAGAAAGCTTAGCAGCAAGTTCTTTTATTGGTGCCTCGCCCATTCCATAAATTAAAAGATCGGCATTGCTGTCAATTAAAATTGATCTTCTTACATTATCAGACCAATAATCATAATGAGCAAATCTTCTTAAACTAGCTTCTATTCCACCAATAATTACAGGTACGTCTTTCCATATTTGTTTTACTGTATTTGCATAAACTATTGTAGCTCTTTCTGGTCTAAGTCCAGCTTTGCCACCAGGTGAATAGCTGTCCTGGCTTCTGTACTTTTTATTTGCCGTATATTTGCTTAGCATTGAATCCAGGTTACCTGCTGATATTAAAACACCAAGCTTTGGTTTGCCCATTTTCTTAAAATCATCTTGTATGCGCCAATTCGGCTGAGGAATAATCCCAACTTTAAAACCATACTTCTCTAGTATTCTACTAATAATAGCAGGACCAAAGCTTGGATGATCCACATAGGCATCTCCACTTATAAATAAAAAATCAAGTTGTTCCCAACCTAATTTTTCCATGTCTTCTCTCGTAATCGGAAGAAAATTATTGTTTTGTTTCATTTTATTATAATTCTACTGAAGCCACGGAATCTTTAGTAAAAGTTTTTACAACAACTTCGCCAACTTCGCCTGCAGTTCCCAAGTTTTCTCCATTATAAGTTAGATTAACTGCTCCAGCGTTACCTACTTTCACAAAGATTTTACTACTACCCTCAAAAGAGAGTGTGGTGTTGGCTTCACTAAGTCCTTCGTATTTTTTATCGCCATCAACTGTTACTTCTGTCCAAGATTTGTCTGTAAAATTTATAACTACTTTTATAGAGTTATTATTGCTGGAAATAGCAGAATTATTTGTGTTTGATGGAATATTGTTTGTATTTTCCTCGTTAATTGCTGAAGATGTAGTATTTTGCTGTTCTGTTGTTATTTGTTGCGTGTCTTGTATCGGTTGTTCAGGAGTTCTGTTATTCCAATACATGAATCCGCCCACTAGTAAAGCTACTACTAAAATAATAACAACAATACCAATGTTAGATATTCTTCTTCTTTGTTGTGCTTTGGCAAGTTTTTTTCTTTGGAAGCTGGACTCTTTAGAATTGTTCTCTAGTTTGAAATTAGCTTCTTCTTTGCTTCCTATAGGTTTGCTTTGTTTGTATATTTCCATTATTTCTGCTGGATCTAAACCTAAATATACAGAATAATTACGAATAAACCCTTTTAAATAAACTTCTCCAGGAATTACGTCATAATTTCCATCTTCAATAGATTGCAGATACAGAACTCTTATGCTTATGTCGTTTTCAACGTCTTTTAATGTGATCCCTTTAGCTTCGCGCACTTCTCTTAAAAGTTCACCCACTGACTTCAATTGAAAGTACCTCCTTTTCAATATGAATTAGGCAATTTTTTATTAAGATTCAACCATGTTATTAGTATATATATATAAAGTAGATTGTTTTATTTATGCATTTAAGTTCATTATAAGATATAAGTTCCACATTGGAAAGATTTCCCCTGTTTTTGCAAAAAAATTGTCGAAATATGTTGTTTTAGCTTTTTTTAGATAAAATATAGTCCAATTCTTCCATTGTGATTAAAACTTTTCTTTCTCCATTTCCCAGGTTAGGAGTTATTATTTGCATTTCTTCTAATGTGTCTATTATTCTGGCAGCTCTTGTATATCCTATTCTGAATCTTCTTTGCAGCATGGAGGTTGAAGCTTGAGTTGTTTCTACAATGATAGTAGCTGCGCTTTCAAGTAGTTCATCTTCAAATTTTTCGATTTCTCTGCCTTTAGCTTTCTTATCAAGAGAAGCGATATTTTTGTTAGGCGTATCTAAAACTTCTTCTACATATTCAGGTGTACAGTCTTGTTCTTTTATAAATTCTACTAAACTTTCGATTTCTTCATCACTAATAAAGGCACCTTGAATTCTATAAGGTTTTAATGCTCCTGTAGGCAGGAATAACATGTCTCCTCTACCTAACAGTTTTTCAGCACCAGCCATATCTAAAATAGTTCTGGAGTCTATTTGTGAGGAAACAACAAATGATATTCTGGATGGAATATTAGCCTTTATTGTTCCTGTTATTACGTTAACAGATGGTCTTTGTGTAGCTAATACCAGATGAATGCCGCAAGCTCTGGCTTTTTGGGCAAGCCGACAAATACTGTCTTCAATTTCTGCAGGAGCTACCATCATTAAGTCTGCTAATTCGTCAATTATTATTAAAATAAGAGGCATAGCTGAATCTGGATTCATTTCGTTATATCTGGTAATATCTCTTACACCATTGCTTGCAAACACTGTGTATCTTCTTTCCATTTCTTCTACTGCCCAGTTTAGAGCAGAAGCTGCTTTTTTAGGGTTTGTTACAACAGGAGTAAGAAGATGAGGTATACCGTTATAATTTGCTAATTCAACCATTTTCGGGTCAATTAAAATTAGTTTTAATTCTTCTGGAGAAGATTTAAATAATACACTACAAATAAGAGTATTAATACAAACGCTTTTCCCTGCTCCGGTAGCACCGGCAACAAGCAAATGCGGCATTTTAGTCAAGTCTGTAATTATTGGTTTACCTGCTATATCTTTACCTAAGCCAACAGTTAAAGCAGATTTCGCTTTTTTAAATTCGTCAGTTTCCAAGACATCTCTTAATAAAACTTGAGAAGCTTCTCTGTTGGGAACTTCAATTCCGATAGCAGCTTTTCCGGGTATAGGAGCTTCCATTCTTATACCAGAAGTAGCTAATTTTAAAGCTATATCGTCTGCTAAATTAACTATTCTGCTAACTTTTACTCCTAAAGCAGGTTCCAATTCGTATCTGGTAATTGTTGGTCCTTGAAAAACATTTATAACTTTAGCTTGAACTCCAAAGCTTTCTAGAGTTTGTTCTAAAATTCTGGATTGATTTCCTAAATTTTTAGGACCTCTTGCCAGATCGCTTTTGGTTTTTTGTTTTAGTAAAGACAGTGGCGGATAGGAATAATCAGAATTGTTTGTTCCTATGTAGGTTTTAGTTTCTTCTACTACAGGTGCAGTTTCAACTTTTGTTTTAATCTCATTATCCAGATTGTTAAATTTAGCTATATCTAAGCTTTTTTCAATATTTTTCTCTGTAGTTTTATTGGTAAAATCATTTGAAGAGTCAGCTTCATAATTATAAAAAGAATTTTTACCAGAAGCGGTTTCTTCAGGATAAATTTCTTCTTCAACTTCAACAGGACTTGTTAATTTTTCATATGCACTGTTGTACCCTTTTAACACTTTATTTTTGGCAGAAACAGCTGTTTTTACTAAAGAAGTATTTGTTGCAAGTAAAATAGAACATACCATAAGTCCTAAAATAACTAAAACAGAGCCATCCATGCCTAATATTTTTCTTAAGGAAAAAACTATAATTCCTCCAATGAAACCTCCTCCTGCAAGTAAGCTTTCTGGTAAGATTTCACTGCCCATTGGTATTTTAAAGCTATGTACTAATGCTAATGATAGGAAATATAATAAAATTACTCCTAGAAATCTACTGGTAAAAATTATTTTTCTTTTTATTACAATATAACGCCAGCCTATAATTATTAGTATTGCCGGTAAAATTATTGCTCCTATTCCAAAAACATAGTTTAATAATTTAGCAATATATGTTCCTAAAGAGCCTACGCTAAAGCCAAGTAAACTTATAATAAACAGTATTGCAAAAGTTACAAGTAAAACTCCCAAGAGTTCAAATTTAAGTCCTATATTCATTTTATCTAAAGGTTCAGGCAATTTTTATCACCTCTATTATTTTAGTTAGTATTTTTATGATAAATTGAGATGAGTTCTCATTTGAAATATGCTTAATATAAATATTATACTAGATCAACATAATTAATTCTAGATAAATCCTTATTTCTCCTATATAAAACTAAAATAATTTTAAAAAAATTCACAAATAAAAATAGTTAGGAAAATTCCTAACTATTTTTATTTAATTTCTATTGCTTAGCCAAGTCCATTCTTTTAGTTTTCTCACTACATCAGCAGTGAGTGAATCATAGTCTAAAAACCATGACCAGTTGTTTTGACCAACTGTTCCAGGAGTATTCATTCTAGAATCTTCATCTAAAAAAAGTATATCTTGAATTGGTAAAATAACCGTATCAGCATTACTTAAGTATGTTAGTTCAATTAGTTTTTTACAAAAATCCTCATCTTGAGTAAGACCAGATACATCTATTTCTAATTTTCTTAAATGATTCAATATATTTTTATAAAGATTAACATCATCTTTTTTTACAGATTTCCACCAGCCTAAAAGTGTATCATTATCATGAGTTCCTGTGTAGGCAACTGTATTTCTGTTTATGTTATAAGGAAAATCACAAGCAGCTTTTTCGTCGCTACTAAATGAGAATTGTAAAATTCTCATTCCAGGAAAACCAACTTTATTTTTAAGTTTGTTTACAGCTGGAGTTATAACACCCAAATCTTCAGCGATTATAGGAAGTTCGCCTAAATATTCTTCCAGTACTTTAAAGAATTGAGCTCCAGGTCCTGGTGTCCATTTGCCATTGATAGCAGTCTTTTCTTTACTTGGTACTTGCCAATAAGATTCAAATCCCCTGAAGTGATCGATTCTAATGATATCAACAAAAGACAGTAAATGCTTAATTCTTTCTTGCCACCATATATAATGGTCTTTTGCCATTAGGTCAAAACGATATAGTGGATTGCCCCAAAGTTGACCTGTTTCACTAAAATAATCTGGCGGAACACCTGCGACATTGTTCATATTGCCATCTTTGTCCAGGTCAAAGTAATGTTGGTTAGACCAAACATCTGCACTATCATGGGAGACAAAGATAGGTAGGTCTCCTACTAATTTTATATCTAAAATATTAACATATTTTCTAAAATCTTTCCATTGTTTAGAAAAAATGTATTGAAGGAATTTATGATATTCAATTTTTTCAGCAAGTATTTTACTGTAACCTGCAATTGCTTCTTCTGTCCTTGAAGCTATTGCTTTATCCCATTTGTTCCATGGTTTGCCGTCAAAATGTTCTTTTAAGGCCATAAACAGTGAATAATCTTCCAGCCAGTTAGATTCTTTAAAAATAAAGTCCAGATAATCTTTGGGAAATGGATTAGATTTAAAATTTTCAAAAGCAAGTTTAAAGATTTTATTTTTTATTTCTTTAGCTTTAGAAAAATTTATTTTATTTGTTTTTACTAAATTTTTTTCACCTAAAAATGATAAAGCGTCATTTTTGCTCAGAAGCTTCATTTCTATTAATTTACCTGGCGAAATAAACATTGGGTTACCAGCAAATGCTGATAATGATTGGTATGGTGATTCACCCATTCCCGGAGGGTTTATAGGTAGTATCTGCCATAGTTTTTGATCTGAAGCTTTGAGAAAATCAGCAAATTCATAAGCACTGTTCCCCAGACCACCTACTCCATACCTGCTTGGCAGTGAGGTTATATGCATTAATACACCACTTGCTCTTGTTCCTTTAGGAGCAGGTTCTTGAAGTGATTTCATAAAAACCTTTCCTTCAAGAGGTTTTAGTGATATTTTAAGGTTGCCAGTGTCATCTAAATGAACATACTTATTACTGTCAAGAATATCTATTAAATATTCTTGGTCATCAACCCACTCATTTATATTAATGCTTATGTGCTGCATATGAGATTTACTGTTATTTAGAAGAACAAGTGCTACATTATCTTCATGAAGGTTGCCAAATACATCTTGACCGCCTTTTATATATCTTATATAGCCAAATACATTATTGTTTGCTGCAATAGGAACCCATTCTCCTGTTCTAAACACAGGATATTTATTTCTTAGAGCAACTATTTTTTTGTACCATGTTAATAAATCCTGATCTTCTCTGCCCCAAGGATAAGTACCTCTGTTATAAGGATCGGTGTATCCTTCTAAACCTGCTTCATCTCCATAATATATAGTTGGAGCACCAGGAAAAGTCATTTGCATTAAAGAAGCTAATTTTAAACGTCTTACTGCAAGTGCTCTGTTTTTGAGAGGCATTTTATGTTTATAAGGAGTAAAATTTTCTTGGTCTGCAGCTGTATCTTCTCCAAAAATAGTTAAAATACGAGTTACATCATGTGTACCAATAATGTTCATATTGGCATAAAAATTTTCTTTGGGATAATTTTCATAAAGACTTAGTAATGTATTTTTGACAGCCCAGGCATTTGAATTTTCCAGTAAGAAATTAATTAAATTTTCTCTAAAAGGATAGTTCATTACGCTATCTATATGATGTCCATCAAAATATTGTCTAAGCTGACCATAAGCAATTTTGTGAGAAGCATCTTCCCAAACTTCACCTATGATGATCGAATCTTTATCAAGTTCTTTTATTTTTCTGTATAATCTTTGTAAAAATTCTAAAGGCAGTTCATCAGCTACGTCTAGTCTCCAACCTTTGATACCATGTTTTTGCCAATGATTTATTACACTGTCTTCATTTTCAATTATATAATCAAGATAAGAAGGTTCAGTCTCATTTACATTTGGCATTGTTCCTATACCCCACCATGATTCATATACATCAGGATAAGACATAAATTTATACCATGGATAGTATGGAGAATTAGTAGATTGACAAGCACCTTCTACCTGATAATTTCCGTATTTATTAAAATAAATGCTATCTTCACCTGTATGGCTAAAAACACCATCCAGGATTACATTCATACCCATTTCTTTTGCTTTTGCACAAAGCTCAGCAAAAAATTCATTATCGCCAAGCATTCTATCGATTTTTTTATAGTCTGCTGTATCATATCTATGATTACTAACAGATTCAAAAATAGGATTAAAATATATTACATTGACGCCAAGATCTTTTAAATAAGGAAGTTTGGCAACTACTCCAGCAAGGTTTCCGCCAAAAAAGTCATATGCCATCATAGCTCCTGTTTTTACTTCTTTAGCATATACAGGAGAGTCGTACCATGATGAGTGAAGTAAAATACCTTCTCTTGGGTTTAATATTTTGCCATCTGGTTCACCGTTATAAAATCTATCAGGAAAAATTTGATAAATAACTGCATTTTTAAGCCAATCCGGAGTTTTAGCATCTGCTTCATATATAGAAACTTGATAGGAAAGAGGCGCAAAATCACTCAAGGTGCCTATTCCACCTTGTTCGTAATTATTGTTTCCATAGTAGTAAGTTTTGTGATTAAAAGAAATTATAAAATAATACCAAAGCAGACCTGATTTTTCAGGAATGTTTATAGTAGATTCATATAAACATATACCATGTTTTTCTTCTTTTAATTCCATTTCATAGCAGACTTCTCTACATTCTTCTTCCCACACTCTTAAAACAACTTTTTTAGGTTTTTCATGTCTATGTAAGTTAGTATTTATAGAGACCCTAATGTCTACTTTGCTCTTGGTAGGAACTGCACCAAAAGGATTTCTGTAGTATAAATCATGAGAGTTGTGTAATATAAATCCTTTGTCCATGTTTATTTATACCTCCAATTGTTCTTAAGGTAATTAAAATAGAAAAAATATAACTAAATAGGATAAATATAGTGTACCTTAAATAGCAAAATATATTATTCCTAATTTTTCTATAATAACTCGTTTACTAAGCAATTAACTTTCCTGCACTGCAAGAAAGTTAATTGCTTAATTTTTTAGTATTTAAAAACTACCTTAAAGAACGAACAACTAATGGTTTGATCTTCCAGATATCTATTGCATATTCAGATATAGTTCGATCAGTGGAGAATCTGCCAGAAAAGGCAATATTGTTAATGGCCATTTCATTCCATTTATTTTTATCTTTATAGTAATTGCCTATTTTATTTTGGGCATCTACATATGCCGCAAAATCTTTTAAGATAAAGAATTCATCATTACAGCAAATAAGTAAATTATGAATGCTGCTGAATTCATGATACCCTGTACCCAAAGAGCCGTCTACTAATTGATCAACAACTCTTCTGATTCTGCCATCGTTTTGGCAGACATCTATAGAGCTATAACCACCATGAGCATAGTAATCGATTACTTGTTCTGCTGTCAGACCAAATAAAACTATATTTTCATCGCCTACTTGTTCTCTTATTTCTACATTTGCACCATCTAATGTACAGATAGTTATTGCACCATTCATCATAAATTTCATGTTGCCAGTGCCTGATGCTTCTTTACTTGCTGTAGAAATTTGCTCACTAACCTCAGCAGCCGGAATTATAACCTCAGCAGCTGATACACTGTAATTAGGAATAAAGACTACTCGTAGTTTATCTCTTACGGCTTTGTCTTTATTTATGACATCAGCAACTGTATTGATAAGTTTAATGTTTTCTTTAGCTAGATGATAACCAGGAGCAGCTTTGCCGCCAAAAAGGAATGTTCTAGGTACAAAGTCTATATTAGGATTGTCTTTTAGTCTGTTATACATATCCATGATTTGAAGGATGTTTAGAATTTGTCTTTTATAAGCATGAATTCTTTTTACATGAACATCAAATATGGAATCTAAATTAATATCAATTCCGCCGTAGTCTTTAATATAGTTAGCTAAATTTTCTTTGTTATTTCGCTTAACTTTAGCTATTTTTTCCTGGAAAGCACTGTCATGGGTGAATTTTTCTAATTTAGATAAATCTTCAGGATGAGTCTTCCAGGTTGGACCTATTGCATCTGTAATAAGTTTAGAAAGCTCTGGATTACAGTTAATCAGCCAACGTCTATGAGTAACCCCATTTGTTTTATTATTAAATCTATGAGGATATACTGCATTAAAATTAGCCATTACTTGATTTTTAAGTATTTCAGAATGGATTTTAGCAACACCGTTAATACTATGGCTTCCTACTACCGAGAGATGAGCCATGTGTACATAACCATCGCTTATAATTGCCATTTGTCTGATTTTATCCCAATCTCCAGGATAGAGTTCCCAAAGTTTTTGGCAGAAACGTTCATTTATTTCATTAACAATCATATATATTCTAGGCAAAAGTGCTTGGAACATATCTACAGGCCATTTTTCAAGAGCTTCCGGCAAAATAGTATGGTTTGTATAAGATACTGTTTTTACTGTAACATTCCAGGCATCATCCCAACCCATTCCTTCTTCATCCATTAAAATTCTCATGATTTCAGGAATAGCAAGTGCTGGATGAGTATCGTTAATATGAATAGAAATCATTTCATCCATATTATACATTGCTTTAGGATCTAAGCTGTTAGTTTTCTTATATCTGCGCACTATACTTTGGATACCGGCAGAAACAAAGAAATATTGTTGTTTTAGTCTTAAGATTTTTCCTTCTAAATGACTATCTTCCGGATATAGAAGCTGTGTTGTAGCTTCTACGTTGTATTTAGCTTCAACTGCTTTTAAATAGTCGCCTTTACTAAATGAAGAAAAATCAAATTCATCAGCCTCTGCACTCCAGAGTCTTAAGTTATTAACTGTATTGCAGTTATATCCTACTACTGGTAAATCATAAGGAACAGCTCTTACAGCTTCATAATTTTCATGAACAAAGATAGTTTTGTTGCCTTTCTTTTGAACCTGAATATCTCCGCCGAATTTTACAGTAGTGGCTTTTTCCGGTTTTCTGACTTCCCATACATAACCATCATGAAGCCAGTTATCCGGCAATTCTATTTGATAGCCATTAACTATTTTTTGTTCAAAAAGACCATGTTGATAGCGAATTCCGCAACCATGACCAGGCAATTGCAGGGATGCTAAAGAATCTAAAAAGCAGGCAGCAAGTCTACCAAGACCACCATTGCCAAGACCGGCATCAGCTTCCATCTTTTCCATATCATTAAGGTCTATATCAAAATCTTTTAAACCTTCTCTACAAATATCTTTTATACCTAGATTTAAAAGGTTGTTACCTAAAAGGCGTCCCAATAAGAACTCCATGGAAAAATAATATACTTGTTTTTCGCCACTAAGTTTGTATTGTTTATTTGTTTGATACCACTTTTTACTGATGACGTCTCGTATCAGACTGCCCAGTACTGTATAAAGTTCTTTAGGGGAAGTTTCGTCAAGACTTTGACCAAACATAGCTTCTAATTTCATTAGAAAGGCTTTTTTAAATTCTTCTTTATCTTTAAACAAACTGCTCCCTCCTCCTATTTTCCACATACAACTGTTTTAATTATATGTTATATAACTAATTTCGGACTCATTTCTTTTTAGCTGTTTTTTTAAACTCATTATATATTTTTAAATATTCAGTAGCAGAATTTGTCCAACTGTAATCAGACTTCATAGCAGTTCTGACTAATTTAGCCCATGTTTTATTGTCTTTATAGACTTCCAGTGCTTTATCAATAGCATCCAGCATTTCATGAGCATTATAGTTAACAAATGTAAAGCCATTACCTACTTCTTTTTTCTTGTTAAAAGGTATTACAGTATCTTTAAGACCACCAACTGCTCTTACGATAGGTATGCTGCCGTAACGAAGTGCTATAAGCTGACCTATGCCACAAGGTTCAAATCTTGATGGCATAAGAAACATATCAGAGCCTGCATAAACTTTTCTGGCAAAAGAATCGCTAAAAGATATGTTGGCTGCCATTTTGTCAGGATATTTTTCTGCAATAGTTTTAAATAAATTTTCATATTCATATTCGCCAGCACCTAAGATGACAAATTGAACGTCTCTTTGCAAAATTTCTTCCAGAACATGAGCTACAAGATCTATACCTTTGGAATTAACTAACCTTGAAACCATTCCTATAAGAGGTATATTTTTGTCAACTTTAAGACCTAGAGTTTCTTGAAGTTTAGCTTTATTATTCAAACGTTTGGCTGTAGCTCTCCAAGAATAATTAACAAATAATTCTTCGTCAGATGTTGGATCATAAACCTCGTAATCAATTCCATTTAAAATTCCATAAAGATCATCACTGCGATAATTTAATAAGCCGTCTAATCTTTCTCCAAAATATGAATTTTTTATTTCTTCTGCATAAGATTTACTTACTGTAGTGATCTTATCTGCATATGCTATACCGCCTTTAAGGAAGTTTACATCATCATGAAATTCCATGCCTGTATGAGTGAATACTCTAAAATCAAGACCCAGAAGATCACTTAGCACGCTTTTAGGGAAAATTCCTTGATAACCAAGGTTATGGATTGTTTGAATTGTACCAATTTTATCATAGCCTTCAAGTTCATTATAGCTATATTTAAGCAAAGGCATAACAGCTGCACTTTGCCAGTCGTGGCAATGAATAATATCTGGAATCCATTCAATATGAGGCAGTACGCTTAAGACACCATGGCAAAAGAAAGCAAATCTTTCACCATCATCATAATAACCATAAAAACCTCTTCTTCTAAAATAATATTCATTATCTATAAAGTAATAGGTTATTCCTTCATATTCTAGTTTAAAAACACCACAGTGAGCTTGGCGCCACCCTACCCATACACTAATATGTGTGATGTATTCCATTTCTTCTACAAATTTAGGATCAATATCTTCATATTTTGGCATTATTACTCTGACGTCTACTTTTTTATCTTGATTCATAATAGCTTTTGGCAAAGAACCTATTACGTCTCCAAGGCCACCTGATTTTGCAAATGGCACTGCTTCTGATGCTACAAATAAGACTTTTTTCATTTAAATAACTGACCCCTTTCCTATGATGATTGGATGATTTGGATCTCCTTTTAATTTTTTACCTGCTGTTATTATAACATCTTTATCACAAATAACGTTTTCTAGAATTGCCCCGGCACCAATTACTGTTTTTTGCATAACGATACTATTTGTTATTTTAGCATCTTTATCCACTCTTGTGCCTCTGAACATGATGCTGTTTTTTATTTTTCCGCCTATTATTGAGCCGTTTGCCACAAGACATCCCTGAACTTTGGAGTCTTTTAAATATTTAGTTGGCGGCTCATCTTTAACTTTAGTATAAATACTGCCGTTTTGGAAAAATAGTTCTTGGTATACTTCTGGTTGCAACAGTTCCATACTTCTTTTGAAATAGCTTTCATAAGAATGTATTCTTGCTACATAACCGGGAAAAGAATAGCCATATATTTTGAGATTGTATAAGTTCTTGAGGAAACAATCTCTTAGTAAACTTGTGCCACCTCTAGAAACTGTTATATCAATAAGATCAATTAAAAGTTGTCTTTCTAAAAAATACATTGTCATACTAAGCTTTTTGCTGCGTGGTTTTACAGGCAGAACTTCCATATCCATTACACGTCCTCTGTCGCCTGTTTCAATCATTGTAGCACCTGAAAAATCTTGCTCCTCAGCATCTTCATAATCTTTGTAAATAATCGTGATATCAGCTTTTCTTTCAGCATGAAAATCAGCAACATCTCTATAGTCAAGGTTACAAACCATTGAAGAACCTGTAACTACTACATATTTTTGAGAACTGCGTCTTAAATAATCCAGATTATTATGTAAGTCAATTAAGTTCCTGCTAAATCCTGACCAGTTATAGCCAACAACCTCAGGTTCGTTATCATTGGAAAACAAGAAAAACAAACCATCTTTCTTTCTGGCAAGATCCCATTCTTTACCTGATCTTAAATGATCCATAAGTGATCTATAATTACCTTTTGGTAATATTGCTACATTACTTACACCAGAATTAATCATGTTAGACAATACAAAGTCTATTAATCTATATCTACCTGCAAATGGAAATGCAGCCAATGGTCTTAGTCTTGCCATTTCTAACATTTCATTACAATTTTCATTTAAATCAATTAGTCCCATTATTAAATCCAAATTAATCACACCTCTTTTATATAATTAGGCTTTACTATAAGTAGTTTTATAACAGCACATTTCTTCTGATTTTAGTACTGCTGTTTATAATTAAATTATCACCGATAAGAGTAATTCCAGAAAACCATGTATTTGTTCCGACGTTTTGACTTTCTGTGCCGCCAATTCTAGAACCATTTTCAATTACAGTTTTTCTGCCGATAATACTTTTTTGAATTACACTATCACTACCTATGGCAACATAAGGCATAACTATTGAATCTTTAATAACTGCACCTGGACCTATGTATACTCCCGGAAAGATTACAGAATTTTCAACTTCACCAAAAATTCTACAACCTTCACTTACTATTGAACATTTTACTTTTGCAGTTTCTGCTATATATTGTGGCGGTTGAGTAGGATTAACAGAATATATTCTCCAGGAAGGATCATATATATCGAATTCTGGTACATCACCAACTAAATCCATACTAGCCTGCCAATAACTTTCTACAGTTCCTACATCTTTCCAATATCCTTCAAATCTATGAGCATATAATTTTAAGCCATCATTTAGCATTTTAGGGATTATATCTTTGCCAAAATCGTGGCTGGAATCTGCTTTTGCATCTTCTTCAAGGTATTTTTTCAATATGCGCCAGTTAAATACATATATACCCATTGACGCTAAATTGTTTTTAGGATTTTTAGGTTTTTCATCAAATTCTTTTATTACATCATTTTTCCCAGTGTTCATTATGCCAAAACGACTTGCTTCATCCCAGGGAACTTCAATAACGGCAATTGTAGCATCTGCATTTTTGGAAGTATGGTATTGTATCATTTTTGCATAATCCATTTTATAGATATGGTCTCCTGATAAAACCAGCACATGTTCTGGTTCAAACAAGCTAATAAAGTTTAAGTTTTGATAAATCGCATCTGCTGTACCTTTATACCATTCAGCACCTTTTTCTTGAGAATATGGTGGCAAAACATAAACACCGCCTGCATGTCTTCTGTCTAAGTCCCAGGCACTTCCTATGCCTATATATGAATGAAGTGCAAGTGGTTGGTATTGTGTTAACACTCCAATGGTATCAATATCAGAATTGCGACAGTTACTGAGAGGAAAATCTATTATTCTATATTTTCCACCAAAAGGAACAGCTGGTTTTGCTAATTTTTTAGTAAGTGATGCTAACCTTGTGCCTTGTCCTCCGGCCAATATCATCGCAACACAATCTTTTATTCTCATAATTTTTCACTCTCCCAAAAATAAACACAATGATATTTTTATATGTCTTATAAAATAATACTTCTTTTTAAGCACTTAAAGATTAGACGGATTAATCCTATCTAATCTTAAAGTTATTTTCTGTTATCTAAATTAAAGTAAATCATGAAGAGCTAAATTCATTTTTATATTTTTGAATTTCTTAGCAACTTCTTCTGTTTTTGCAGAGTCAATGTCTCTACTTTCTTCTTCGTCTAATGCGTCAGTGTCTTTAACACCTTTTTTAAGTTTGTATACTTTAATACCTTCTTCAGAAGAAGATTCTTCATCATACTCATCTAATGGTAACTGAGGTTTAAGGTAAATAGTTGCCAATGGTGGCAATACAAGAGAAACGGAGTTTTCTTGATGGTGGAAAGGTATAGATTCTACAATTATTTTATCTCCGTTTGTTTGTCCGCTACCTCCGTATTTTACATCGTCACTATTAAAAGCTTCTTCATAATATTCGGCAAAAGGCACGCCTATTCTATAATTTTCTCTAACAACCGGGGTAAAGTTGCATATTACAATTATAAAATCTTTTGGCTCTTTTCCTTTACGTAAGAATACTATTACACTTTGAGAATAGTCCTGACAATCAATCCAGTTAAATCCTTGCCAATCATGATCATAACACCAGAAAGGTTTGGAATCTAAATAGAAATGATTTAGTTCTTTAACATAGTTATGAAGTTTACCATGCATGTCGTATTCTAAAAGATGCCAATCCAAACTATCTTTATAGTTCCATTCAATAAATTGTCCAAATTCGCCACCCATGAATAGCAGTTTTTTCCCTGGATGAGCCATCATGTAGCCATAAAAAGCTCTTAAGTTAGCAAATTTTTGCCAATAATCTCCCGGCATTTTATCCAGTAAAGATCTTTTGCCATGCACAACTTCATCGTGTGAAAGCGGCAATACATAATTTTCTGAAAAAGCATACATAAAGGAAAACGTAATTAGTTTATGATGAAATTTGCGGTTTATAGGCTCTAGCTCCATGTATTCAAGCATATCATTCATCCAGCCCATATTCCATTTAAAGTTAAAACCTAAACCACCTAGATATGTAGGATGTGTAACTAAAGGCCAAGCAGTTGAATCTTCTGCAATAACCAAAGCTTCAGGAAAAGTTTTAAAAATAGTTTCATTAAGTCTTCTGAGAAAAGATATTGCCTCTAGATTTTCAGTACCACCATGAATATTGGTTGCCCAGTTATCTTCTCTGGCATAATTGAGATAAAGCATATTGGCTACTGCATCAATTCTAATCCCATCTATATGATATACGTCAAACCAAAAATGAGCATTAGAAGTCAAGAAGCTAATTACTTCACATCTGCCTAAATCAAAATTTAATGTTCCCCATTCATAATTTTCTGCTCGCCAGCTCTCGCCATATTCATATAGAGGAGAACCGTCAAATTTAGCAAGTCCGTGAGCATCTTTACAAAAATGTCCCGGAACCCAGTCTAAAATAATACCGATGTCTGCTTGGTGGCATTTATCAATAAAATACATGAAATCTTCACAAGAACCATATCGACTAGTAACTGAATAATAACCGGTAGCTTGGTAACCCCAGGAACCGTCAAAAGGATATTCTACTATCGGCATAAGTTCTATATGAGTATATCCCATTTCTTTTACATATTGTGGTAATTGTTCTGCAAGTTCTCTATATGTAAGTGCTTCTCTTTTGTCGTTAAATTTCCAAGAACCTAAGTGAATTTCATAAATATTCATTGGCTTTTCATAAACCGGAGTTTTCTTAGTTCTCCACTCGTCATCATTCCAAACATATTTATTTAGGTTAGCTACTTTAGAGGCAGATAACGGTCTCAATTCAGAAGAGAACGCATATGGGTCTGATTTGTATAACATTTCTCCAGAATGGGTTTCTATTAGATATTTATATATATCTCCCTCTTTTACATTAGGAATGAATATACTCCACAAGCCTGTAGAATTTTCAACATAGCTCATCATATTAGATTCACTATCCCAGGAATTAAAATCGCCAACTACTGATATTTGTTTTGCATTTGGTGCCCAAACAGCAAAACGAACACCCCTTATGCCATTTAATTCAGTTAAATGTGCACCTAACATCTGATAAGATAAATAATCAGTTCCCTCGTGGAATAAATAAATATCATGATCTGTCATTTCAGAAACATTCACAACTATCACCTCTAGTGCCCTTATCTTTACTACGTAAATTTTTAAAATTAAAGCTGACTACATAAAATGTTATGTTAAAATTTTAATCTTATTACCTGAATTTTATAATTTATAACACTAAAATAGTTTTTTTAGTTAAAAAACTATTATTTTCTACTTGTTACCTGATTTAAATAAAATTATACATAAATTGATAAATTCACTAAAATCGAATGAATTTTAACCCGAACAATCATTCGATATTTCCATTTTTTATTATTTCGCCATAAATTGGCAAACTCCTGTTAATTTTACCTTTAAAATCTTTTATTTCATAATATTTACAAATAATTTTTAAAATATTAATTATATCTTAATTTTTTCTTGTTTTTTTATTCGTTATTCAGATGTTAAGATATATAAATCTTGAGTTAATACTATTAAATTGAGAATAAATACAGAAAGGCTTGTCTAAAATATAGAAATCTTTTAAATGCTGTGATATAATGAATTTATTTATTATCAAGCCTAAATATATAGGAGGATCTTCTGGAATGTCCACAGAAACTAATTTATCTGGTAAAAATGACGAAAAAGAAACAAATACTGCAATACCATCAAATTTTATTGAAACTATTATTAAAGAAGACAAAGAAAAAAAGTCTGATTTTAATGTTCATACAAGATTTCCTCCGGAGCCAAACGGATATTTACATATTGGACATGCTAAATCAATATGCTTGAATTTTGGTTTAGCTTTAAAATACAATGGACTTTGTAACTTGAGATTTGATGATACTAACCCCAGTAAAGAAGATACTGAATATGTAGATTCTATAAAAGAAGATATCAGATGGCTAGGTTTTAGCTGGGATGACAGACTTTTTTATGCTTCAGATTATTTTAACGAAATGTATGATTTTGCTGTTCGGTTAATAGAAAAAGACAAAGCATTTGTTTGCGATTTGACTGCTGAACAAATGAGAGAATATAGAGGGACTTTAACAGAACCTGGAAAAGAAAGTCCATATAGAAATCGCTCTGTAGAAGAAAATTTAAAACTCTTTCAAGAAATGAAAGATGGCAAATTTGCTGAGGGCGCTAAAGTTTTGCGTGCAAAGATAGATATGGCTTCCCCTAATCTTAATTTGCGTGATCCTGTTTTATATAGAATCATGAAAACTCATCATCATAGAACAGGCGACAATTGGGTTATTTACCCTATGTATGATTTTGCTCATCCTATTTCTGATTCTCTTGAAGAAATAACATATTCTGTTTGTACTTTAGAATTTGAAGCACATAGACCTTTATATAACTGGGTTATAGAGAATCTGGAGATATTCCCAAGTAGACAATATGAGTTTTCCAGACTTAATTTAACTAACACAGTTATGAGTAAGCGTTATTTGCGTCAGTTTGTGGAAGAAGGCAAAGTAAACGGCTGGGATGATCCCAGAATGCCTACTATTTCTGGTCTTAGAAGACGTGGTGTAACTCCTGAAGCTGTCAGAGATTTTTGTGATAGAATTGGGGTTGCCAGAAGTAATAGTATTGTAGATTTTGCTTTATTAGAGCATTGTATTCGCGAAGATTTAAGTCCGAAAGCTCTTAGAGTAATGGCTGTGCTTCGCCCTCTTAAAGTGATTATAGAAAATTATCCGAAAGATAAAGTTGAAGATTTGATAGCTGAAAATAATCCAGAAAATCCTGATATGGGAACAAGAACTATTCCTTTTTCCAGAGAGATTTATATAGAACAAGAAGATTTTAATGAAAACCCACCTAAGAAATTTTTCAGGCTTTCTCCTGAAAACGAAGTGCGTCTTAAACATGCATATGTCATTAAATGTGAAGAAGTAATAAAAGATGAAAAAACCGGTGAGATTATAGAGGTTAGATGTACTTATGACCCTGATTCTAAAAGTGGTACAGGTCCTTTAAACAGAAAAGTAAAAGGTGTGCTGCACTGGGTATCTAAAAATCATGCAGTTAAAGCTGAAGCAAGACTTTATGAACATTTATTGATTGAGTCTGAAGAAGCAGAAACTGAAGATGGTGATAATGGTCTTATAAATAAATTAAATCCTAATTCTTTAGAAGTATTAGAATGCTATGTTGAACCAAGTTTACAAGAAGCATCTACAGAAGATCGTTTTCAGTTTATCAGGAATGCATATTTTGCTTTAGATCCTGTTGATTCTTCTAAAGACAAGCTTGTTTTTAACAGAATAGTATCTCTCAAAAGTTCATGGAAACCTGAATAATAAAAAATCTTTTCAGTATCTATTTTTAGATATTGAAAAGATTTAATTAATTAAGTTATAGATATTTAGTTTATATAACTTTGGCAGCTAATGTATTTTGAAAATGAGCAAGCGCCCAATCGTGCCCTATTTGATTAAAACTTGCTACACAGTCTTTAGGAATTACTATATCAAATGAATTATTATAGGCATCCATAGCTGTATGAAGCACGCAAATATCAGTACATACTCCAACTAAGTAAACTTCATTTATCTTTCTTTCCCGCAGTCTTAATGTTAAATCTGTAGCAGCAAATGCAGAATATCTTGTTTTATCTAAAAAATAAATGTTATTTGCTGAATTTAAAACTAGAGAATCTATTTCATTTTTTACTTTTCCGTATAGTTCTCTGCCTTTACTATCTTTTAAATTGTGAGGCGGAAAAAGTTTGTTTTCTGGATGATATATATCTTTTTCATTATGAATATCATTGGCAATTACTATGTATTGTCCTTCGTGAGCAAATTTTTTAATTTGATTTACAATATTCATTTCTATTTTCTGACCTGCTTCTCCACAAGTTAAAGCTCCGTCAGAAGCAATAAAATCATACGTATAGTCAATAACAATTAGTGCTTTATTCATAAATGTAAATCTCCTTTGTAACTTTAGTAAATTATTTAGTGATCTAATTATTTATATATTGTAACATAAAATTTTTAAGGGGTGTTAAATTTTGAAAATATTAGTTATAGGTGGCGGAGGACGCGAACATGCAATGGTCTGGAAACTAAGCCAAAGCCCTAAAGCCGAAAAAATTTATTGTATTCCTGGCAACCCAGGCATAGCTCAATTTGCAGAATGTATTGATAATATTTCAGTAACTGATAAAGTAGGTTTAAGTAATTTTGCCTTAGAAAATAAAATTGATTTAACAATTGTAGGTCCAGAAACTCCATTGGTAGCTGGCGTTACTGACCACTTTAGAGAACTTGGTTTAAAGATTTTTGGGCCTAATGCTAATGCTGCTCAGATTGAAAGTTCCAAATCTTTTGCTAAAGACTTAATGATAAAATACAATATCCCAACTGCCGGTTCAGAAGTTTTTACAGATGCTGAAGAGGCTATCTCCTACATAAAAAAACAACAGCCCCCTATTGTTATAAAAGCAGACGGACTGGCTGCCGGTAAAGGTGTTGTCATTGCTTTGACACATGATGAAGCTGTTAAAGCTATTCAAGAGATCATGGTTGATAAAGTCTTTGGTGATTCAGGCAATAAGGTTGTTATTGAAGAATTTCTTACTGGCGAAGAAGCTTCTCTTTTAGCTTTTACTGATGGATATACTGTTATTCCTATGCTACCAGCACAAGATCATAAGAGAATCTTTGAGGGTGATACCGGTCCTAATACAGGCGGAATGGGAGCTTACGCCCCTGCTCCAGTAGTTCCTGAGTTTTTAAAAGCAAAAATAGTTCTTGATATTCTTGAGCCAATAATTACTGCCTTAAGAGAAGAAGGCTGCATATACTCTGGCTGTATTTATGCCGGGCTTATGATTACTAAAGACGGACCTAAAGTAATTGAATTTAATGCCAGGTTTGGCGATCCTGAAACTCAGGCAATTTTACCTCTTTTAGAAAGTGATTTGGTTGATATTATGGAAGCATGTGCCAGCGGAGAAAATAAACTTCAAGAAATGGAAGATGAAATTTCCTGGTATAACGGTTCTAATGTCTGTATAATCTTATCTTCTAAAGGATATCCCGGCGAATTCCGAAAAGGTGATGTTATCACAGGAATTCCAGAAGCAGAAAATGAAAATGTCATTGTGTTTCAGGCAGGAACAAGTATGAAAGATTCTGAGCTTGTAACTTCTGGTGGCAGAGTTTTAGGTGTTACTGCCAAAGGTAAAACTATTATAAATGCTGTAGAAAACGGATATTCTGCTGTAAGTAAAATAAATTTTGATGGTATGCATTTTAGAAGAGATATCGCATCCAGAGCTATTCGATAATAAAATAATAAAAGACCGGAATTTATCCGGTCTTTTTTATTTTAATTATCTAATTCTGCCTCTTGGGCCATCGTATGGGCCTCTGTGGACTGGTTCTTCACCTGGAGCTCTCAAACCTATTCTGGTCCAAGGATGTTTTGAAAATAATGACATATACTCATCAAAGTTTTCTGCATCATATAATAATCCGTTTACTGTGATATTAAAATCTGCAGCAACTTCAAACCAAGTGTTATTAATCTTCTTGAGAAGAACTATTTCACTGATAGGTTTTTTAGCATGTTTTGAAACAATGCCTGCTAATACGATATCTCTATATCTATAGTTTTCAGCTACTAAATTATCAAAAACTGCTCGATCTATTTGCAAATATTCAACTACTTCTTCAAGTGATAACTCTTCGCTGATGCTTATAGCATCTTCTTGAGAGACACCTAATTCTTTTGCTATAGTAAAGAAATTATTATCAGGTGTTTTTAAAGCCATAACTTCTTTAAAAGATCTGCCACTGGCTTTTGTTATTATGCCGATTATATAAAGTTCACGTACTTTATAGCCTTCAACACAATAATTAAGGATTGTAGATTTATCTACTTCAAACATATTGGCAAGTCTTTCTGAAGCCTGATCAATATTATATACAGGCGGATCTTTTATTTCTCGTTTCATAGGAGGATTTGTGGTTTCTTTGTTTTTTGCTTGAATATCAGCTGTCATACCTACTAGAGAAAAGAGAAATGCAAAAACTACAAGTAATGATAAAACTTTCGAGATCTTTTTAGTGGAAAAATTGTTCATTGTATTGTGAGCCTCCCTTAAAAATATTAATAATTTAACTTGGATATGAAATTTGTAAAATATTTCATATCCAAGTTTATTATACAATCATTTTGGAATATTTACAATTTTACATGTCTTTAGCAGCAAGCGGTCCTCTTGATAATGCTATTTTTCCTGTACGCACAATTTCTATTATGCCAAAGTCTCTTAAGACTTCACAGAAAGCATCTATTTTTCTTTCGTGACCTGTTAATTCAATAACTACTGTTTCTCTGTTGACATCAATGATTTTTGCTCTAAATATTTCAACAACATTTCTTAGTTCTGAGCGATTGTGTTTATCTGCAACTACTTTAATTAGAGCAAGTTCTCTGGTAATAGAATCTTCGTCAGTTAGATTGACTATTTTTATTACGTAAATTAGTTTAGATAATTGGTTTATTATTTGTTCTAACTGAACATCATCTTCTACTGTAACGTCTATTGTGATTCTGGTCATATCAGGTTCTTCTGTATAGCTTGCTGCAATACTTTCGATATTAAATGATCTTCTACTGATCAGCCCTGCTATATGTGTTAATACCCCAGGTTTGTTTTCGGTTAAGACTGCTAAAGTACGATTCATTAATCTTTACCTCCTAAAATCATTTGATCTAACCTGCTGCCAGGAGGAACCATTGGTAAAACATTAGCTGTTTGAGGGATTACAATATCTACTAAGACAGGACCTTTGATTTCTATTAGAGCTTTTCTAAGTCCGGCTACCAATTCTTCTTCTTTTTCAATTCTAAATGCGGTTACTCCCATAGCTTCTGCCAGTTTAACTAAATCAGTTTTTCCTTTGGTAGTTGAATGAATATAGCGTCCGCCATAAAACATTCTTTGCCATTGATGTACCATGCCTAATACTTCATTATTAAGTACAATTATTTTTAAAGGCAGATCATTATCGGCTATAGTAGATAACTCTTGGCAATTCATCATTATACTGCCATCACCGGTAAACAAAATTACTTGTTCTTGTGGTATGCCAAATTTAGCTCCCATAGCTGCCGGAAGTCCGTAACCCATAGCACCAAGACCTCCTGAAGTGAAGAAAGAACGTGGTTTTATAAATTTAGAATACTGTGCTGCCCACATTTGATGTTGACCAACATCTGTAACTAATGTAGCATCACCGCCAGTTATATTGGAAACTTCTGTTATGATTTTTTCAGGTAAAATACCTTCATCTGTAGTAGGATATGTTTGTGGTAACGGTACTTCTTGTTGCCATTCTTTAATTTGGGTCATCCACTCTTTTACGTTTTCTCTGTATTTTTCCGGATTGGATTTTTCTATTTTATCAAGAAGAAGCGGCAGAGACCATTTTAAATCTCCTACTACCTTAAGATCAACAAGTACATTTTTATTGACTTCAGCTTTGTCTATATCCATATGAGCAATATAGGCATTAGAAGCGAATTTTTTGACAAGCCCTGTTACTCTGTCGTCAAATCTTACTCCTATACCTAGAAGAAAATCGCAATCAACAGCACCCATATTTGCAACATAAGTACCATGCATTCCTAACATTCCCAGACAATTTGGATCATCGCTTGGTATTGTGCCAAGTCCCATGATGCTTGTTGTAACAGGAAAACCAGTAAGTTCAGTTAGTTTTCTAAGTTCGTTAGAAGTGTCTGATAAAACTACACCACCACCCACGAAAATAAGTGGTTTTTTAGCTTTTTTCATTACTTCCACTAACTGATCTATGCTTTCTTCTTCACCGGCAAATACAGGTGAATAGCCTCTTAAACTTATTTCTTCAGGATATTCAAAATCTATTACAGCATTAAAAACATCTTTAGACACGTCAACTACAACAGGTCCTGGTCTGCCTGTGCTGGCTATATAAAAAGCTTCTTTTAAAACTCTTGTTAGTTCTTCTGGTTTTTTAACCAGATAGTTATGTTTTGTTATAGGCGTTGTTATACCGCAGATATCAGCTTCCTGGAAAGAGTCTTTGCCTATTAAATCTACACTCACCTGACCCGTTATAGCAACTATAGGCACAGAATCCATATAAGCATTAGCAATGCCTGTGACTAAGTTAGTACCGCCAGGTCCTGATGTTGCAAAACAAACACCTGTTTTACCTGTTGCTCTGGCATAACCATCAGCAGCATGAACTGCTCCTTGTTCATGGCGAGTTAATATATGAGGCAATTGTAATTTATGAATAGCATCATAGAGGGTCAATACTGCCCCTCCTGGATAACCAAATATCAAATCTACTCCTTCTCTTTTTAAACATTCTATGATTGCTTCTGAACCTAACATTTTCAAGGTTATTACCTCCTTTGTAAATCTTCAATATAATAAAAAACCGTCCCTAAATATATAGGGACGGACAAAATTTCCGCGGTACCACCCAAATTACTACAGAAAAAATCTATAGTCTCTCTGAAGATAACAAAGATATATTATATCTTTATTATTTATCACAATAACGGGTGATTTAAAATTCCCGGCACAGCTTACTTCTTATTTCAGCCTGCAACTCACACATGATTTTCACTGCAAATATGATTACCGGCTTACACCATACCCGGCTCGCTAAAATCAATGTTTTGCAACTACTGTTGTGATCATCGTTTTTTACAATATTTTAGTTATTTAAAGATATGATACATAAATTAAATTGTTCTGTCAATATTTATCTTCTCAAATCTCAAATCCAAAGTTTTTTAAGACAGTATCTTTATTTCTCCAGTCTTTTTTTACTTTTACCCATAAATCTAAATATGCTTCATTGCCAAGTAAAGTTTCTATATCATGACGGGCTTTTTGTCCTATTTCTTTTAAAAGACTGCCATTTTTCCCTACAACGATTCCCTTTTGAGATTCTCTCTCTACATATATTATTGCTCTAATGAAAAGTTTGTTATTATTTCTTAAAGTAATTTCTTCAATATCAACAAGCAGAGCATGAGGAATTTCTTCTCTGGTTAGTTCTAAAGCTTTTTCTCTTATAAGTTCAGCTACTATTAATCTTTCAGGCTGATCTGTAATCATATCATCAGGATAATATTTGGGGCCTTTACTGAGGTGTTTTTTAATTTCTGTAATCAAACCGTCTATATTATCTTTTTCTTGAGCCGAGATAGGTACAATTGCAGCAAAATCAAAAGCTTCTTTATATGAACTTATAGCTTTTAGTATTTCTTCTTTAGCCACTTTATCAATTTTATTTATGACGAGAATTACAGGAGTAGAGACGTCTTCTAACATTCCTAAAATATAACGTTCTCCTTCTTTCATCTTCATAGTAACATCAACAACAAATAAAATGACATCAACTTCTTTTAATGTGCCTTCAGTTGATTTTGCCATTGCTTCGCCCAGTTTGTGTTTTGGTTTATGTATACCAGGTGTATCAATAAATAAAATTTGAGCATCTTCTAAAGTATGTACGCCTAAAATTTTATTTCTGGTAGTTTGAGGTTTGTCAGACATAATTGCTACTTTTTGACCAATTACGTTGTTCATTAATGTTGATTTGCCAACATTGGGTCTGCCTATTACAGCAACAAATCCTGATACAAATTCTTCTAAATTATTCATTTTGCCCCTCTATCTTGTTATGTTGCAGATTGAAAGAAGATATTCTTCTTCTTCCCGCATTTGTGTTCTTTCTTCTTCTGTCTCGTGGTCATATCCTAAAATATGAAGCATACCGTGGATAGTTAGGAAAGTTACTTCTCTTAACAAATCATGATTATATTCTTCGGCTTGTCTTTTAGCTGTTTCTAAAGAGACAACTATATCTCCCAGCAATAATTCATCATCATCTGGACCGCCTTTAATTTCAGGTTCATCATCATCGCGTTTCATTGTAAAAGACAGTACGTCTGTAGCTGTATTTTTGTTGCGGTATTCATGGTTTAGTTTTTTGATAAAATTATCATCTACAAATACTAAGCTTATTTCCGAATTAGGTGAAATTTCATAAGACTCAGCAGACTTTTCCAAAACTTCATTTATTTTATCTAGTTGTTCTTGGGTAAGCACTATTTTATCTTGTAGATCATTTATTACTATTTTCATTGTTATCTTCCTTCTCTTTTTTATTTAAATCCTGAGGATATTCTACTCTTGTATGGAACATACTTGAGAGAATCCTTACAAATACATTGCCTATGACAGTCAGATCTTTTAAGGTAAGATCACATTCATCTAATTGTCCGTCATCAAGTCTTGCTTTAATTATTTTTCTGACCATCATTTGGATTTTATTATATGTTGGTTTATCTAAAGACCTAACAGAGGCTTCGCAAGAATCAGCCAGCATCAAAATAGCTGTTTCTTTACTTTGTGGTTTGGGACCTTTGTATCTAAAATCATTTTCAGATACCTTTTCACTGTTTTCTAAACTAAGAGCTTTTTGATAAAAAAACGAAGCTAATGTTGTGCCATGATGTTCTCTAACAAAATTTATTATTACCTCAGGCAAGTTATATTCTTTGCATAGTTCTACTCCGTCATCAACATGTGAGTTAATAACTAAATTACTTAAATAAGGTGCCATTTCATCATGAGGATTTTCGCCAGCAATTTGATTTTCGGCAAAGAAATATGGTCTTTTAAGTTTGCCTACATCATGATAATACGCCCCTACTCTAGTTAGAATAGAGTTTGCTTTTACTGCTGTGGCAGCTGTTTCGGCCATGTTGCCTATTATTATACTATGATGATAAGTACCAGGAGCCTCCAAAAGTAATCTTTGTAATAAAGGATTGCTAGGTTTTGTTAAATCAACTAGTTTAGTTGTACTTGTTATATTAAATGAGTTTTCGAAAAACGGAAGTAAACCAATAGACATTATGGCAGCAAGTATACCGCCTATAATACCGTAAATAGCATCAGTTAATATCTGTGTATTGTCTAATTGATAAATAAGTCCTGTAGATATTATTATGCTGAAATTTACAAAAGCTACAAAGACACCTGCCCGTATTAAACTGTGGCCTCTAGTATAAACAGAATTGCCGTAAATACCTGCAAGACCGCCAAATAAGGCCATAGCTATAGGTCTTAAACCTTCTTCACTGATAACTCCCATAAACATTGCCACAATAATACAAACTAAAATTGCAATTCTGCTATTTAATAGTACAGCAGCCAGAATACTTCCCAGTGCTATTGGGGCAATAAATATTGACAGATAACTAGAAACTTTGGCTAAGATTACAGTAATAAAGATAATTATCCAGATTAAAGCAAGATATTGTCTGCTGTCATATATTGTCTTGGAAAATTTAAATAAATAGAGCATTGCTGCACCCATCATTAAAACAATAAAAAGTGCATTTCCAGCAATACGCTGCGTGTCACTACTTGAAGTATGTAGTCCTATTTTCTCCATAACAGAAATTTGTTCCGGAGTTACTATATCGCCTTTTCTAACTATTACCTGATCTTTTTTTACTGTTTTTCTAACAGGTTTAATATCTTTTAGAGCATTGTCTTTTCTCTTTTGCGTTTCCTCAGAATTATAAATAAAATTAGCTCTGATGAGTTCATTAGTTATAGTAACAACTACTATTTTTTCTCTTTGACTTAAATCCAATTTCTCAATTTCTGTTAAAATTTGTTGTTTAATTTTGTCTACTTCATTTTCCCGAATACCTTGCTGTAAATATTTATATAAGAAGAATTTGATATTTTCTTCGCATTTAAATCTGCTTGTTTCATCTAAAGAAAGCATAGTTGCTACAACATTATTAGGTAATGAGATAGGCAGATTTTTACTCAGACTTTCTACTGCTTGGTCAGCTGATTGGGTATGTGTATTTGTATCAGCAGTATTCTGACTGTCTTTATTACTATTTAAAGACGATATTATCTGGTCTGTAGTTCTAAATGTTTCTCTTAGTTGCTTTTCAGAACTATCAGTAATGCCCACATCTAAATCATAAACATCGGCGATATTAGCCAATGTTTCGTGTTGTATTTTTAGTGTTTCTTTTTCATCTATATAAGAAATCGTGTTAGGTGCAATAATATCGCGGTCACTAACTTGTCCAACTAAAAAAGAAACTTTGTTTGAAGCAGGGTCAAAAGACAGTACCAGCAAATAAAAGCAAAAGAAAAGCAATGCAATAGAAAAAACATATACTTTCTTGTCTTTAAATTTATCTTGATTTTCTTCAAAAAAGTCTCTTATTTTTTTTGTTATTGCCATAATAAATGTCTCTCCAAAAATCTTGATGAGCTATGTTTTTTAAGATTTTTTATTTATTTTCAAACATTTCATATGCTTTAATTATTTTACTTACAATTTCATGTCTTACAACATCTGTTTCATCAAAAAATACTGTTTTTATTCCTGTGATATTTTCTAAAATACTGTAAGCATGTTTTAATCCTGATTTTCTGTCATGAGGCAAATCAGTTTGAGTTACATCTCCTGTAATGACCATTTTGGAGTTGAAACCCATTCTTGTTAAAAACATTTTCATTTGCTCAATTGTAGTATTTTGGGCTTCGTCTAAAATAATAAAGGAGTCATCTAATGTTCTGCCTCTCATATAGGCAAGAGGTGCTATTTCTATTATATTTTTAGCCATGAATTTATGCATAACATCCGAACCTAACATCTCAGACAAGGCATCATACAAAGGTCTTAAGTAAGGATCAACTTTTTCTTGGAGGTCGCCAGGCAAGAATCCAAGTTTTTCGCCTGCTTCAACAGCCGGACGAGTTAAAACTATTTTTTCTACAAGTTTATTTTTTAAAGCAAACACTGCCATAGCTACTGCAAGATAAGTTTTTCCTGTTCCAGCCGGACCTATACCAAATGTAACATAATTTTTTCTGATAGCATCTAAGTAAAACTTTTGTTTTATGGTTTTGGGTTTTATCTGTCTGCCTCTTACTGTTACTAAAATTGTATCTGCAAACATTTGGTGCAGGCTTTCTTGTTTGCCTGTTTTTATCATTTTGATTGCATAACGAACATCATGTCCTGTAACTTGATTACCTTCGCGGTATAGGTACATAAGTTCTAATATTAAAACATAGACATTTTCAATTTCTGCCTCAGACTGCCCTTCAAGGATTAGCTCATTGCCTCTTGGAATAATATTTACTGCAAATTCTTCTCTGAAAATAGGTATATGTTCATCATTTTTTCCTAATACAGCAACTGTTTCTTGCGTATCATTAAAAGCAATCCTTTTTTCCAAAAGATAAGTCCTCCTCTAAGTAAAAAGCTAATTAATATTAACTTTTTCACCAATATCTTCCATAGTTTCTACAGAAATTCTTATTCTTACTACATTTGAAATTTCATTTTCTTTATCTTGTAATACTTCTATTTCATTAGATAAAATTTGAGCATTCTCTGGTATAAAGTCCTGCACAGTTTGCAGGGCTTCGGTCTTAGCCTCATTATATGCTTCTTCAAAACCTAAGAATGTTTTATTGGATAATTTTTCATAATGTACATTTATAGTGATTTCGACGTTAAAATCACTATTCCTCCATAATGGCAAGGCTTTACTTATGACTTTGGTATCATATTCAGGAAATATTCTGTCTGCAAAAGGATTAAAGTCTAATTTAGTATCTCCAATTTTCAGAAAGCCTGTAATCCTTTTATTTCCTGTGAATTCATAATCTATCTTCACCAAATTTGATTCTGCATAACTTTCATACCAAACTTTACCTCTTACTATTCCTTTGGCTCTTGATTCTTCAGCACCAGTCCCTATAATAAGAGTGTCTCCTCTTTTTACTGTATCTCCTTTTCTGATAACAGGTTCACCAGCCAAAACTATTATTTCATCAATAACAGCATCTTTCTGTGCTACAATGTTAGCAGGACTTTTATCTTCCTGAACAGGCATTGTTTTTTCTACTACTTCTATAATTATTTTAGTGCCTTCAAGGCTGATGCTTACCCATGAAACTTCTGGGATTTTAAGCATGATATCTTTCTCGATAGCCTCTATATTAATTTCATCTTGTTTTGCCCCTATTTTTATACCATTTTCTAAAGCTATGCGCTTTATTTGTTCTTCTTGAATAGCTTTTAAACCAATTATATTTATAAACCAAATATGAGAAGACAGAATATAGATAGCCAAGATAAATAAAACACCACCAATAAGCAGCATTTTTCTTTTCTTTATTCTCTTTGTAAAAAAAGGAAGTCCAAGAAAAGAAATTACTTTTACCTTTACTTGGCTCTTCCTAACTAGAGTTCTAATCTTAAAAAAATCTTGAAGGCTGATCCAGGCAATAAGCCCTTCTCCTTCTTTTTCTATGCCCCATAAGTTGATTTTTTCTACAATACATAGATTTATAAATCGCTCTGGCATTTCACCATATAAGTATATTTTGACAGCACCTTTTAGAAAGTTAATATTAAAAGCCATATTCAATCACCTCAATAATACCCTCTACAAGCAATTGTTCTGCTTGAAATACTCCTATTGAAAGATTTCTCCCTTTGATAATAATTTCTCCGCTATTTACTTTTATTCTGACTACTAAAGAGGAGTATTCAATTATACCTTTATGATTTTCTATTAACATTTGTTTGTTGCCTAAGCCTGTAAGTCTAGGCAAGTCTAAAATGATTTCTGATGGCACATCAAAAAATCTTCCTAATGACTCTAATTTTTTCCGGCGACGAAACACAAAAATCCCTCCTCCATTACAAAATGTATTGTTTAAAAATATTTTTTAGTACATAAAGAAGAGATGATATTGTATTTTTTTAGAAAACATTTGTATATTCTTTAAAACAAGCTAAGTATGAGACATGCATTTACTATTTATAGAAAAGCTTTTATATTTTTTAGAAGGATTTCGTCGATTTTTACAGAAAGATATTAAATTATCCAGATTATTTAGTCAGGCAAATATTTAAACTTTTACGGAGGATTATAAATGAAATATCTTAGCAAATTCAAAAATATAATAAGTACAGTCATGGTGTTTGGTTTTTTACTTACTTTTCCTATTATTGCTTCAGCAAATGTATCATATGTTGGTCCTGAAGGAAGTTATTCCAATGAAGCAGCAAGAGCTTTTTTTGAAAACACGGAATTTTTAACACCTGCCGAAAATATAGAATCTGTTATTACTGACATAGTAACAAGCAAAAGCACACATGGTGTTATTCCTATTGAAAGTTCAATGACTGGCGTTAATTTTACAAATATGGATACTGTTTTAAATGATTATAGAATTGTTATAACAAGAGAAATAAATGTAACTGTAACTCAAGCTGTACTTGGTTATGGAAACGCAGAATTAAGCAATATAAAAGTTTTATATGCAACAGGTAATTTTATTAAACAACATGAACAATGGTTAAAAGTTAATTTACCAAATGCCAGAGTTCAGGTAATTGATAATCCGGCTCAAGGTGCAAAGTTTGTTTTTGAAGCTAAGAATCCTTCTGTAGCTGCAATTGCATCTTTACATGCAGCATCTATGTACAATTTAAATGTTTTAAATAATAACATCCAAGCCGTCAGACCTGAAGTTATAAAATTTTGGGTAATAGCTCCTCAAAACAGAGTAGAAACCAGAGGAATAAAAACTTCAATTTTTGTTTCTGGTCCTGCTCCAAAGTTAAGTAAATTTTTAGAACAAATTGCAAATCAGCCTCTAGAGCTAATTTCAATTCAATCCAGACCTGTTAAAGGTACTTTAAATAAATATAAATATTATATTGAATTAGAAGTAACAGACAAAAGAGAAAAAAGAGATAAGAAAGATATTTTATCTTATTTAAGTACAGTAGAACAAAACAGTAAAGATTTTTCCATAAGGCTTATTGGAATTTATGACGTTACTGCTAACAGCTAAATCTGATTTTTAAATTATAGCCACTAAAGTTTTACTAAATTTTAGTGGCTAATAAATTTTTACTATGTTGCTAGACTTTAACAAAATTATATTTTTATGAGAAGGACTTTTGATTTAATATAGAGAAGTATAAACTACCATCAATAGAAGGGAAGCGAACTATTTTGACTGGTAGATCAAGTAGTACATTAGCGCTTTTATGCCCACAATGCGGGAAACTTGAAGTACATAGTATTTTTAGGTTCACGTTTCAAAAGCCAGAGCAACATTTATCTTGTAGCTGTGGTCAAATACTATTGTCTATAGTAAGCTCTAACAAATCACAATATTTATTAAAAGTTAATTGTATAATTTGTCAAGAAGAACATCTTGTTTTGATCAATAGAAATGATCTGTGGAATTCATTTTTTAGTAAGATTTATTGTAATCATACCAATACAGAACTTGGCATGATAGGTTCTGAAGAAGAAATTGAAAATAGGTTAAGTACACAAAATCAAACTGCTATAGATTTTTTGGAAGAATTATCAGATCATGATGAGAGTTCTGTTGAGATTTTTAATGACATAAAAAACCCTTCTGTTATGTTAGAAGTGCTTAATAAAATTAATGATTTGGCTGTACAGGATTGTGTTTATTGTCATTGCAGTTCAAATGAAATAGAAATTAATATTTTGTCTGATTCTATAGAAATAATTTGCAGTGAATGTAACTCTAAAAAAATTATTCCTGCAAGTTCTAATTCTGATCAAACACAAATACAAAAAATATCTTATTTAGAAATAAATGCACCAAAAATCAAGTTTAATTAGTTTAAAAGATTTTTATTTTAACGTACCCATTATTTTTTTTGAAAAAAATCAGTTTTTTAAATATAACACATAAAAATTTTTAGGAGATGATTATTAAATGGATAGGCAACTAGCTCTTGAATTTGTAAGAGTAACAGAAGCTGCTGCAATATCAGCAGCGAGATTTATGGGTAAAGGTGATAAAATTGGAGCTGACCAAGCCGCTGTAGACGCTATGCGTAAGGCTTTTAATAAAGTTAGGGTTAGTGGTAAAGTTGTAATTGGCGAAGGTGAAATGGATGAGGCTCCTATGTTATATATAGGCGAAGTTGTGGGCCGCGGCGGTGAAGGAGTAGATATTGCTGTAGACCCTGTAGAAGGCACAACTCTTGTAGCAAAAGGAATGCCTGGAGCTTTGGCAGTACTGGCTATAGCACCTACCGGATGTTTACTGAATGCGCCAGATATGTATATGGACAAAATAGCAGTAGGATCACGCGCCAGAGGCAAAATAGATATAAATGCACCTGTTACCGAAAACCTTAAAAATGTAGCAAAAGCTATGGACAGACATGTAAATGAATTAACTGTAATTATATTAGACAGAGACCGTCACATTCCGATAATAAATGAAATAAGAGAAGCAGGAGCAAGAATAAAGCTTATTAACGACGGTGATGTTTCCCCTGCTCTCAGTATTGCAGTAGAAGGTACATCAGTTCATATGTTACTTGGTGTAGGTGGCGCTCCTGAAGGAGTTCTTGCTGCAGCAGCTTTAAAATGTTTAGGCGGAGATATGCAGGCCAGACTTATTCCAGAAGGTCCTGAAGACATAATCAGAGCTAAAAAAATGGGTATTGATGATATAAACAAAGTATTATATATGGATGATTTGGTTAAAGGAAGCGATATTTTCTTTGCGGCAACTGCTATAACTTCCTGTGACCTTTTAGATGAAGTAAGATATTTCCCTGGTGGTGCCAGAACAAATTCTATTGTTGTTAGAGGTACAAGTGCCACAATTCGCTTTATAGATGCAATCCATCGTTTAGAAAACGAACCATTACATTCTATAAAATTGTAATAAATAAACCTCCTTTTATAAGGAGGTTTTAATAATTTATCCGATAAAAAAGCCAGCTTAATTATTATCTTAAGCTGGCTTTAGTTTGTGTATTTTATTGTTCTACAGGAACTTCCACCGGTTCTTTAACAATATTTTCTTCAGGAACTGCAATTTTGATATCACGATAACGACTCATACCAGTTCCGGCAGGAATAAGTTTTCCTATGATAACATTTTCTTTAAGACCAAGAAGTGGATCAATTTTTCCTTTGATTGCTGCTTCTGTTAAAACTCTGGTAGTTTCTTGGAATGAAGCCGCAGATAGGAATGAATCGGTAGCAAGAGATGCTTTTGTGATACCTAAAAGTATAGGTTTAGCAATAGCTGCCTCTCCACCATTTTCTACAGATTTTGCATTTTCATCCTCTAAGGTGTTTAGATCTACATATTCACCTTGTAGTAATGAAGTATCTCCAGATTCATCAACTTTAGCTTTGTGAAGCATTTGACGAACCATAACTTCTATGTGCTTATCGTTTATTTCAACGCCTTGAGATTTATAAACTTTTTGAACTTCATAAACCAGATAACGTTGAGTTTCTTTAAGCCCATTTACTCTTAAGATATCATGAGGATTAACTGCACCTTCTGTTAATCTTTGTCCTCTTTCTACTGTTGCACCATCATTGACAATAAGTCTGGCACCATATGGAATAGCATAAGCTTTTTCTTCGCCTAGAGATTCATCTTCTGGGAAGACAGTAACTCTGCGCATTCCTTTTGCTTCGCTTATTTCAACACGTCCGGAAATCTCGGTAATTATAGCTTGACGTTTTGGTTTTCTTGCTTCAAACAGTTCTTCTACACGAGGAAGACCTTGTGTAATATCGTCCCCAGCTACACCACCTGTATGGAACGTACGCATTGTAAGCTGTGTTCCAGGTTCGCCTATAGATTGTGCTGCAATAATTCCTACTGCCTCACCTACATCTACCATGTGACCTGTGCCTAAGTTGCGGCCATAGCATTTAATGCAGACTCCGAATCTTGAACGGCAAGTAAGTACTGAACGGATAGAAACTTTATCTCTTACTTTTACCACTAGGTTAGCAATTTCTTCAGTTATCTCTTCGTTGATTCCGACAATTAACTCACCTGTTTCAGGATCTACGATGTCTTCTGCAGAAATACGGCCAACAATTCTATCTTTTAACATTTCAATAACGCCGGTACCTTCAGTTATTGCTTCAACTTGAATACCTTTTATGTTATTGTTTCTTACTTTAACTTCTTTTACATTACTTGCAAGTATGTTCTCTATATGCTCTTCTGTAAGAGGTGTATCAGCTTCCAGCAATACTTTAGTGCCTTCATCTATAGTCTCTACTATATCCTCAACAGTGTTTTTGCCAAGCATATCACGAATCATTGCTTCTTTTAATACTTTACGAACTTTTTCTTCCGGCTCGCCAAGAGAAATTGTTTCAGTAATAGCTGCATTGTTTTTATCACTTTCACTGCTGTGACTGGAACCTCTGACAACTATTTCGGAAACACCATGCTCCCCTATTAGTTTAAGCATTTCTTCGTCAAGATGAGTACCTGCTTTAATTAAAATAACGTCTTCTTCTGATTCATCTGTTTTTGGTTCTAAAATATCTTGAGCAACAATTCTGTCAAAGAGCATATCTTTTAGCATATCTATTGCACCAGCACTGGTTTTTGCCAGACGCGCTCTTTCTCTAACCAGATTTATGCCAACAACATCACAGTCTTCTTCTCTTACTATTACATCTTGAGCTACGTCCACTAGTCTTCTGGTAAGATATCCAGAGTCAGCAGTTCTAAGAGCTGTATCAGCAAGACCTTTTCTAGCACCATGAGTTGATATAAAATACTCTAAAACGGTTAATCCTTCTCTAAAGTTAGCTTTGATAGGAAGGTCGATGATTCTACCAGAAGGATCTGCCATAAGACCCCTCATGCCTGCAAGTTGTCTTATTTGTTGGATATTACCACGAGCACCAGAGTTTGCCATCATATAGATAGGATTGAATTTATCTAAAGCATTCATCATTACATTTGTAACATCATCTGTTGCTTGTGTCCACAGACCAATAACATTTTTATATCTTTCATCTTCAGTAATTAGTCCACGGCGATATTGTTTATCAATCATATCAACTTTTTGATCTGTTTGATCTAGAATTTCTCTTTTCTCTTTTGGTATCTTAATATCTGATATAGCTATAGTTATACCTGCTTTACAAGCAAAGGCAAAACCTAATCTTTTAATAGCATCAAGAATTCTAGCAGTTTCTGCATTACCAAATTTTTTGTAAGAATCAGCAACTAGTGTACCAAGTTGCTTTTTATCCATTAATTTTCCTAAATGCCATTGGCCATCTATTTCTTCAAAATGTTTTAATTCTTTTGGTAATACGTCATTAAATATTAATCTGCCTACTGTTGTTGAAACTTTGCCGAAACCTTTAATTTTAACAATAATTCTTTCATGAAGTGTTACTACTTCATGTCTGTATGCTAAAATCGCTTCATTGGAATTAGCAAATTTTCTTGTTTCTTTATCTTCACCAGGTCTTTCTCTTTCAATGGTTAAATAATAAACGCCAAGTACCATATCTTGTGTTGGTGTTGCTACAGGTTTGCCATCTTTAGTAGATAGTATATTGTGTGCAGACAACATAAGCATTCTTGCTTCAGCTTGTGCTTCAGAAGATAAAGGAACATGTATTGCCATTTGGTCGCCGTCAAAGTCAGCGTTGTATGCTGTACATACAAGCGGATGAATTTTAATAGCTCTGCCTTCTGACAAAACCGGTTCAAAAGCTTGAATACCAAGTCTGTGAAGTGTAGGAGCTCTGTTTAAGAGTACTGGATGTTCTTTGATAACTTCTTCAAGTACATCCCAAACTTCTGGACGAACTCTTTCTACCATTCTTTTAGCACTTTTTATGTTATGTGCATGCCCTTCGTTGACTAATTTTTTCATAACGAAAGGTTTAAATAGCTCTAGTGCCATTTCTTTAGGAAGACCACATTGATGCAGTTTAAGTTCAGGTCCTACAACTATAACAGAACGACCTGAATAATCAACCCTCTTACCTAAAAGGTTTTGTCTAAATCTTCCTTGTTTTCCTTTTAACATATCACTTAAAGATTTTAAAGGTCTGTTGCCAGGACCTGTTACAGGACGCCCTCTTCTGCCGTTGTCTATAAGAGCATCTACTGCTTCTTGAAGCATACGTTTTTCATTACGAACAATTATATCAGGAGCACCCAAATCTAACAGCCTTTTTAGTCTGTTATTGCGGTTAATTACTCTTCTGTAAAGATCGTTTAAATCTGAAGTTGCAAATCTGCCGCCATCCAATTGAACCATAGGTCTGAGTTCCGGCGGTATAACAGGTATTACATCTAAAATCATCCAAGCAGGATTATTTTTAGATTTTCTAAATGCTTCTACAACTTCCAGACGACGAATTGCTCTAATCTTTCTTTGACCACTAGCTTCTTTTAATTCGTCTCTTAAATCTTTGCTTAATTGATCTAAATCAAGATCTTCCAAAAGTTCTTTTACTGCTTCTGCTCCCATACCAACTCTAAAACCATTACCGTATTTTTCTCTATTGGTTCTGTATTCCGGTTCTGTTAACAGTTGTTTTTTCATTAATGGGGCATCACCGGCATCAAGTACAATATAAGAAGCAAAATATAAAACTTTTTCTAAAGAACGAGGGGAAATGTCTAAAATCATACCCATTCTGCTTGGGATACCTTTAAAATACCAAATATGTGATACTGGTGCAGCAAGCTCAATATGACCCATACGGTCACGTCTTACTTTAGATCTTGTTAATTCAACACCACAACGATCACAAATTATGCCTTTATATCTAATTCTTTTATATTTACCGCAATGACATTCCCAGTCTCTTGTTGGTCCGAATATTTTTTCACAAAATAATCCTTCCCGTTCTGGCTTTAAGGTACGGTAATTTATTGTTTCGGGTTTTTTTACTTCTCCGTAAGACCATTTGCGGATTTGTTCAGGCGAAGCCAAACCAATGCGCATAGAATCAAAGTTATTTACATCCAACAAAGATCTATTCGCTCCCTTCTAACCGAGTCTTTTTAATAACTTGTGAATTGATAATCTTAGATAATTTGAATTAGGATTATTCCTCTTCATCATCTACATACTCTTCTTCTTCAGCTAAATCAATATCAATTTCATCAAAATCTGTCATAATGTCTTCGAAATCATCTTCTTTAACATCTAAGCTATCTTCTAAGTTATCGTCATCAACTTCATCTTCATCTGAATCAATGTCAATAGCATCATTAGCCACTGTAAAGTCATCCAAAGGTCCACCATCGAAATCAATATTTATGTTTTCTTCAGCAAGATCTGTATCTTGAATTTCTTCTTCTTGTTGAGGTTCAGTTACCGGACTGCTTAAATTAAGTTCCAGTTCTTTTGCCCTCTCTTGAATATCATCATCTGTATCACGAATCATTATTTCTTGGGCATCTTCTGATAATATCTTCACATCAAGCCCGATGCTTTGGAGTTCTTTGATGAGAACTTTAAATGATTCTGGTACACCTGGTTCAGGAACATTTTCACCTTTTACAATAGCTTCATATGTTTTTATTCTGCCTACAACATCGTCTGATTTAACGGTTAGAAGTTCTTGCAGAGTATAAGCAGCTCCATAAGCTTCCAGTGCCCAAACTTCCATCTCACCAAATCTTTGACCGCCAAATTGAGCTTTACCTCCGAGTGGCTGTTGAGTAACTAAGGAATAAGGACCTGTTGAACGTGCATGGATTTTATCATCAACCAGATGAGCAAGTTTTAGCATATAAACATATCCTACTGTTACAGGGTTATCAAAAGGTTCTCCTGTTCTGCCATCATACAATGTTGTTTTGCCGTCTTCTGAAAGTCCTGCTGCAATAAGTGTGTTTATTACTTCAATCTCACTAGCTCCATCAAATACAGGTGTAGCTATGTGTATTCCAGCAGTATCAGGTTTTGGTAAACCATACTTTTTAGCATCATAGTCAAAGGCTTTTAGTCTGTCTGCTACTGTAGGGTCTTCTGCTTTTATTTGCAGTCCAAGAGCAGCGGCAGCACGGCCTAAGTGAGTTTCTAAGACCTGACCAATGTTCATCCTGGAAGGAACACCTAAAGGATTTAAGACAATTTGCACAGGAGTACCATCAGGTAGGAAAGGCATATCTTCTTTAGGCATAATCCTGGAAACAACACCTTTATTACCATGACGACCAGCCATTTTGTCGCCTTCAGATATTTTTCTTTTTTGAGCTATATAACATCTAACTAGTTTGTTTACTCCTGGAGGCAGTTCATCTCCGTTTTCTCGAGTAAATACTTTTACATCAACAACTTTACCGGCTTCTCCGTGAGGTACTCTAAGAGATGTATCTCTAACTTCTCTTGCTTTCTCACCAAAGATAGCTCTAAGCAGTCTTTCTTCAGCAGTAAGTTCTGTTTCACCTTTTGGAGTTACTTTACCAACTAAAATATCTCCAGGTCTGACTTCTGCTCCAACTCTGATTATTCCATCTTCGCATAAGTCTCTGAGTACATCTTCTGCTACGTTTGGAATATCTCTTGTTATTTCTTCTGTACCAAGTTTTGTATCTCTGGCATCACACTCATATTCTTCAATATGAATAGATGTAAATACGTCATCTTTTACTAATTCTTCACTAAGAAGAATAGCATCTTCGTAGTTGTAACCTTCCCAAGGCATAAATGCAACAAGTACATTGTATCCTAAAGCAAGTTCGCCATAATCTGTAGACGGACCATCAGCTAAAACTTCACCTTTAGAGACTTTGTCACCTTTATTGATAATAGGTTTTTGGTTAATACAAGTACCTTGATTAGATCTTAAGTATTTTAAGAGTTTATAGGTGTCTATACCACCTTTGTCAGTACGAATTTTAATTTCATTCGCTGTTACTCTTTCGACAACGCCGGAGTTTTTAGCTAAAACTACAACACCAGAGTCTCTGGCTGCTTTGTATTCCATACCAGTTCCTACAATAGGAGCTTGTGTTCTAAGTAGAGGCACTGCCTGACGCTGCATGTTTGCTCCCATGAGAGCTCTGTTAGCATCATCATTTTCCAGGAACGGAATCATTGCTGTAGCGATTGAGACAACTTGTTTAGGAGAAACGTCCATGTAGTCGATTTTATCTGCAGGAACAAATAATGTTTCATGTTTATATCTGGAAGTTACTCTTTCGTTGGCAAACCAGCCATCTTCAGTTAAGGCTTCGTTAGCTTGTGCAACAATCATTTCATCTTCTTCGTCAGCTGTTAAATAAACAACTTCGTCAGAAACTTTGCGAGCTTGTTTATTTACTTTACGATAAGGTGTTTCTATAAAGCCAAATTCGTTTATTCTGGCATATGTAGATAAAGAACCGATAAGACCGATATTCGGACCTTCAGGAGTTTCGATAGGACACATTCTGCCATAGTGAGAATGATGCACGTCACGAACTTCAAAGCCTGCTCTTTCTCTACTGAGACCACCTGGGCCCAGAGCACTCAGACGACGTTTGTGAGTGAGTTCTGCAAGTGGATTTGTTTGGTCCATGAATTGTGATAATTGACTTGAACCAAAGAATTCTTTTATAGCAGCAACTACTGGTCTAATATTAATAAGCGCTTGAGGTGTGATTACATCAATATCTTGAATTGTCATACGCTCTTTTACTACTCTTTCCATACGAGTAAGACCAATTCTAAATTGATTTTGAAGTAATTCCCCTACTGAACGAAGTCTTCTGTTACCTAAATGATCTATATCATCTATATAACCGTGACCTTCCATCAGGTTTAAAAGATAATTAATAGAAGCAATGATATCACCTCTAGTAATTGTTCTATGAGTATAAGGCAATTCAGGATTGAATATAACTTTTACAGGATCAGAATCTTTTGTTACTAAAAGTGCTGAATAAATTTCTTCGTTTTTATTTTCGAAGATTTTAGATTCTTCTAATGCTTGAAGAACATATTCATCAACAAAAGTGCCTTCTTCAACAACAACTTCTCCTGTTTGTTCATCAACAATCGGAGCAGCTAGTGTTTTACCTAAAAGGCGTCTTCTCCAGCCCAGTTTTTTAGTTAATTTATATCTTCCTACTGTAGCCAGGTCATATCTTTTAGAATCAAAGAATAAAGATTCTAAAAGTTGTGCTGAGTTTTCCACTGTAGGCGGTTCACCAGGACGCAATCTTTTATAAATTTCAATTAAAGCTTCTTCTCTGGATTCTGTGCCATCTCTTTCCAAAGTAGCTTGAATTCTAGAATCATTATTGAAAAGTTCTAAAATTGCAGAATTAGAAACATAACCCAGTGCTCTAACTAAAATAGTTACTGGAATTTTTCTGGTACGATCAACTCTTACATAAACAACATCATTAGCATCAGCTTCAAGTTCGAGCCATGCTCCCCTGTTAGGAATTACAGTTGCACTGTAAAGTCTTTTACCTGTTGTATCTATAGTTTCTCCATAGTAAACACCCGGAGAGCGAACTAACTGACTTACGATAACCCTTTCAGCACCATTAATGATAAAAGTACCGTTATCAGTCATAAGTGGGAAATCTCCCATAAATACTTCTTGCTCTTTAATTTCGCCGGTTTCCTTGTTGTATAGACGTACGCTAACTCTAAGAGGAGCAGCAAAAGTAACATCTCTCTCTTTGCACTCTTCTACTTCATACTTTGGTTCACCCAAGGAAAAGTTTTCAAAAGATAATACTAGGTTACCAGTAAAATCTTGAATTGGAGATATATCAAGAAATATATCCTTTAACCCTTCTTTTAAAAACCAATTGTATGAATTCTTTTGAATCTCAATAAGGTTGGGCATGTCCAGAACTTCATTGATTTTCGCGTAACTATACCTGACCCTCTTACCTACAGGAACAGGACTAAACATTAATCCCTTCACCCCTTTTAACCATTACATATTAATTTAAAAATTAACATGTAATATCATAATCTAAAATTAAATGATTAAACTGTTTTTACAAAATACAAAACAAGCAAGGCCTTTCTCTTTTTTTCAAACACCTTGCTTTTTATGTAAATATTTTCTTGTTGCTTCTACCTTAATATTTGACGTTAATATCCTTTTTATGCAAATTACTCCAAACATATTTTTTTAATTGTTTTTCTTAAAAAACAAAATAGTATAAGCAATTTATAACTATATCAAATTTTTTCCTCTTTGTCAAGGATTTGGATGGCATTTTTTTAGCAATTTAATTCACAGACAAATTTATTAGACATTTTTAGGTTTTGGCAAGAAAAATGTAAATATTGCTGTTACAATAGCTACATAAACTATCACTTCCATTGCTTGCTGCAAGCCGTAATTATCTGCAACCCCACCTAATAATGGCAGCACCATACCTCCAACACTGAATGCTAGACCCATGGTTACTCCTGAAGCAAAACCTACGCTCTTTCCTAAATAAGTTTGTCCTAAAACAATCATGGCACTAAATGGTGCAAACACTGAAAAACCCAGCGGAATTAAAAGCAATGTGGCAAGTATTAGATTATTGGTATTAATTAAAATAAATACTAATGGTGCAACCAAGCTGCAAAATATCATCATGGTTTTTCTATAACCAAGTTTATCTGATAAAAGCCCGCCAATTAAAGTAACCACTACACCAAATGCAAATAAAATTGTAAGTGCAGAGGCACCTGTGGCATTTGACTGCATTAAAACATTTATCCAATAAAGTGGGATAAATGCCATCAATCCACTAAATATTATAGAACGTCCTATTATTATAATTGTAAGTTTGGAAAATCCTTTCCAGTCATTTTCCAGAACTTTTATTTCAGTTTTTTCAGCTGCTACACCGACTTGATCGGCAGTAGCAATTGTTTCTTTTATTTTTGGTACTTGCCAAATTAGAAAAATAGCCATGGCAGAACCAATTATAGTAAATATAAATAAACCTTTCATTCCAAAGGCCAAAATCATTGCAACCGAAAGAACAGGACCTAAGGCAAAACCAGAGTTGCCCCCTACTGAAAAAATTCCTATGCCAGATCCTTTTTTCTTGCCAGAGAGTCTATTAACAAGTCTGGCTGCTTCTGGATGATAGATAGCACTGCCTACCCCGCATACCATAAATGAAGCAAAAATAGCCCAATAATGTTCTGAAAAACCTATAAATGACATTCCTAAACAGTTTATAAAAATACCTAACGACATAAACCAAGTAAATGAGGTTCTATCTGCTATATAGCCAAATATCGGCTGAATAAACGAAGACATAAGAGCATAAGCAAACATTAGTCCTGTTGCTGCCTGATAATCAATTCCGTATATTGAAATAAGAAAAGGTAATATTGCTGGCAGAGCACCAACTGTTAGATCATTTGTCAGATGTGATGCAGCTAAAAAGCTCATATACTTCTTATGCATATAAACACCTCTTTTTTATATAATACATAATTAAAATATCAACTCTAAATATTTAAAGTTGATATTTGATAATTGGTAAATTTATATAAAAATTATAACATATTTATGTGGATTTTTTGTATCGTATGAACATATTTTTAAATTAGTATAAATTTAAGGCTAGGCAGCTGTTTTTGGTTTTGGCAAAAAGAAAGTAAATACTGATATTACTAAAGCTACATATACAAGGATTTGCATTGCCTGTTGCAAGCTATAGTTATCTGCAATCCAGCCAAGACCAGGAACAACAATTCCTCCAATACTAAGGGCAATTCCCATCGTAATGCCAGAAGCAAAGCCTACGCTTTTAGCAAGATAGCTTTGTCCCAATACAACCATTGCGCTATAAGGAGCAAAGACTGAAAATCCGATTGGAATTAAGAGTACTGTAGCAAACATTAGATTATTTGTTTGTATGAGCATAAACAATAGTGGTGCTATCAAGCTTACAAATATTATTAGTGTTTTATTGTAACCAAGCTTATCTGACAGCATGCCTCCAAAAAGAGTGATAACTACACCAAATGCAAATAATATACTAAGTACTGCGGCACCTGTAGCAGTAGGCTGCATCAAGACATTTACCCAAAACAACGGAATAAATGTTATAATGCCACTGAATATTATAGAACGTCCTATTATAATTATTGTAAGTTTAGAAAATGACTTCCAATCATTTTCTAATACCGGTTTATTTTGAACATCTTGTGCATTGGTGTTTTCAATAGCTACAATATTTTTCTTCATTTTTGGTGCATAGTAAAGTAAAAATACTGCCATTGCAGTACCTATAATAAAAAATACTGAAAGACCTTTTAGACCAAAAAATGTAATTGCACTTACCGCAATAATAGGACCCAGGGTAAATCCTGCGTTACCTCCTACTGAAAAAAGCCCTATCCCGGAACCTTTTTTCTTGCCGGCTAGTTTGTTGACAAGTCTGGCTGCTTCCGGATGAAAGATCGCTCCGCCAATACCACTTATCATAACGGCAACGAAAATTGCCCAATAATTATCTAAGAAACCAACAGCAGAAATCCCTAGACATGCCAGAAATATACCTAAAGACATAAACCAGGAAGTTGATGTTTTGTCTGCCATATAGCCAAATACCGGTTGGACAATAGAAGATAAAAAAGAAGAGGCAAATATTAATCCGGCGGCAGCTTGATAATCTATACTATATATCATAATAAGAAACGGCAACATTGCCGGCAGAGCACCTTGTGTTATATCACTAGTCATGTGGGACGCAGCTAAGACCCCAATATATTTTTTATTCAAAATTGTGACCTTCTTTAATGTATTTTCCTAATAATAAATATTATATAAGAATAGAATATAGTGTCAACTTAATATTGTAAAAATACTTTTTGAATAAGAGAAAAACAAGGTTCATATTTCAAAATAAGAGCCTTGTTTTTTTATTTAGACGATATTTAGATGCTTTTAGGTTTAGGTAATAAGAAAGAAAATATTGCTATAACAATTGCAACATAGCCAAGAATCTGCATTGCTTGTTGCAAACTATAGTTATCTGCCACCCACCCTAAGCCTGGTAAAACCATGCCACCAACACTAAACGCTAATCCCATGGTAACACCAGAAGCAAAACCAACGCTTTTGGCAAGATAGCTTTGACCTAAAACTATCATTGCACTATAAGGTGCAAACAGTGAAAATCCTAGCGGTATTAAAAGAGACATTGCAAATATCGGATTAGATGTATGTGTAAACAAAAATAATAAAGGTACTGTTAAGGTACAAAAAATAATCATTGTTTTTTTATAGCCAAATTTATCTGATAAAATCCCGCCTAATAAGGTAACTATAACACCAAGTATAAGTAAGACTGTAAGAGCTGTTCCGCCAGCAGCATTTGATTGCATAAGTACATTTACCCAATATAAAGGAATAAATGTCATGAGTCCACTAAATATTATGGATCTTCCCATAACAATTACTGTGAGTTTAGAAAAAGATTTCCAATCATTTATTAACTGAGTTTCCGCTTTTTCTTTACTATCATTAATAAAATATACCGGACTCTCACCAGCTTGTTTATATATTGCATTTATATGATACATTAAAAATATTGAAGTAATAATTCCTATAGCAGCAATTATTGCCAGACCGTGCATTCCAAAAGCCAAAATCGAACTTATAACAATAACCGGACCTAGTGCAACTCCAATGCTGCCTCCTACAGAAAAAAAGCTAAAACCAGATCCTTTTTTATTTCCAGAAAATTTATGAACTATTCTAGCAGCTTCAGGATGAAAAATAGCTCCACCTAAACCACTTATCATAACTACAGTAAAAATACCCCAATAGTTATCTATAAAACCAACTGCGGCAATTCCACTGCAGGATAATAAAATTCCTAAAGACATAAACCATTTATAAGAGTTTTTATCTGCAATATAACCAAATATAGGTTGAATGATAGAGGATAAAAAAGAAGATGCAAATACCAAGCCAGCTACCTCTTTATAATCCATACCATATTGTATTACTAAAAAAGGCAGAATTGCAGGAAGTGCACCAACTGGCAAATCGTTTGATAAATGAGAAATTGATAAAAAACTCATATATTTTTTATTCAAAAACACACCTTCTTAAATATTTACTGAAATTCTCTTTAATAAAATTATATAAAATATTACTTTATTACGTTACGAACTATTATATAAGATTAATTAATTGTGTCAATACAATTTAAGAAATAAAAAAACTTCTTTTTCTATTAAAGAAAAAGAAGTTTTTATGTAAAAGTCTATTATTTTACTTCTACTGAAGCACCAGCTTCTTCAAGTTTAGCTTTTAATGCATCAGCATCAGCTTTAGAGATTTTTTCTTTTACAGCTTTAGGAGCGCTGTCAACTACTTCTTTAGCTTCTTTTAAGCCAAGGCCAGTAACTTCGCGGACAACTTTAATTACGTTGATTTTTGATGCACCAGCATTAGTTAATACTACATCAAATTCAGTTTGTTCTTCTGCACCAGCATCTGCTGCGCCACCAGCTGCAGGAGCTGCTGCTACAGCTACAGGAGCTGCTGCGGATACACCGAATTTTTCTTCTAATGCTTTTACGAGTTCTGATAACTCAAGTACTGTCATTTGTTCAATAGCTTCCATAATTTGTTCTTTAGTCATGATATTTATTCCTCCAATTTTCATCTAAAAATTTTTTTATTAATTAATTTTAAGCAGATTCTTTTTGCTTGCGAACTGCTTCAAGAGCATAAACCAAGTTTCTAACTGTTCCAGAAAGAACGTTGACGAAACCAGAAATAGGAGCTTGCATACTGCCAAGTGCTTTTGCAAGAAGTTCTTCTTTGGACGGTAATGTAGCTAGTGCTTTTACGCTGTTAGCATCAATAAGTTTACCATCTAAAACGCCGCCTTTTACTTGCAACAATTGAAGTCTGTTTTCTCTTACGAAATCATTTAAAACTTTAGCTGGTGCTACTGGATCTGTATAAGATATAGCAATAGCTGTTGGACCTGATAAAAATTGTGCATCAAGACCTTCAATACCAAGCTCTTCAGCAGCTATGCGAAGTCTTGCGTTTTTAACTACACTATACTCTACTCCAGCTTCACGCATTTTTGTTCTGAACTTGGTATCTTGCGCTACTGTAAGACCTCTATAGTCTGCTAAAATAAAGACTTTAGCTTGTTCTAACTTTTCTTTTATCTCGGCAACTGCTGCCATTTTCTCTTTTGTTACAGCCATTATTCCACCTCCTTATTGATAATAGCTACTTAATATTAAAAGCCGCAAACTTACTACCGATTGCATCCGGAAGTAAATTTACGGCATTTTATATGCGTAAATAATTTTTCGTTCCGGCCTCGGTTGGAAAGCTGTTCTAGCAGCTTATTAAACTTAAATAAGTTCCTACTGTCTATAGCCAAATTATTCTATTAGTCTTTTTTACTTGAAGATCTGAGTGGATTTACTTTAACTCCAGGACCCATTGTAGCTGATAAAGTAATACTTCTTAAGTATTGTCCTTTAGCTGCTGCTGGTTTCACTTTAACTAAAGTATCAATAATAGTATAGAAATTTTCAAGAAGTTTTGCATCTTCAAATGATGCTTTGCCGATAGGAGCGTGTATATTACCAGCTTTATCGGTTCTATACTCAATTTTACCTGCTTTAATTTCTGTAACAGCACGACCAACATCTAAAGTAACTGTTCCTACTTTAGGGTTTGGCATAAGTCCTCTAGGTCCAAGTATTTTACCTAAACGACCAACTGTACCCATCATATCAGGTGTAGCGACTGCCACTTCAAAATCTGTCCAGCCACCTTGAATTTTTTCAACTAAATCTTCTGCGCCAACAATATCTGCGCCTGCATCTTCTGCTTCTTTTGCTTTTTCTCCTTTAGCAAAAACAAGCACTTTTTGACTTTTTCCTGTGCCGCTTGGTAATACTACTGCGCCACGAACTTGTTGATCTGCATGTTTAGGATTAACTCCTAATCTAACAGCTATTTCTATTGTTTGGTCAAATTTTGCGTTAGCTGTCTTTTTTACTAAATCAACTGCTTCTTCTGGTTCGTAAAGTTTATCTTTTTCAACCAGTTTTGCACTTTCTAAATACTTTTTTCCTGCCTTTGGCATTTCTTGTGTCCTCCTTTGTGGTAATATCGGAAGTTTCGAAATTTAATTCGTTATCCTCCCACTTTAAGCAGAGGTTATATTTATATTAATACAACTCTAACTTTTCAAATTAATCTACTACTTCAATTCCCATACTGCGAGCAGTGCCTTCAATCATTCTCATAGCAGCTTCTACACTTGCAGCATTTAAATCTTCCATTTTTGTTTCAGCTATTTCACGAATTTTATCACGTGGTACTTTAGCAACTTTTTTGGTGTTAGGTTCTCCTGAAGCTTTCTCTAATCCTGCAGCTTTTTTAAGTAAAATTGCTGCTGGAGGAGTTTTGGTAATAAAACTAAAAGAACGATCTTCAAATACCGAAATCTCAACAGGAATTATAAGACCAACTTGAGATGCTGTTCTTTCATTAAATTCTTTTACAAAGCTCATAATATTTACACCAGCTTGACCTAAAGCAGGACCTACTGGAGGAGCAGGAGTAGCTTTGGCAGCAGGAACTTGAAGTTTTACAAGTTTAACAACTCTTTTTGCCATATATTAAAATCACACCTCCTATTATATAGATTATTTTATTATCCACACTAATTACTTTATGTTATACACAGAAAATGTACACATTTACCTTAATTTATGAGAAAAGAATCTTAGCTTTTAGATATTTCAGTATAATCTAATTCAACTAGTGTTTCTCTTCCAAACATATTAACAAAAACTTTAACTTTGCCTCTATCAGGATTAACTTCAGATACAACTGCTGTCCAATCTGCAAAAGCACCTGATGTTATTCTAACTAATGACCCTATATCAAGATTTATTTGAGGTCTGTTTTCCTCTATACCCATAGATTTTAGAATTTTCCTAGCTTCTTCTTTACTAAGCGGAGTAGGTTTGGTACCTGAACCAACAAATCCAGTTACACCAGGAGTGTTTCGAACAATATACCAGGATTTATCTGTAACAATCATCTCTACTAAAGCATAACCCGGGAAAATTTTTCTTTTAGATACTTTCTTTTTGCCATCTTTTATTTCAACTTCATCTTCCATAGGCACAAGAACTTGAAATATTTCATTTTCTATACCTAGGGATTGTATTTTTTTTTCTAAGTTGGCTTTTACTTTGTTTTCGTATCCAGAATAAGTATGTATTACATACCAATGCTTTTCTAATTGTTCGGATTCCATATTTTTATTGTAAAGAGCAAATAAGTCGCTCTTTTACCCTCCTTGTTACCAAATAAATTTTAGAAGTTTGGTAAATCCAGCATCAAGTAGCCAAATAAGAATTGCTACAAAAAGTACTGTAACAAAAACTATTCCCGCATAGGAAATAAGTTCAGGTTTAGTAGGCCAAATTACTTTTTTTAACTCAGCCTTAACTTCTCTTATATATCTTTTTAAACGGCCTGTTGAATTTTTCATTGTAACTTGTTGGGCTGCCAATTTATCACAACCTTTAAATGATCTTACCTACATAGCAAAAACTTATTTAGTTTCTCTATGTGGCGTGTGTTTCTTACAAAACTTACAATATTTTTTGATTTCTAATCTATCTGGATCGTTCTTTTTGTTTTTGTTTGTTTGATAGTTACGTTGTTTGCAATCTGTACAAGCAACTGTTACTGCTACACGCATCAACCTTACACCTCTCTTGCTTTAAGTATATAAATATTTTACTACTTTTTTAACAACTTGTAAAATCCTTAAGTCGATATTAAACCATACTAATATAATCTAGCATAATTATATATTAATGTCAATAGTTGTATATAGTAAGCGAACTTGAAAAGATAATAAAGACATCTTTAATTTTTAGGTTTATTGGCTATAAAATTCCAAAGCATAAAAAAATCCTTGATATTAAGCTATTTATAAGCTTATTTTCAAGGCTTTAATTTCTCCATATTATAATTGGTGGCGGCGCAGGGATTTGAACCCCGGACACTGCGGGTATGAACCGCATGCTCTAGCCAGCTGAGCTACGCCGCCGTGTTGTAAAATGGAGCTAGTGACCGGGATTGAACCGGTGACCTTATCCTTACCAAGGATACGCTCTGCCAACTGAGCTACACCAGCAATAATTAAGTACTGCTTTTTACTCAAATTGGTTGCGGGGGCAGGACTTGAACCTGCGACCTTCGGGTTATGAGCCCGACGAGCTACCAACTGCTCCACCCCGCGATGATAAAAATAAATAAAATAAATGGTGGAGGGAGGTGGATTCGAACCACCGAAGGCGTCGCCGGCAGATTTACAGTCTGCTCCCTTTAACCACTCGGGAATCCCTCCATTAAAAACTGGAGCTGGCGAGAGGACTTGAACCCCCAACCTGCTGATTACAAGTCAGCTGCTCTACCAATTGAGCTACGCCAGCATTTTAAACTTTATTTTGTTGTACAGTTACAGCGACGAAATTCATTATATAACATCACTTACTTGTTGTCAACTTTTTTTTGATATTTTTATTACAGTAAAGTTTAGCCATTTATTACGTTTTTCCTGCTTCTTATAATAATATTTTGTCTTTTCTACTTAATATTGGATTTTTCTATTTAATAAAGAAATAATAGTAGGCTATTGCCGATAATATAATTCTATAATATGCAAATGAGGCCAGTGTTGATTTATTTAAAAATCTCATAAACCAAACAATAGATATATAAGCAATAACAAATGCTACTACAAATCCTATTGAGATCATTGTCAGATCATTACCTGTAAGTTTATCAAAGTTTTTTATCATATCATATGTACAGGCAATAAGCATAACCGGAACAGCTATAATAAACGAGAATTCGGCAGCAGCTTTTCTGGTTAAACCAAAAAACATTCCGCCAGAAATTGTTGATCCTGATCTTGAAAAGCCAGGCCATAAAGATAATATTTGAAAAAGTCCTACATAAAAAGCTTGTTTTATGCTTATATTTTCTACATCATTTACCTGCTCTTTACCTGAAAAACGTTTGCCAAATTTTTCAGCAACCAGTAAGAGAAGCGCTCCTAAAAAAAGTCCTATTATAACGGTTCCTGTTGAAAATAAATATGTTTTTATCAGTTCATGCATTAAATAGCCAACTGCCATAACAGGTACGATTCCGGCTAAAATATGTCTTATAGTAAGTCCTGGTCCAAAAACATTTGATGGGTTTAACATGCGAATGAATTTTTCTCTATATAAAATAAATACTGCCAGCATTGACCCTAATTGGATAAAAACTTCAAATACAGTAGCACTTTCACCTTCGTAGCCTAATAAAGAACCTACTAATATCATATGTCCTGTTGATGATACAGGTAAAAATTCTGTTAATCCTTGTACTACTCCTATTATGACAGCAATAAGATTATCACTCATTAATTCACACCCTTAAAACATTACTTCCAAAACAATCCTTGTTCTTCTATATCTTCATTAATAATATGAAATTTATTGTTTTGGTCTAAGAAAGCAATAAAAATTTCTTTTAACTTTTCTTTGTTTTTCTCTTTAAATTCAGCTATTTCTTCTTGAGAAAAGCCCAGCTTTTGAAGAGCGTTTTCTCTAAGTTTACCTTCAAATATTACAGGAGTCAAAATTGTATTAGGCAAGCTTATTACATTTAAGTCTTGGGGGGTAATAGCTTGGTGTTCAGCTTTTTTAAGCACACTCAAATTTCCCATAGATTCAAGTACTGCAAGTTCTACACAGGTAACATCAAATATACCTTTTTCTCTTAGCATTTGCAATAGTGATTCTAAAGGCAGCCTGACTTTTGCTAAATTTTTTTTGATAATTAAACCATTTTCAATAACTACAATTGGTTTAAAGTTCATTTGATTATTAAGAAAGCGGCTTTTGATTGAAAGCCAGCTTATAAGCATCTTTAGAAAACCCAAGGTAAAGATTGCAATCAGGGCATTAGATATACCAACATTAGGCTCTATTATAAGCGAGCCTGCTACGGCACCCATTGTTACTGAAATTACAAAATCAAAAGGAGTTAAATCTCCAAGTCTTCTATAACCTGTAAACAACACTATTGCCATTAGAGTCATTACAGTTATAAAAACTTTTATTAAAGTTGTTGTAATAAACTCCAATAAAAACCCTCCTGCTAAATAATTATATGAACAATATCTGAAAATTATCTGAATTTAGTTCAATAATTATTTTTAGCAGAAAAATTTATTTTATCAGATAAAATTTTTGTTTTTAAATTTACCCGAAAGTAAAGCAGCTTTTAAAGCCGTCTTAAAGAAGATTAAGACAGTATATAAAGCTGCTATTATTATTTTTTTATTTATATTGGATTTTATTTATTTTTAAATTTACGATTTAAAACAAATAAACTAATTTTCAAAATGAAATTTAAGCTAAAGATATAATTTTTAGTCCTTCACCTTTAAAATATACAGGTTCAGTTCCAAAATTACGTAAGTAAATTAAAGATTTTTCTTCATCAGTATATTCTCCGGGCCATGCTGCTACGATAGTTTGTTTGCGGCTAAGTTGTCTTAATAATCTTAGTGGGTCAGTCCTTAAAACAGGGGCAAATAATGCTTGAGTATTATCCAGTAAAATTACTTTAGCATCTTCGATTGCCAAGATATCACTCATTACATTAGGAGCTTCTCCTTCTCTCGCTTTAGGAGGTAATTCTAGGAATTCATCTGTTAATAAAATCTTGCTATCAATATACTTCCAACCTCGCATTTGACCGAGTTCCCTCATTATTTTACTTTTTCCAGAACCAGGTTTACCAGCAATTATTACTAACTTTTCTTCATCTTTCTCCACTTCATTTACACACTCAATAATTTGCTCTGTTTCTGCAAACATATCTGTTTTCCCTCCCAAGATATTGTGTTTAATTGTAGTATTCTGCATAAAACAAATTTTCCCTTTTACTTTTATTGTATCTAAAACAAAAAATAAAATGACATTTTAAAAATGTCATTTATTTTATAACTAAGTTAATTGCAAAAACCTGAAATGCCTTTGCAAATTCCACTTGCATCAGTGGCGTCGCCTCTGTTTTCTAAATACTTTTCCAATTTTCTTTTTACTCTTTGCAGAGCATTGTCAATTGATTTTACATGTCTATTTAGTTCTAAAGCTATTTCTTGATAAGATTTACCTTCAAGATAAAGCATTAAAACTTTCCATTCAAGGTCACTTAAAATTTCACCCATTTTTTCTTCTATATCAATAAATTCTTCTCTGCTGATAACAAGTTCTTCCGGGTCTGTAATTCTTGAACCTGAAAGTACGTCTAAAAGCGTTCTGTCAGAATCTTCATCATATATTGGTTTGTTTAAAGAAACATAGGAATTAAGCGGAATATGCTTTTGTCTTGTTGCTGTTTTAATAGCAGTAATAATTTGTCTTGTTACACAAAGTTCCGCAAATGCTCTAAAAGAGGATAGTTTATCAGTTCTAAAATCTCTTACAGCTTTATATAATCCAATCATGCCTTCCTGAATAATATCTTCTCTTTCGGCACCTATTAAAAAATATGATCTTGCTTTTGCACGTACGAAGTTACAGTATTTATTTATCAAATACTCAAGAGCTGCCATGTTACCATTATCTTTGGCCTCACATACAAGTACTTCATCAGGCAGGTTATCAAAACAGCTGTATTGATCGCATTGATTACTAACCCGCATCTGCATCGCCCCCACTAGTTTAAAATTCAGCATCTAATTCTATTTTTATCTAAACAAATGTTTGAATTTATTTAAAAGATAAGCAACAATGGCACTTAAAAAAAAATAAAATACCCCTAAGCACCTGTCCTTTATTACTCCAAATTATAACCTTTAAAGGCGACTTAGTCAAGCTATTCTTATTTTCTGCGTTTTTTTAATAAATTGCTCTTGTTTTTGGCAGTATATGTATTTTTTTCTTTTCTCATCAGGTCTAACTGCTCATAAAGTGAATCTTCTATAACACCGCTCACTTCTGTTCTTTTAAAGATTAGAGTTCTGTTTTCTATTTCTTTTTGGATCTCTTTTTTTGCTGTTTTTATATCATTAAACAATTCTCTTGCTGAGATTCTAAAACCGCCTACTCCCAAAATGGTAAATTGTTCATCTTTGTCTGAGGTGACAACATAAACTTTATAATCTTTTCTTACTAAATAATAAGCTATTTTTTCAATATAGCTGTCAGCAGTTTCATTTTTTTCGGTAAATATTACTTTTACTTTAGAGTTGATCTTGTATTCTTGCAATTGGCTGTCTGAAGAGTGAGCATCAAATACAATAATAGTTTCCAAGTCCTTATATGAAGAATATTCTAAAAGAATATCTACCAGCTTATCACGGGCAAGTTCCAAATCATCTTTTAAATCAACAAAACCAGACCAGGCATTTATTATGTTGTAGCCGTCAATAATTAAAATTTCCATAATATATACCTTTTAATTAAAGTCTTTGTCTTAAAGCTTCGTATAAAAGCAAAGAACCTGCTACAGAAGCATTAAGAGAAGAAATTTTGCCAAGCATAGGAATCTTAACTAAAAAATCACATGATTCTTTTGTTAACCGACTAAGTCCTTTTCCTTCACTGCCAATAACTAATACTAACGGCATCTTAAAATCAGCTTCATAATAATTGATGTTGCCTGCCATATCTGCGCCAACTACCCAAAATCCTTCTTCTTTTAAGTATTTAATACAAGAAGCAACATTTCCAATACGGGCAATCGGAATGTATTCTGAAGCACCGGCAGAGGCTTTTGCTACAGTATAATTTATTGGACAGCTTCTTCTTTTAGGGATCAATACTCCATGCACACCGGCAGCTTCGGCGGTTCTTAAGATTGCCCCGACATTATGGGGATCATTTAGTTCGTCTAAAAGAACAAGAAAAGGTATTTGACTAGAATTTTTGGATTGTTCAACAATTTCTTCGATTTCAAAGTATTGAATTGGTGCACACTGACCTATAATGCCTTGATGTTTTGTATCTACAGCTATTTTATCAAGTTTTCTGGAATCTACCCACTGCACAATTACTCCAGATTCTTTGGCTGTATTTAAAATTTCTTTTATTGTGTTTTTCTGAACAGATTCTGAGATTAATATTTTATTTATAGATCTGCCTGCTCTCAGAGCTTCTAATACGCTGTTTTTTCCGGCAATTATTTCTGTATCATTATCTATAGACTGATTTTTTGGGTCGCTCAAATTAATTCAACTCCCTGCTTTAGCACTTTAATTTAAATTTATTATCTCTATTATTTGTATAAAAATATTATTTATCTATATTGTGTTATTAAAGGATTATTTAGACAAATTATAGAACTATTGTATATAAAACTACCATAAATTACGAAAAAGGGGAAATTATGAAATATTTAGCAATATCTTTTTTAGTTGCAATTCTTGTAGCTCTTTTTGCAATGCAAAATTCAACAGTTGTAGTTATTAAATTTATGCAATGGGAAACAAATCTCTCTGTTGTTTTATTAGTGCTAATATCAGCAGCACTTGGAGCATTAGCAATGTTGTCGCCTCTAATGTTTGTTCAGCTTAGTCTGCGCAACAAACTTAGAAAATCTGCGAAAATTGAAACTTCATTAAGTGATGAAATTACAGCTTTAAAATATAAGTTGGAAGAAGCTACTAAACCAGAGCCGGCAAATCAAACAACAGAAGAAAACGCTTCTCAGAAACAGTCTTGATAAATATTTAAATATACCTAAATAAACTTTAACATAGTTTTACATCTTTTAAAACCTATTTTATCTTGGAGGTCTAAAATATCTTTTTATGGAAATTATAAAAAAATCGTGGAATTTCCTTCCTGAAATTGAGTCAGAAGATCTATTATCTGAGCTTTGTCTTAAATTAAATATTTCTCAAACAATTGCTAGGATTTTGATAAATCGTGGCATTACTAATGTTGATCTAGCTAATGATTTTTTATATTCCTCTAAAGATAATCTCTATAATCCTTTATTGCTCAAAGATATAAATAAAGCAATAGAAAGAATAGACAGTGCTATTTTAAAAGGTGAAAAAATACTTATATATGGCGATTATGATGTAGATGGTATAACTTCGTGTGCTATCCTGCACAAAACATTAAAAATGCTTGGTGCAAATTTTGAATGTTATATTCCTGATAGAAAAACCGAAGGATACGGACTAACAATTACAGCTTTGGAAAATATAAAGTTGGCTGATATAGATTTATTAATAACTGTAGATTGTGGTATAACTTCGAATGAAGAGATTGATTGGCTCAACTCACTTGATAATCCTCCTGATGTAATCATTACAGATCATCATGAGGTTTTGTCTGTTGTCCCTGATGCATATGCAATTATAAATCCCAAACAAAAAGATTGTCTTTATCCTGATAAAAATTTAGCCGGAGTCGGAGTTGCATTTAAATTAGCTCAAGCACTTTTAGAAAAAGTTGATATATCTAGTTTAGAACAAGATAAAATCAATTCATTAATAGCCGAAAATCTAGAGATGGTAGCTTTGGGTACAATTGCAGATATTGTATCTTTAACAAATGAAAATAGAGTTTTAGTGAAATTAGGAATTGAAAATCTTAAGAAGACCAATAATCTGGGCATACAAGCTTTAGGTAATATAGCTTCTTTAGATTTGAATAAGATAGATACTACTTCTGTCGGTTTTATAATTGGACCAAGGTTAAATGCAGCAGGAAGAATGAGCCATGCAAGTAAAGCTCTCAGCTTGCTTCTGTCAGAAGATATGAATGAAGCTACTGAGCTTGCCTTAGAATTAAACAGGCTAAATAAAACCAGACAAGATATTGAAGGTAATATTTTATCAGAAGCTCAAGAACAAATAAGAAAGTTTGATTTAGATAAAGAAAAAATAATATTTTTAGTAGGCGAAAACTGGCATTTAGGTGTTATTGGAATAGTTGCATCTAAGTTAATTGATAAATATTTTAGACCAGTAATAATAGTGACAAAAGAAAATGGAGTAGGAAAAGGTTCTTGCAGAAGTATTAAGTCTTTTAATATTTTTAAAGCGTTAGAAGAATGTGGAGATATTTTTGTGGATTTTGGCGGTCATCATCAAGCTGCCGGTTTTACTATTAATATTGAAGATATTGAACTATTTCGAGAAAAAATAAATCTAATTGCAAATAAGGCTTTGTCAGTCAGTGATTATATCCCTGAAATAACTATTGACGCCAGAACTTCTTTAGATGATATAAGTTTTGACTTTTTAGAGGAGTTGGCTTTGCTTGCCCCATTTGGTCAGGATAACCCCTCGCCTGTTTTTGCGATTGAAAATGTGAGGATTTCTGATTTGAGAAATCTTGGTCAAAATAAGCAGCATTTAAAGATTACTCCTTATAAAAAGAACTTTTCTGTTCCTATTGAAATTTTAGGCTGGAATTATAGTGATATATCCGCCTCTTTGCTGCCTGGTACATATATTGACATAATTTTTTATCCTAAGTACAATGAATGGCAGGGAAATAAAAATATTCAATTGATATTACAAGACATTTGTTTCAAGTTTTTTGCTAATATTAAAGTTAGTGTAAATAAAGATTATAATTCATTAACAAAAAATGATGTTAGCAGAGATATTATAGGAAAGATATATGTTTTTTTAAAAAATACTTTCTTAAATAAGAATATTAGTTTTAAAATAGATTTAAATACAATATTTAAGGAACTAAACAGTTCTGGCAATACAATAAAAAATCCTCAAGCAATTGATGTTGCTTTAAGGGTTTTAAAAGAGTTAGATTTAATTGCCTATAAACAGGAAAAAGATTATTACCACTTTTTTATGGTTTCTAATCCTGCTTCAAAAAAAGAATTAGTTGATTCTCCTACATATAATATACATTGTATTTAATATATTGAATATAGTTAATAGATTGAAGTTTTTATATATAAAGATCTTGAGGTGCATAATTATGAGTGTTGACCTTTTCGATAAGGAACCTAATGAAATAATAGAAGAAATTATAAATAACATTAAAGCTTACCAAAATGACGATACTGCAATAGCTATGGTAAGAAAAGCATATGAATATGCTTTAAATGCTCATAATGACCAAATTAGAAAATCTGGTGAAAAATACATTTGCCATCCTTTAGGGGTAGCTCATATTTTAACTACTCTACAAGTAGATGCTACTACAGTAACAGCTGCTTTGCTTCATGATGTTGTAGAAGATTCTGAAGCTTCTTTAAAAGACATTGAAGATGCGTTTACTCCAGAAGTTGCAATGCTAGTGGATGGCGTAACGAAACTGAGCAAAATGCAATATACATCCAAGGAAGAACGCCAAATAGAAAGTTATCGAAAAATGTTTCTTGCTATGGCCAGAGACATTAGAGTTGTTTTAATAAAACTTGCTGACAGACTGCATAATATGAGAACGTTGCATTGGATGGACCATCATAAGCAACTTGAAATTGCCAGAGAGACTATGGAAATTTTCGCACCGCTTGCTAATAGACTTGGTATTTCAAATGTAAAATGCGAATTAGAAGACCTTGCTTTTAGTTATTTTGAGCCTGAGGAATACTTTGATTTAGTAGACCAACTTAATAAAAGAAGTGAAGAACGCGAAAAGATTATTACTGATGCTAAAGAGTTTATTGCCAAAAACCTTGAAGAAAACGGTATTAAGGCTACTATTCAAGGAAGAGCAAAACATTTATATAGTATTCATAAAAAAATGAAGAAAAATCATAAAACTGATGTAAATGAGATTTATGATATATTTGCTATACGAGTAATAGTAAATGATGTTAAAGACTGTTACGAAGTATTAGGAATTATTCATTCTTTAACCAAACCATTGCCTGGCAGGTTTAAAGATTATATAGCAATGCCAAAATCTAATATGTATCAGTCGCTTCATACTACAGTAATTACCAAATCAGGGCAACCTATAGAAATTCAAATCAGAACATATGAAATGCATCAAATATCTGAATACGGTATTGCTGCACATTGGCTTTACAAAGAAACCGGCAAATCAAGTGGTAAAGGTTTTGACCAAAAATTATCATGGCTTAGACAGCTTTTAGACTGGCATAAAGACATCGGCGATACCCAAGAATTTGTTGACACTATAAAATTAGATGTTTTTGCTGATGAAGTCTTTGTTTTTACACCTAAAGGCGATGTTATAGATCTTCCGGCAGGTTCTGTTCCTATTGATTTTGCTTACAGAATTCATACAGAAATCGGACATCGTTGTGTTGGTGCTAGAGTAAACAGAAAAATAGTACCTCTTGAATATAAATTAGTAAATGGCGATATTGTAGAAATTATTACTACTAAACACCCTACTGGTCCAAGCAGAGACTGGCTTAATATTGTAGGTGCGTCTGAAACCAGAAGTAAAATAAGACAATGGTTTAAGAAGGAAAAACGAGAAGAGAATATTGTTAAAGGCCGAGAGATGGTTGAAAAAGAATGTAAAAAACTCGGCTATGACTGGAAAAGTCTTATCGGCGATGGAAATCGTCTGTCAGATGTAGCCAAAAGACTTTCTATTTCAGGTGAAGATGATCTTCTGGCTTCAATAGGTTATGGTGGTGTTAGCTTACATTCAGTAATGACTAAGCTAATTGAAGCACATAATAAAGAAGTTCAACAAGTCACTCCGCCAACAATGTCTGAAATTTTAAAAGAATTAAAACCAAAACATCCTAAGCAAAAAGTAAATCATGGCATCTTAGTAAAAGGAGAATCTGGCTTAACTGTTCGTTTAGCAAAATGTTGTAATCCGCTTCCTGGTGATATGATAGTTGGTTATATTACTAAAGGACGTGGTGTCTCAGTACACAGATCAGATTGTCTTAATATACTTAATAATAAAGAAGAGTTTGAGAGAATTATAGAAGTCAATTGGAATCTTTCTGAAGATGATTTATATCAGGTATCAATTGAGATTATAGGACTGGACAGACCAAACTTAGTTGCTGATGTATCTATTGTGTTTGCTGACGCTAAAATTAAAGTGTCTTCTATAAATGCCAAACTTCAAAAAAATGATACTGTAGTAATGCTTATAGATATTTACATTGCAAACTTAACCCAACTTGAATTTATTATGTCAAAAATCAGAAGAATTAAAGACATTATGAATGTTCATCGGACATCTCAAAGTGTCGTTTAGCTGATGTGAAAATCAAATTAGGAGGGTAAATTTAATGCAAGTGATTCAAGTAGAAATCGGTTTTTATAGTACTAATTGTTACATTCTATACTGTGCGGAAACACTCAAAGCAGCTATAATCGATCCTGCTGGACAAGAAAAAGGGCTTTTAGAATTAATTGAAGAAAAAAATCTTGATGTAAAATATATTATAAATACTCATGGTCATGTAGATCATATTGGTGCTAACGGAGCAATTAAGCAAGCTAAAGATGCTTTAATTTTAATTCATGAAGAAGATGCCCCTATGCTTACAAGTTACGATAAAAATTTATCTATCTTTGTTGGTAAAGGAGTACTTGGCGGAGTAGCAGATAAACTGATTAATGATGGCGATATTATAGAGTTCGGCAATGTTAAATTAAATGTAATTCATACTCCTGGGCATACTAAAGGCGGAATTTGTTTATATAATGAAAAGGAAAAAACTTTATTTTCTGGTGATACGTTGTTTGCAGAGTCTATAGGAAGAACAGACTTCCCTGGCGGTTCATATAAAACGATTATAAAAAGCATTAAAGAAAAACTTTTCATATTACCTGATGAAACAGTGGTTTATCCCGGACACGGAGAAATGACTACCATTAAACACGAAAAACAATATAATCCTTTTGTTTCTTAAAAGTTATTTATAAATAAATGGAGTCCCTCTCAAAGTTTATTTAATTTAGCTAAAAATAAAAATTAGGAGGATAAAATATAATGCAAATTATTCGGGCGGAAATTAGATCTTATGGTACTAACTGCTATATTTTATTTTGCGAAGATACTCTCCAAGCAGTTATTATAGACCCTGCTGGTCAAGAAAAAGGGCTTTTAGATGTAATTGAGAAAAACAAGCTTAAAATAAAATATATTATAAATACTCACGGGCATCCAGATCATATTGGTGCAAATAGTGCAATTAAAAAAGCTACTGATGCTTCAATTTTATTTCATGAAAAAGAAGCTCCTATGCTCGCAAAATTTATTGGCAAAGGCGCACCAGGCGCAGTAGCAGATAAGTTTATCGATGATGGTGATACCATAGAGTTTGGCAATGTTAAGTTGCAAGTAATTCATACTCCAGGTCATACTCAAGGTGGAATTTGCTTATACAATGAAAAAGAAAAAGTTTTATTTTCAGGTGATACATTGTTTGCCGAATCAATAGGAAGAACAGATTTTCCTGGAGGTTCTTATCCAACAATTATTAGTAGCATTAAAAACAAACTTCTTGTTCTGCCAGATGAAACAACTGTTTATTCCGGACATGGCGAAGCTACTACTATTGCCCATGAAAAAAAATATAATCCTTTTGTTTCCTAAAAACATTATAAATATTTTATACAGCATAAATTTGGGAGGCAAAATATAATGTATATTATTGAACTTGATGTCGGTGAACATTGCGCCAACTGTTATGTTTTATATTGCGAGGAAACTCTTGAGGCTGCTATAATAGACCCTGCTGCCCAAGAGCAAGGAATTATAGAATTATTGGCAGAAGAGAAACTTAATTTAAAGTACATTATAAATACCCATGGTCATTTTGATCATATCAGGGCTAATGGAGCAATAAAAAAAGCCACTGGGGCTTTAATCTTAATTCATGAAGAAGAGGCTTTAGTATTAGAAACTTATGATAATATTTTATCTATCTTCCCTGATAAAGGAGTATCAGGAGGTATAGCAGACATATTTATCGCTGATGGTGATACAGTAGAATTCGGCAATGTTAAATTGCAGGTAATTCATACTCCAGGTCATACTAAAGGCGGAATTTGTTTATATAATAAAGAAGAAAACGTTTTGTTTTCCGGTGATACTTTAATGGCTGGCACAATAGGGGTAACAGACCTTCCTGGCGGTTCTTATGAAACTATAATTAAAAGTATAAAAGAAAAACTTTTTACTCTTCCAGATGCAACGGTAGTTTATCCAGGTCATGGAGAAGTTACGACCATTGAATATGAGAAGAAAAATAATCCTAGTTTTTCTTAAAAAAATTTATAATAAGGAAGATATAAATTGGATTTTAGACGCGACTTTCTATTTTATCTAAAAACAATAATTGTTATAATTGCAATATACATAGCAAGTCAAGTCTCTGCGGTTTTTTTGCCGATTGCTTTAGCAGTGATTCTTTCTTTCTTTTTAAATCCTTTAGTGAATTTTTTAGGTAAAATTAATATTCCTTTTAAAGGAACTCATTATAATATTCCTCGAGGAATTTCTATTTTAATTTCTTTTTTAATTTTTGCCCTTATAATACTTTTGATAATGACTTTTATTCTTTTCCCTTTTACTCAGGAATTAAATAAATTTTCTAAAGAGTTACCAGAACTTTTAAAGAAGATTCATCCTACAATATTATTTCTTGATGATCAGTATAATAGTGTTCACATTCCTGAAAGCATAAGAGCATATATAGATAGTGCATTTTCTGAAGCTACTGCATATGCAATGACTTTGGCCAAAAGATTATTAAATAATACCTTAACTTTTGCTTCCAGAATAATAGAGTTGATTATAGTACCTGTTTTAACTTACTATTTCTTAAAAGATGGCAACAAGATAAAAACTGCTTTAATAAGCCCCTTCCCCAACAGATTAAGAAGCAGAGTAAGAACTGTATATGATGAGATAGGTGTAGTAATTGGCAACTATATTCATGGTCAAATCATAATATGTATTGTTATTGGTATGATAGTTTTCAGTGGTATGTATATACTGGGAGTTGATTATCCTCTTTTACTTGGACTATTTGCTACTTTAACAGAAGCGATTCCAATTATAGGACCAATTATGGGAGCAATTCCGGCAATTCTTTTAGCTTATCTTATTTCACCTGTACTGGCCCTAAAAGTTACTTTGTTTTATTTAATTATTCATCAAGTTGAAAGTCAAATAATTGTACCTAAGATCATGGGTAATACCATTTCGCTTCATCCTGTAGTTATAATACTTAGTTTACTTATAGGTGCACATCTTGGCGGTATTATTGGAATGATTATTGCCGTTCCGCTGACTGCAATTTTAAGAGTTGTTTTAAAACACATTTGGAGCTATAATGAATCATTCTAATTATAAAGAGGAGGATTAGCATGACTATTGCGTTATCTGATATTAATAAAAAGTTGATAGAACAAAATTATAAACTAACATCTCAAAGGCAGCTAATCCTGGATATTTTTCTTAAAAACTTAGACAAGCATTTGAGTGCTGAAGATGTTCATTATATTATAAAACAACAAAACAGTGAAATTGGACTTGCTACTGTTTACCGAACTTTAGAACTTTTAAGTGATTTAAACGTATTACATAAAATACATTTTGGTGATGGTAAAAGCCGCTATGAAATAAATCAGGCTAATGATGAAACTCACCATCATCATCATTTAATTTGTCTAAATTGTCATAAGGTTATAGAGTTTGAAGAAGATTTATTAGAAACTTTAGAAACTGTGATTTCTAAAAACAGTAAATTTAAAATAATAGACCATCAGGTGAAATTCCATGGATACTGCGAAGAATGTCAAAAAGAACTTGAAGATAAATAGATATTTTTTAGTAAATAAAGAACCTCTTTTTTCTGATGCAGTAAATGATATTATGGCTTTATTTAAGATATCTGCCGCTGCTGATTTTTTAATTGATAATTGTGACAATAATAAATTGAATTATGGCGATATATTAATAGAAAACAGTTATATTACTGAAAATAATAGAACTAATTTAAAAACAAAAGTTTGTTTTTTAAATGAAAATGAAGATTTTTCTTATAAAGAAATAATAACTCCAACTAATTTTAGAGAAGATGATAAAATAGCTGTTATAAAAAAATTAGTTAAGTTAAATATACTTACCTTAATAAAAGAGATTACAGGTATTAACCCTAGTCCTTGGGGAATCCTCCGGGGAGTAAGACCGACTAAAATTGTACATAAACTTTTAGATGAAAATAAAAACAAAGAAGATATTTCTCAAATTTTGATTGATAAATATTCTGTTGCAAGTGATAAAGCTGATTTAATTTCTAATATAGCAGTTCACCAGCGAAATATCACCAGTTTAACTAATGATGCAGAAAATTCTAGAGTAGTCAGTGTATATATCGGAATCCCCTATTGTCCATCAAGATGCCTTTACTGCTCTTTTCCTTCGTATACAATACCAGAGCAACAAGAGCAGCTTGATTCTTTTTTGGATGCTTTAAATAAAGATATTATAGATGCAGCCAGATTAATTAAAGAAAAAGATTTTATAGTTGAATCTGTTTATATAGGCGGCGGCACCCCTACCAGCTTAAATAACACTGACTTTCATAATTTAATAAATTTGGTTAAAGAAAATCTTATTGGTAACAAAACTAAGGAATTTACAGTTGAAGCTGGACGTCCTGACAGTATAACTACAGAAAAACTTGAAACACTAAATAAATTAGGGGTAACCAGAATAAGTATAAATCCTCAGACAATGCAAGATAAGACACTCAATATAATTGGGCGTAATCATAGTGCACAGGAAATTGTAGAGGTTATAAATAAAATTAGACAAATAACTAATTTTAATGTAATTATAAATATGGATGTCATTGTAGGTCTGCCTGGTGAAACAGAAAAAGATTTGATAGATACTATGACTAAAATTTCTGCTTTAAAGCCGGAAAATATTACTATACATACGCTAGCTATAAAAAACAACTCTATTTTAAAAGATAATTTAAATGAAAATGCATTACCTAATATAGAAACAACAATTAAAATGCTGGAGACAGCAAAAAATTATGCAGAAAAATTAAATATGGTCCCCTACTATCTTTATAGACAAAAAAATATGACAGGTAATCTCGAAAATATAGGTTATGCCATACCTGGCACTGAATCTTTTTATAATATTAAGATAATAGAAGAGAGACAATCTATTATTGGTATAGGCCCTGCCGCAGGAACTAAAGCCGTTAATTTTGAAAATTGGTCTTTAGAAAGTTGTTATAATCCTAAAGACATCTTTACATATATAAACAATTTAGAGTATTATCTAAAAAGAAGAAAAAATTTATTTGATTTACTCTTTAAAAACTGAGAGGAAGATTTGATGCTTACTACAGGCCCTAGAGGTACTAAAGATATTCTTCCTGATATTAGTTATAGTTGGCGTTATATAGAAAATATAATCCACGAATTATGCCAGCAAGCAGCTTATCAGGAAATTAGAACTCCTATATTTGAACATACTGAGTTGTTTTTAAGAGGTATCGGTGAGACTACTGATATTGTTGAAAAAGAGATGTATACTTTCACAGATCTGGGTCAAAGAAGTTTGACTTTGAGACCTGAAAATACAGCTGCTGTTGTTAGGTCTTATCTTGAAAACAAGTTGTATGCTACTCTTAACCCTGCTAAACTTTATTACATAGGTCCTATGTTTCGTTATGACAGACCTCAGGCAGGAAGGTATCGTCAGTTTCATCAATTTGGAGTAGAGGCAATTGGTGCTAAAGATCCTTCAATTGATGCTGAGATAATTTCTTTAGCAATACAGTTTTTTCAAAGATTGGGACTTAATGATTTAACTTTGCAAATAAACTCTGTTGGCTGCCCTGTTTGTCGGCCAATATACAGAGAAAAGCTGCAAGCATTTTTTAAAGATAAATTACCTTCTCTTTGCAAAGATTGTCAGTCTCGTTATGAGAGAAATCCTATGCGTTTATTGGATTGTAAAAACGAAAAATGCCAAGAACTTTCTCAAGGTGCTCCTCATATTATTGATTGTTTGTGTGAGGAATGTAATGATCACTTTGAAAAGTTACAAGGATTCTTTAAAGCTGCAAATATAGACTTTATAATCAATAAAAGACTTGTTAGAGGTCTTGATTACTACACTAAAACAGCTTTTGAGATAGAATATAAACCACTTGGTGCACAAAGTGCTGTTTGTGGTGGCGGAAGATATGATGGACTTATCGAACAATGTGGTGGACAAGCAACTCCTGCTATTGGATTTGCTATAGGTCTGGAAAGAACTTTCTTGGCTCTTGAAAAACAAAATCTACTTCCTCCAAAAGATGATTCAATAAAAATATTTATAGCTCCGATAGGAGAGAAAGCTAAAGAAGTTGCTTTCAGGTTAGTTTACGAACTAAGAAGTGCGCATATATCTGCTGAAACAGATTATTTAGATAGAAGCATTAAAGCTCAAATGAAATCTGCAAATAGATATCAGGCAGAATATGTTGCTATAATAGGTGAAGATGAGTTATTAAATAATCAGGTTATGTTGAAAAATATGAAAACTAGCGAACAAGAATTAGTTAGTATAGATGATTTAAAAAACAAACTTGTAGATAAGGCGGGAGAAAAAAAGAATGACTGAAATTGAAAAAACGGAAGAAATTAAGATTGATTTAATGCAAGGTTTAAAAAGAACTCATAATTGTGCAGATTTAACAGACAAAAATAAAGATGAAGAAGTAGTTTTATGTGGCTGGGTATCTAGAAGAAGAGACCATGGCGGTTTAATATTTGTAGACTTAAGAGACCGTTCTGGTTTAATTCAATTAGTCTTTTCGGCAGAAGTTTCTAAAGAAGCTTTTGACAAGGCAGAAAAAATTCGTAATGAATATGTTTTGATGGTGCGTGGTGCTGTTCGTCTTAGAGAAGAAGGTGCTATAAACCCTAATTTACCTACAGGTAAAATTGAAGTTTACGGCAGAGAACTCAGAATTTTAAATACAGCTAAAACTCCTCCTTTCTACATCCAGGATAATATTGATGTTGATGAGACTATTCGCTTAAAGTATCGTTATCTTGATCTCAGAAGACCGCAAATGCAATCAGATCTTATTTTAAGACACAGAACAACAAAAGCAATGAGAGATTTCCTGGATAAACAAGGATTCTTAGAGATAGAAACTCCTATGCTTACTAAAAGCACTCCTGAAGGTGCCAGAGATTATTTAGTGCCAAGCAGAGTAAATCCTGGTAAATTCTATGCCCTCCCCCAATCTCCTCAAATTTTCAAACAGCTTTTAATGGTTGCTGGTATGGAAAAATATTTCCAAATTACCAAATGTTTTAGAGATGAAGATTTAAGAGCAGACAGACAACCAGAATTCACTCAACTTGATATTGAAATGTCATTTATAGAAAGAGATGATATTTTAGAGTTAATGGAACAAATGATAGCTTTTGTTTTTAATGAAGCTATTGGTGCTGAGATAAAATTACCTATACCTCGTATGAGTTATGATGAAGCTATGAACAGATATGGTTCTGATAAACCAGATTTAAGATTTGGTATGGAACTTACTGATATTTCAGAAGTTGTAAGAGGTTCAGGTTTTAAAGTATTTGATACAGTGTTAGAAAACGGCGGACAAGTAAAAGCTATTAATGTAAAAGGCAATGCTAATATTCCTCGCAGAGAGCTTGATGGTTTAGTTGATTATGTAGGTATTTATGGCGCTAAAGGGCTTGCCTGGATTTGCTACACTCAAGAAGGTATTAAATCCCCTATTGCTAAATTCTTCAGTGAAGAAACTTTAGCTAAACTTGCTTCTGCAACAAATGCCGAAACTGATGACTTAATTTTAATTGTTGCTGATAAACCAAAAGTTGTGGCAGCAGCTTTAGGACAATTAAGAATTGAAATGGCTAAAAGGCTTAATTTAATAGATCAAGATCAGTTATCATTTGTCTGGGTTATCGACTTCCCTATGTTTGAACATGACGAAGAAGATAATAGTTGGACTGCAATGCATCATCCGTTTACTTCACCTAAAGATGAAGACATGGAATTTTTGGAAACAGACCCTGGCAAAGTTAAAGCTAAAGCTTATGATTTAGTTTTAAACGGCACTGAACTTGGTGGCGGCAGTGTAAGGATTTATAACAGAACACTTCAAGAAAGAGTTTTCACTGCTATTGGTTTAACTCCAGATGAAGCTATTGAAAAATTCGGCTTCCTCTTAGATGCCTTCCATTATGGAGCTCCTCCTCATGGCGGTATTGCTTTTGGACTTGATAGACTTATAATGCTTATGGCAAAACGCTCTTCTATAAGAGATGTCATCGCATTTCCAAAAACACAAAGTGCATCTGATATTATGTCTGATGCTCCATCAGAAGTTTCTCCTAAACAGCTTAAAGAACTCTTTATAAAAACAGATGTTGTTAAAAGTAAACCTAAAGATCAAGAATAAAACACAAAGACAGCTGAGAAAATTCAGCTGTCTTTTCTTACTTAATTATTAAAATAATTGAATAACAATTAAGCATAAAACAAATACTATTTTATATACCTATATGTTTTAAATCAACAAATTTAGCGATATATTTAAAATATTCTAAAAAATTACACTTGCCAACAGCGTTTTCATTTGATAAGATTTTATTAAAGAAACATTAATAAATAAAGCCCTGCTATGTGTGCGAATTGTCTTCATGTTTTGAGCCAACAGATTAATATAGGGAGTCTCGCTCTTATTATGGCGTGTAAGCTTCAGTACGACATTTGAAGTAACATAAAGTAATTAGGCTGACACCCACCTGCGGTGCGCAGGTTCAAAACAAAGACAAATAAACGGCATGGTGGGGAATTTATTTCATTATTGTTTGTTTTTTTTTATTTTTAGTGGTAGAATTTATCATTATAATATTTAAAATAATGATTAAGGAGTACATATTATGAAAATTGGTGTTGTTAGTGATACTCATGGTTGCCTTGATAACTGGAACCAAATTTTCTCCAAATATTTTTCTGATGTAGATTTAATAATTCATGCCGGTGATGTTTTGTATCACGGACCTAGAAATGCAATTCCTTCTGAGTATAATCCTAAAGAACTGGCAGAAGTGTTAAATAAAATGAATATTCCTATGTTGATAGCTTGCGGAAACTGTGATGCAGAGGTTGATACAATGGTTCTTGATATTCCTTTGCAATCACCTTACGTTAATGCTTATATAAATGGACTTACAATTATAGCAACTCATGGTCATCATTTAAATAATTTATCCAGATTACTTCAAGCAAAATCTTTAAATGCAAATATATTTATTACAGGTCATACTCATATCCCTGAACTTACTGTGGAAGACAATATTATCTTTTTGAATCCTGGCTCACCCGGGATGTCTAAAACCGAAAATAAACACGGCACTATAGCTTTGATTACTGATACATCAGTAGATGTTATAGATATTGTGACTGATCAGAAAATACTTTCTAAACCAATTTCATTAAAGGAAAAGAAATAACTATGAAAGATTGTATTCAAAGAGCTACTACTTCTGAAATAAGAGCTTTTGCGGCTATTACCACAAATTTAACTGAAGTAGCAAGAAACAAGCATAATTGTTTTCCTGTGGCAACAGCTGCTTTAGGCAGAACATTAACTGCTGCAGTGCTTTTGGCTGCTACCTTAAAAACGAAAGAAGCTATTACTTTAAAGATATTAGGTGATGGCCCGGTCGGCGATATTGTTGCTGATGCTTATGCCAATGGTCAGGTCAGAGGATATATTCAAAATGGAGCAGTTGATTTACCATTAAAAAATGGTAAATTGGATGTTGCTCAAGCTGTAGGTCAAGGACAGATTTCTTTAACTAGGTTTACTACTTTAAAGCATCCTTTTACAGGCACCTCAAAGTTAGTTTCTGGTGAGATTGCGGAAGATGTTACACATTATCTGGCTGTTTCTGAACAGACCCCCTCTTGTGTTGCTCTAGGTGTACTTGTAAACCCGGATGAGACTGTAGCAGCGGCAGGCGGATTTCTGGTTGAAGCTTTGCCAAATGCCAGTGAAGAGACTATCTCTTTACTTGAAAAAAATGTTGCATCTATAAATTCTGTATCTGAACTAATTAACACAGGTCTTTCTACTAAAGATATCTTGGATTTAGTTTTAAAAGGATTTGAAATTAATTATCACCCAGAGACTGATACATTTTTTAAATGTCAATGTTCTAGAGAAAGAATTCTGGAAATGCTTATTAGTCTTGGCAAACAAGAAGTGGAAGAAATGATTAAAGACGGACAAGCAGAAATTATTTGTCATTTTTGTAATGAAAAATACAATGTTAGCAAAGAAGATCTGCAAGAAATTCTAAATATAATTCTAACAAAACAAGTTGAAACTTAACCTAAAAAACCAGAAATAAAAATTGAACCCACTCAAATTGAATTTAGGAAAAGAGAAATTTGCAGATGGATTAGAAAATATAAAAGCAAGTAGAGGCGCGTACTTCTTGTACGTAACTCTGCTTGCTTTTGGATTTTCTAATGTAGATGTGCGTTTATCTTTTTCTAAATTCAATTCTTACCTTTAAAGGAGCTTATTACATAGGTCTTTGAATCTTATCAGAACGTAAACATCTAGTACATATATTAACCTTTTTTACTTCACCTTTTACTACTGCTTTTACGCTTTGTATATTTGGTTTCCATGTGCGTTTAGTTTTTAAATGAGAATGGCTGACGTTAAAACCGCTACGTTCACCTTTACCACATATTTCGCAAAGACTTGCCATATATTCCACCTCCTCATAAGGATAAATAAGCATATATCTTGAAATCATTATAATTCAAACATTATTATTTTATCACAAACACTAAGCCATGGCAAGCATTTCTAATAATCTTATTATACAAAGACAAAAATCCTATTAAAATACCATTATTTGCAGGAATTTTTAAATATTATATTGAAAACATTAATTAAAAGAAATGATTTTAAAGGAGGACTAATAGATGATTACCAAAGATACTCCAATCATTGAAGTTCTTCGCAGCAATTCAAATGCAAAAGATATATTTTCTAAGCATGGAATGCATTGTATAGGTTGTATGGGGTCTTCAACAGAGACTATTGAAAATTGTGCAAAAATGCATGGAATCGATTTAGATAAATTGCTTGCAGAACTAAATGCTACTATTCCAAATTAAAATAGTGTAGGCAAAAAGAAGTTTATCTGCCTACACTTAATTTTTATTTTTTTGCTTATTTTAGAGGTGATTCTATATGGAACAGTTTTTGGCAACTAATATCAATGCACTTAAAGGTATTGGTTTAAAAAATTCAAATAAGTTTGCTAGTCTTGGAATTACTACTATTAAAGATCTTTTAGAGCATTATCCTAGAAGATATGAAGATAGAAGTAATTTAAAGCTCATTTGCGAGCTTCCATTAGAAGAATATTCTACTTTTAGAGCAAAAGTATTTAAAGTTATGCAGTCAAAACCAAATAAAAGACTTACAATTACTAAGGTTATAGTCAGTGACATATCAGGAAACGTTACTTTAACCTGGTTTAATCAACCTTACCAAAAAAGTAAGTTCTCTCCTGGCATGAAGATAATAGTATCCGGGAAAGTGCAGAAAAAATATTATGGTTTAGAAATAAATAATCCTGATATAGAACCTGATATTGAGGAAGTTTTAAACAATAGAAGAATTTTCCCTGTCTACCCTGCCAATGAATATATAAATCAATGGCAAATCAGAAATTTAGTTACTCAGACTCTGGATAAATTAGAAATTCTTAATACCGAGCATAAACTCCCGGAAACCTTACCTGAAGATATCTTAAAAAGCTATGATTTGATAGACAGATATTCTGCTTTGCAAAATATTCATTTTCCGGAATCAACTGAACTTCTTGATAAAGCAAAACACAGATTGATATTTGAAGAACTTTATTTATTGCAATGTGCTCTACTTTATTTAAGAAAAAATAATAAACAAAATTCTGCCGGTATAAAGCATACTCCTGACGGACCTTTAATGCAAAAGCTGGAAAAGTCTCTGCCGTTTAAACTTACATCAGACCAAGCAAAAGCTATTAATGATGTGAAAAAAGATATGGAAGATGTTATTCCTATGCAGCGGCTAATTCAAGGAGATGTTGGCTCTGGGAAAACAATGATTGCTGCTTTTGCTCTTGCCAAAACTGTTGAAAGCGGTTATCAAGGAGCTTTAATGGCCCCTACCGAAATTTTAGCAGAGCAGCATTATCAAAATTTGTCCAAATTATTTTCGCCTCATAATATAAATCTTGTGCTACTCACTAAAAGCCTTAAAACTAAAGAACGTAAAGAAGTTTTAGAAAAGATAAATGACGGTAGTGCTGATATTGTTATTGGTACTCATGCGCTTATTCAAGATAAAGTTGTATTTAAACATTTGGGAGTAGTTATAACTGACGAGCAACATAGATTTGGTGTCAGACAAAGGTCTCTTCTACAAGAAAAAGGAGTATCTCCAGATGTTTTAATTATGACAGCAACCCCTATTCCCAGAACTATGGCTCTTACTATATATGGCGATTTGGATACTTCAATTATAAAAGAGCTTCCTCCTGGCAGAAAGCCTATAAGCACTTATATTCGCAATAACGAACAAAAAGGCAGAGTATATGAATTTGCAGCTAAAGAAATTTTATCAGGCAGACAAGTTTATGTAGTTTGTCCTTTGATAGAAGAATCAGAAAAACTAGCTGTTAAAGCTGCTACAAATATATATGAAGAATTAAAGAAAACTTATTTTAAAAATATTAATTGTGCCTTAATTCATGGCAAAATGAAACAAACTGAAAAAGAAGCCGTTATGAGCGACTTTTATAAAGGTAATATTAAGGCTCTTATTTCTACTACAATAATAGAAGTAGGAGTAAATGTTCCTAATGCTACTATTATGATTATTGAAAATGCTGAAAGATTTGGGTTAGCTCAGCTACATCAATTAAGAGGCAGAATAGGCAGAGGAATTCACAAATCTTATTGTATCTTAATTTCAGATAACAGAACTGAGGAAACTTTAGAAAGATTAAATACTTTAGTTGAATCTAATGACGGTTTTTATTTAGCTGAAAAAGATTTAATAATCAGAGGCCCTGGACAATTTTTTGGAACTAATCAACATGGGTTACCTGATCTTAAGATTGCTGATATAATAAAAGATATAGACATTTTATTGTTAGCTCGCAGAGCTGCAATAGATACAGTTAATTCTGCTTCAGCTTTGTCTAAGATAAAAAAGACTCTGCAAAGCCATTTTTCTGATAATTTTAAAATGATTTTCTATAGATAGACAAAAAAAAGAAGCGGCTTACGCCGCTAAGTTATGGGAGAGGAGAAAAATTTACATTTCTAGTATGAGCTATTTTAAAATGTTTATACATGGATTTTAAGATAAATATAAATTTTTAAGCCAAATTTTTGGAGGTTTTGTCTAGGCTATGAGCAAAATATGCGGTTGGCTAGCCATTTTAGCTGCTATAGCATTAACATATTTTTTAGCTCCTGACTTCTGTAACAATATATTCCTCATTGTCAGCAGTGGTGACATTGCTGCTTTGTCAGAATACATTCGCTCATTTGGACATCTTTCTGTCTTAATAATTCTTTTACTTTTTATTGTAATGACTTTTACAGTAGTTTTTCCATTTATGATTCTTTCAGGGGCTACTGCAATTATATATGGAATCTTTTGGGGAACAATTATCTCCTGGACTGGCGAGGTAATTGGTGCTGTTTTTATGTTCTTTTTTGCTCGTTACTTTTTCCGAAGTTTTGTAGAAAAGAAAATTGCTAAAAGTTCTTATTTAAAACAAGTAGATGATTATAGTTCTAAAAATGGTTTTAAAATTCTTTTGATAGCCAGGTTGCTGCCTCTTGCTCCTTCTGGGATAATAACAGCAATTGCCGCAATAAGTAAAATTTCGTTTAAAGATTTTATTTGGGCTACTATATTAGGTAAATTGCCTCCTGTAGTTATAAAAGTTCTTTTAGGACATGACATTGTTTATGCAAGTGATAATATGCTGAGATTAATAGCTGTAATTTCTGCAATTGTTTTGATTTATGCATATGTTTGGTGGCGCAAAAAACAAAACAAACCTATTTCTTAGTGATTAAGAGGAAATGGCATTTGCAAATAAGTGCTTGGAACATCGCCAACTATGATATATTCTGCTATTAGTATTTGACTGTTTATCTCAATATTTTCTTCTAGCAAGGGAATAACTATTTTCATTTTTGTTGCAATCATCATATAAATCATATGACGGGTTTGGTTAATTCCTGCTTGTTCAAATTTATCACTGATATTAACATCTACTGTTCCCATTGGAAGTATTGTTATTCCAATATGAGGACCAGAGTGTGCAAATATTCTGCTACCTAAAATCTGCCCTAAAGGGATATAGATTTTATCATTAGGTAGTTTTTTTAATGCATCTTGTAATTTTATAGTTGTACCAGCAGATAATCTGTTAAATTCTATACTGTTAGGTTGAATAAGAGTGACTCTGCCTCTTTCATCTAGAGTAACATTGACTAGTTTGTTGGGATCTACCATTATTGCTACTTGGTTATTAATAACTTCGTTTATAGTTTGAGTTGCTGCTATTTTTGCTCTTGTTGTAGCTATTGTTATTAAAGCTGGTTTAAGTCTGCTTTCAAAATACCAAAATAAACAAAGTGACAGGCTAAGTAAAATAAATATAATTACTGGTGTTCGCAGATTAAGTCTCTTTCTCTTTAAGGAAAATCTCATGACAAACTCCCCTTTCTAAACAATAAAAAATTTAGTAAGAAGATGTGTCTTCTACTAAAATTAAAATAAAAGAAGTTGCTGCTTTATGTAGTAAAATATCTTTTTACTTTATATTAGTATTTTTAAGGTCTCTTTATGATATATGTTTTTTCCCTGCTTTTGTTTAATAAATTAAAAAAATTTATTAAAAACTAATTATTTTGCTTTAAAAATTAAAAAATATGCATTTTTTTTAATTTTTTTCTCACTGAATAAGGACATACTGGCAAAGATGGTGTATAATATTTTAGTACATGCACATAAATTCAAGGAGGAATGAACTTAATGGCCCTTAATATTAATGTCAAGTTATGCAAAGGCTGCGGTATATGTGTTGAATATTGCCCAACTAATGTACTGGCACTTGACGAAATAGGCAAAGTTTATATAAAAAATATATCTGAATGCATCTATTGCGGTCGCTGTGAAATTAGATGCCCGGATTTTGCAATTATGCTTACTGATGATACTGAAAAAACTGGGAGAGGTGATAATAAATGAGCAAAGCGCGTTTAATGCAAGGCAATGAAGCTTGTACTGAAGGTTTGATTGCAGCCGGAGTTCGTTTTTACGCAGGTTACCCTATCACTCCTAGTACTGAGTTTGCTGAAATTTTTGCTGAAAGAATGCCGAAACTTGGTGGCAAGTTTATTCAAATGGAAGATGAAATTGCTAGTATCGGAGCAGTATGTGGTGCTTCACTGGCAGGTGTAAAAGCAGTTACTGCAACTAGTGGCCCTGGTTTTTCTTTAAAACAAGAATTAATAGGTTACGCAGCTATAGCTGAAATTCCTATTGTTATAGTAAATGTTCAACGTTTAGGTCCTAGTACAGGACAACCTACCTCCCCTGGTCAAGCTGATGTAATGCAAACTCGTTGGGGATCTCATGGTGACAGAGGTGTAATTGCACTTTCACCAGGTTCTGTTGAAGAAAGTTTTGAAATTGGCGTAAAAGCTGCTAATTTTGCTGAGAAATATCGTATGCCTGTAGTTATTTTACTTGATGAAGTTATAGGCCATATGAGAGAAAGAGTAGAATTGCCAGAGCAAGTTGAAATAGTAGACAGAAAAGGACCTACTGGCCCTCCTGAAACTTTCAAGGCTTTTTGTCCTGATGATGATGATGTGCCTCCAATGGCTTCCTTTGGTTCTGGTTATCGTTATCATGTAACTGGTCTTATTCATGGCGAAACTGGTATGCCTTCTTCAGCAAGTGATGTTACTACTAAACTTATTAGCCGCCTGCATACTAAAGTAGATAAGGCTAAAGCTGATATAACTATGTATACGGAACTATATACTGAAGATGCAGAAATATTAGTTGTATCTTATGGCGGTTCTTCCAGACCAGCTGCTCACGCTGTAAAAGAAGCTCGCAAGATGGGTATTAAAGCTGGATTGCTTAAGTTGATTACTATCTGGCCGTTCCCAGATGAAGTTTTAATAAAAGCTGCTAAAAATGCTAAAAAGATCATTGTTCCTGAAATGAATTATGGTCAGCTTGTTACTGAGATTGAAAGATATGTAGATAGAGATAAAATAGTTTCTGTAAATAGGATTGACGGTGAATTATTCTTACCTGATGAAATTTTAAATCCTATCCGCGAAGCAGCTGGAGGTGCAAAATAATGGCTAGTACTGAAAAATATTTAAGAAAAACAGCGCTTCCTCATATTTGGTGTCCTGGATGCGGCAATGGTGTTGTATTATCTGCTATAGTAAGAGCAATAGATAAAATGGGTCTTGATCAAAATAAAACTGTTGTGGTTTCTGGTATAGGTTGTTCTTCAAGAGCATCAACTTATCTTGATTTCAATACTATACACACTGCTCATGGTCGTGCCCTTACTTTTGCTACAGGTATTAAACTTGCTAACCCGGAATTAAATGTAATTGTAATTACTGGTGACGGTGATGCAACTGCTATAGGCGGTAATCATTTTATTCATGCAGCAAGAAGAAATATTGATTTAACTACAGTTATTTTCAATAACAGCATTTATGGAATGACAGGTGGTCAGTCTTCTCCTGCTACTCCTATAAACAGTTTATCTACTACTGCTCCTTACGGACAATTTGAAAGACCTTTTGATATACCTGCCCTAGCAATAGCTTCTGGAGCTACTTATGTAGCAAGAGGAACTGCATTCCATACTGAAATGCTCACTAATCTTATTGCTAAAGGCATAGAAAACAAAGGCTTCTCTGTTATTGATGCAATCACTCAATGTCCTATTGCATATGGCAGAAGAAATAAACTGCGTACAGCTTCTGCTATGCTTAAATGGCAGCAAGATAATTCTGTGCGTATAGAAGATAGCAAAAAAATGTCTCCTAAAGATTTAGAAGGTAAAATGATTATCGGAGAGTTATATAAATCAGAAGCACCTGAATATACTGCTCTTTACGATGATTTAATCAAAAGAGTCCAAGGAGGTAGTAAATAATGCAACAAATAAGTTTAAGTGGCACTGGTGGTCAAGGTCTTATTCTTGCCGGTACAATTTTAGCAGAAGCTGCTATCTTAGATGGACAATATGCTATTCAAACTCAATCTTATGGACCAGAAGCACGCGGTGGTGCAAGTAAGTCTGAAGTTCTTATTTCAGATGAAAATATAGATTATCCAAAAGTTTTAAGTGCTGATGTAATGCTTACAATGAGCCAAGCTGCTTGTGATAAGTATATTAATGCTTTAAAACCAGGCGGAAAGCTTATTATTGACACTACTTTTGTAAAAGATCTGCCTAATGTAGATGCAGATAC